>CAMLDZ010000011.1 GCA_946478985.1 uncultured Solimonas sp.
CGAGCGCCTGTTCGGCGACGGCGACGCGCTCGACGAGCGCAGCCGCCAGGCCCAGCTGCAGCGCCGCAGCAGCATCCTCGATTTCGTTCGCGACGACGCGGCGCGGCTGTCGACGCGGCTCGGCGCCAACGACCGCCGCAAGCTCGACGAATACCTGGAGGCGATCCGCGACGTCGAGCGGCGCATCGCCAAGGCGCGGCGGAGCAGCGCCGTCGACGCCGGCGAGATGAGCCGGCCGGCCGGCATCCCGGATTCGTTCAGCGATCACGTGCGGATGATGATCGATCTGCAGGTGCTGGCGATGCAGACCGATCTGACGCGCGTCGGCACTTTCATGCTCGGCCGCGAGCTGAGCAACCGCAGCTATCCGGAGATCGGCGTCACCGACGCCCATCACATGCTCAGCCACCACGGCGGCGACAGCGACAAGATCGCCAAGCTGGCCCTGATCAACCGCCTGCACATGCAGCAGTTCGCCTACTACCTGCAGCGGATGAGCGCGACGCGCGACGGCGAGGGCACGCTGCTGGATTCGACGCTGGTGCTGGCCGGCTCCAGCCTCGGCGAGCCCAACGAGCATGACCACATGAACCTGCCGGTGATCGTTGCCGGCGGCGGCCTGAGCGGCAACCGCCACCTCGCCGTCGCCAAGCACACGCCGATGTGCAATCTGATGCTGACGATGATGCAGACGCTCGGCATTGACATCGAGCGCTTCGGCGACAGTAGCGGTGTGCTGCACGAGCTGCGAGCCTGAGCTCATGCGCCCGCCTTCACTGTTGCCCCGCTTGGCCGCGCTGCTGCTGGCGCTGCTGCCGTCGCTGGGCGCGGCAGGCGGACGCGCCGAGCAGGCCCTGCTCGACGCGATCCGCAGCGGCGACCTGGCAGCGGCGCAGGCAGGACTGCAGGCCGGCGCCGATCCCGCCGCGCTGCAGGCCGGCGGCGCCGGCGCGCTGGCCTGGGCGGTCGAGGGCCAGGACCCGCGCATGGTACGGCTGCTGCTCGATGCCAGGGCGCCGGTCGACGGCGGCGCGGTGTCGCCGCTGCTGCTCGCCTGCCAGCACGGCGAGCCCGAGATCGTCGCGGCGCTGATCGATGCCGGCGCCGACGTGCGGCGCGCCGACCGCGATGGCGTCACCCCGCTGGCGCTGTGCGCCGGCAGCGCGCCGGCGCCGCTGCTGGAGCGGCTGATCGCCGCCGGCGCCCTCGTCGAAGCCGTCGATGCGCAACAGCAGACGCCGCTGATGCACGCCGCGGCTGCCGGACGCATCGACAACATCCGCCTGCTGGCCGCGCAGGGCGCGCAGATCAACCGGCAGACGCCGGGCGGCTTCACGCCGCTGTTCTTCGCGCTGAAGAGCGGCGTGGCGGCGGCGCCGCTGACGGTGCTCGAACTTGGCGGCGACGCCGATCACCGCGCCGGCGACGGCAGCACGGCGGTGCAACTGGCGATGTACCAGAAGGACTATGCCTTCGCCGCGCTGATGATCGCGCGCCGCGCCGATCGGTCCGCCTACGATCGCAACGGCAACCAGCTGCTGCACGCCGCGGTGCTCGCCGGCCAGCCGCAACTGGTGAAGCTGCTGCTGGCGCAGGGCGCCGATCCGAACGCGGCGACCGGCGCCGGGCAGGTGAAGATGCGCTTCGAGGCCAACTTCAAGGGCGGCGATTACCAGCGGCCGCTGCGGACGCCGCTGCTGCTGGCCGCCGAACAGGGCGATGCCGAGATTATGCGGCTGCTGGTCGCCGCCGGCGCGCGGCCCGGCTACCGCGCACCGGACGGCAGCACGGTGGTGCTGGCCGCGGCCTCCGGACCGCGGCTCGCGGCCTTGCGGCTGGCGCTGCAGCTGGCGCCGGACCCCGACGTCGTCAACGACAGCGGCCAGACCGCGCTGCATCTGCTGCTGTCCGGTGGCGGCCACGACGAGACCGGCGGGATGATGCAGTTGCTGGCCGCGCACAAGGCGCGGCTCGACATCAGGAACCGCCGCGGCCAGACCGCCGCCGAGCAGGCGCGCGATGCGCAAGCACCGGTGCGCGCGCTGTTCTACGCCACTTTTCCCAGCCAGACCGCCACGCTATGAAATTCATGACGCCGCCTCGCACGGCTCCGCTATTCGCCACCGCCATGGCCCTGTGCACGCTGGTCGCCGGCGAAGGCCTCGCCGCCGCGCTCGCGCTGGCGCCTCCAGCGGCGATCGAACAGCGTCAGGCCGGTTACAAGAAGATGGGCTCGGCGATGAAGGCGCTCAACGCGCAGCTCAAGAGCCCGACGCCGGAGCTCGCCGTACTGGCCGAGGCGGCACAGACGATCGAGGCCACGGCGCCGCTGCAGGCCGGCTGGTTCCCGGCCGGCAGCGGCAGCGAAGCCGGCATCGATACGGATGCGCTGGCCAACATCTGGAAGGACCGCGCCAAGTTCGACGGCCTGATCGAGCAGTTGTCGGCGGAATCGAAGCAGCTGGCAGCGACGGTAGCCGGCCAGGATCTCGCGGCGGTCCGCGCGCAGGTCAAGCAGACCGCCGCGGTCTGCGGCTCCTGCCATCGCAGCTTCCGCGCCGACTGAGCACGCGCAGGCGGGCGGCAGGCTTCAGAGCCGCGCGGCGAAGTTCTCGACCGCCTGCTTCACCGTGCGCTCGCCGACGGCGAGGATGTCGCCACCGAGAAAGCCGCGCTTGAGCGTGCCTTCGGTATGCGTGGCGTACAGCACATGGCCGTCGGCAGCGCGCAGCTGGATGTCGACGCGGATCAGCCCGGAGCCGTGGTTGCCGCGGAACAGTGGCGGGATCAGGCGCAGGCCGCGGTTGCCGTAGTCGGCGTCGATGGTCGTCACGACGATAGGCCCCTTGGCCGGCGGCGACAGCCAGACCCCGCCCTTGGCGCGCACGGCGTCGATGAGCTGCCGCTGCGCCAGCGCCTTGAGCTGCTGGTTGTAGCGCTGCGCATCCTCGTTCTTTGCGGTGGAGTTCACCGCCACCGCCATCAGCAGCATCTGTTTCGGCAGCGCCTTGTTGTCGACCGGCACGGTAACGGTATTGCGAACCGTGCCGCAGGCAGCCAGCAGCAGCAGCAGTACCGCGCATGACAGCAGGCGCAGCGCCGGTATCGACGGATCGGACCGCATCAAAGCTCCCTGTAGGCTCACAAATACTTGTGGCTGCGAAAGTACCAGTACAGCGAGCCGCCGATCGTGATCAGCATCCCGAGCGCATAGAAGTAGCCGTGCTCCCAGTGCAGCTCGGGCATGTACTCGAAGTTCATGCCATAGATACCGGTGATCAATGTCAGCGGGAAGAAAATCGCCGACAGCACGGTCAGCGTCCGCACGATCTTGTTGGTGCGATGCGCGACCGAGGCAAAATGCAGCTCGACCGCCGCTTCCAGATCGCGCTCCTGGCCGGTGGCATAGCCGAGCACGCGATGGACGTGCTCGTTCAGATCGCGCATGCGCACCTCGAAGCCGCCATCCCAGTCGTGGATGGTGTTGCGCCGCCAGGCATCCAGCGCCTCGATCTGCGCCTCGCACAGCGCTTCGAGCTTGCGCGCCTGCTTGCGGCCGGCGAGCAGCGCGCGCCAGTCCTCCATCGGCTCGCGCGGATCGAGCAGATCATCCTGCAACTGCGTCAGGCGCTGCGCCATCGGCTCGCGGATATGCAGGAAACGGTCGACGATGGCGTCGAGGATCAGATGCGCGAGCCGCAGCGGCGAGCCCGGCGATTTCTGGCGGCCATCGAACAGCCGCTCGCGCACGCGCAGCAGGCTCTGGCTGTCGGCGGCACGCACCGTCACCAGCACGCGCGGAAAGATGAACATCGCCGTCGAGCGCGTCTCGATCGGCAGCGGCGTCTCGCCGGGACCCAGGCCCTGGAAGATCACCATGTCGTAATCGCAGGTGCCGTCGAAGAACGACGGATGCTGCGGGTTGTGGCTGTCGTCAACATGCTGGCTGTCGATCGTCAGCTTCAGCAGCCGCTCTATCGTGCGCTCCCAGCCCTGGGCCTCGGTGCGCACGCAGTCGATCCAGACGAAGCCGTCGGTCGGCAGCTCTGCCGTTTGCGCGTCGAGCCGATGCGGCGGGTGACCGTTGTCGAGATGATAGAAGTCCATTGGCGAAGCTTAGAGCCTGTCGGCCACGGCGTCAGGCGGCTATGGCGACGCCCGGCGGGCGCGCTGCGTCCGGCTTCAGAAGTCGCCGCGCCGCCGCCGGCGCCGGCCCTGCAGCAGCCACGGCAGCAACAGGCCGACCAACACGCCACCACCGGCCAGGCCGGCGCCGGTCAGCAAGGTGGCGCGGTGCGCGCGTTCCTGATCGTAGCGCTGCACCAGTTCGCCGCTCTCCTGTTCCTTGGCGGCCAGCTCGACCTTCAGCCGCTCGTTGTCACGCGACACTTCCAGCGCGGGACGCGCCTTGTCGAGCTGATCCTTGGTGCTCTTGAGCTCGGCCTGCAGCGACTTGATCTGCGCCTGCGCGGCATCGAGTTCGGTCTTGATCTGGACCACGCGGTCCTTGGCCGCCGGCGAAGAGGTGAGATAGCGCGCGGTCAGCCAGCCTTCGCGGCCGTCGCTGGTGCGCACCTGCGCGAAGCTGTCGGCACCGAGCTTCTGCAGCACCACCAGCTTCTGGCCGCTGCGCACGCTGCCGATGACAGCAGCGTCGTTGCGCGGTGCATCGCGCAGCGTGATGGCGATGTCGTCTGAGATGTATTGAACGTTGCCGGTCTGCGCAACTGCGAGCGGCGAAACGAAAGCGAGCGTCGTGATGAAAACAAAGAGCGGACGGTTCATGGCCGGCCGAGTCTAACAACCGGTCCTACAGCTGAACACCCGCCAGTTTCTGACTTAAGCCGGAGAATCAGGCTCATGCCGCTGCCGGCGGCGCGCCGCACCGGCCTTGAAGCGGCGGATCTCATCCGGCGTCTGCGGCTGCAGTGCCGCCACCGTGACCGGCTCGCCCTGCTCGTTGACGGCGACCATGGTGAAGAAGCAGCTGTTGGCATGGCGCACGACATTGCCGCGGATATCCTCGGCGACGACCTTGATGCCGACTTCCATCGAACTGCGGCCGGTGTAGTTGACCGAGGCCAGGAAGGTCACCAGCTCGCCGACATGGATCGGCTGGCGGAACATCACGCGGTCCACCGACAGCGTGACGACGTAGCAGCCGGCGTAGCGAGCGGCGCAGGCGTAGGCCACCTGGTCGAGCAGCTTGAGGATGTGGCCGCCGTGGACCTTGCCGGAGAAATTCACCATATCCGGTGTCATCAGCACCGTCATGCTCAGCTGGTGTCGCGCGTCCATTGCTTGCCCTCATGCTCGCCGGCGTTGTCACCGGCTGGCTGTCACTCGCAGTTTCGATGCCGCCGCCGCGGGCCATCGCGTTAACAGGCCCTAATCGACCAGCAGATCCGCCGGCGTATGCGGCTCGCTCAGCAGGGTCTCGAAGCGCTTCCAGCGCGAGGACTCGCTGAGCTGCGCCGACATCGGCCGCAGCAGCCAGCGCCGTACCAGCTCCTCGCCGTAGCTGTAGTTGATGATGTAGCTGCGATACTGCTCGATGAAGCGCAGGCGCTGTTCCGCGCGCTCCGGCGACAGCAGCGCGTAGCGCTGCAGCCAGCCCAGCGCCTCGTCGCGCGACAGCTGGCCGTCGATATAGCGATGCGCGATCTCGATCGGCGCACCGCGCAGCTGATAGATCAGTCCTTGCACCTCGTCATAGCGGTCGGCCTCCTTCTTCGGCAGGCCGGCACGCTCGATCAGGCGATGCTCGAAGCGCAGATAGTCGCTGCCGGCGAAGGCGAGGCCGGCGCCGAGATCGGCCGAGCCCTCGGCGATCAGCGACTGCGGCGAATACAGCGGGTACACCGTGTATTCGATCCAGCCGCGGCCGCGCACCAGCCGCGATTCCAGCAATGCGTTGTAGACGTGGTGGCCCGGATAGCCCTCGTGCGCCGCCAGCGCGATCAGGCCGCGCACCGACACCGGAAAGTCGGTGTTGACCTCGATGCGGCTCAGATAGCCGCCCTGGTACCAGTTGTACGCCGTCCACGGCTGGCCGCGCACCTGCGCGAACTCGAAGCGCTCGGCATCCGGCAGCTCGATATGCGCCACGGTGCGGCGGCGCGCCTCGCCGATCGCCTCGCGCATCAGCGGCTCCAGCTGATCGGGCGGCACGTTGAAGCGGTCGACGAAGCGGTTGTAGCGCTCGGCCAGCGTGCCCTCGCCGGGCAGCAGCTTGTGCAGTCGCCTCAGGGCATCGTCGAACTCGGCTTCGTCGTAGCGCGGCGGCGTCACGCCATACAGGCGACGCGCCTCGTCATCGAAGCTGAGCAGGATGCCTTGCAGCTGTTCGGCGCGCGCCAGCAGCGCGTCGATCTGGGCGAGCAGATAGCGGCGGCGCGCTTCGAGCAGGCGATCGTCCGGCAGCTTCTGCACCGCCAGCGCCCGCGACAGCGCCGCCGCCTCGTTGTAGATCTTCGCCAGCGGCAGGTTCTGCAGCCGCGCCTCATCCTGCCAGTGTGAAGGTCCGTAGTAGGCGTCGACATAGCCGGCGTCGCGGACGCCGAGCGCCAGCACCAGACGCACGTAGCGCTCGGCCAGCGGATTGATGGCCGCATCGGCGGCCAAGGCCGACGCCGACGGCGTCGCCTGGCTGCCGCTGCCGGCGCAGCCGTTGAGCAGCAGCGCCGCCAGCACGCTCAGCGCCAGCGCGAGGGCGCGCCTCACAGCGCCAGACGCCGCAGATCGCCAAGCAGCTTGCCGAGCAGCACGATGAATCGCGCCGCATAGGCGCCGTCGATGACGCGATGGTCATACGACAGCGACAGCGGGCACATCAGCCGCGGCTGGAAGGCATGGCCGTCCCAGACCGGCTTCATCACGCTCCTGGAAACCCCGAGGATCGCCACTTCGGGCGCGTTGACGATCGGCGTGAACACGCCGCCGCCGATGCCGCCGAGCGAGGAGATCGAGAAGCAGCCGCCGCGCATCTCGTCGGGCTTGAGCTTGCCGTCGCGCGCCTTCTTGGCCAGCTCCGCGGTTTCCTTGGCCAGGTCGACGATGCCTTTCTTGTCGGCATCGCGCACCACCGGCACCACCAGGCCGTTGGGCGTGTCGGCGGCGAAGCCGATGTGCAGGTATTTCTTCATGATCAGGCTCTCGCCGTCCGGAGCCAGCGAGCTGGCGAATTCCGGATAGTGCCTGATGGCCGCGCAGACGGCCTTGATGACGAAGGGCAGCAGGGTCAGCTTGGGCCCGCCGCCGCCGGCGGATTCCCCGCTCATCGCCTTGCGGAAGGCTTCGAGGTCGGTGATGTCGGCCTCGTCGGTCTGCGTGACGTGCGGCACGTTGAGCCAGGCGCGGTGCAGGTGCGCTGCGGAGATCTTGCGGATGCGAGCCAGCGGTTTGGTTTCGATCTCGCCGAACTGCGCGAAGTCCACCGCCGGGATCGCCGGTATGCCACTGCCGCCGGTCGCCGCCGCCGGCTGCGCGAGGCGGTTCTTGACGAAGTCCTGCACGTCCTCGATGAGGATGCGGCCGCGGCGGCCGGAGCCCTTGATCTGCGCCAGCTCGACGCCCAGCTCGCGCGCGAACTTGCGCGTCGCCGGGCCGGCATAAGGCACCTCGTCGGCGTCCGTCTTGTTCGCGGCCGTTGGCTGGGTGCTGCTGGGCGCGAGCGGTGCGGCATCGCTGGTCACCGCCTGCGTGGCCTTCGCCGCCGGTTCGGCCGGCGGCGGCGCTTCGTTGCCCGCCGCCGCGGTCGGCGCCGGCGCGACCTCGCCGGCGGCGGCGCCGATCAGCGTGCACACCGCGTCGCCCTGCGAGACCTTGTCGCCGACTTTCAGCCGCAGCTTGTGCACGGTGCCCGAGGCCGGCGCCGGCACTTCCAGCGTCGCCTTGTCGGATTCGAGCACCAGCAGCGGCGCATCCTTGTCGATGCTGTCGCCGTCCTTGACCAGCAGCTCGATCACCGGCACGTCCTTGTAGCTGCCAATGTCGGGAATCTTGACCTCGATGCTGCCGGCGCCGCCGTCCGGCGCCGAGGCGACTTGTGCCTGCGCCGGCGCCTGGGCCTTGGCCTTGCCGTTGTCCTGTGCCGCAGCCCCGGCCGCTGCGTCCTGCTTCTGCGCCGTACGCGCCGCTTCGGCTTCCGCAGGGGCGGCATCCGCTGCGGCTTCGTCACCGCCTTCGGCCGTTTCCAGCTCGCAGATCGCGCTGCCCTGCGACACCTTGTCGCCGAGCTTGAGCTTGAGGCCGCGCACGATGCCGGAGGCCGGCGCCGGCACCTCCAGCGTCGCCTTGTCGGATTCGAGCACCAGCAGCGGCGCGTCCTTGTCGACGCTGTCGCCGTCCTTGACCAGCAGCTCGATCACCGGCACGTCCTTGTAGCCACCGATGTCCGGCACTGCGACCTTCATGTTGCTCATGAGCGCTTTCTCCTCTTATACGGTCCAGGGCGCCGGGCGTTCCGGCTTGATGCCATAGATCTTGATCGCCTGCGCGACGCGCTCCAGCGGGATCCGCTTCTGCTCGGCCAGCGCACTGAGGGCCTTGACGACGATCCAGCGGCGGTCGATCTCGAAGAAGTCGCGCAGCGCCGGCCGGTTGTCCGAGCGGCCGAAGCCGTCGGTGCCGAGCACATGGTAGGCCCCCGGAACATACGCGCGGATCTGCTCGGGCCAGCTGCGCACCCAGTCGCTGGACGCGATCACCGGGCCCGTGGCACCACCCAGGCAGCGCTGCACGTAGCTCTGCCGCGGTTCCTCGGTGGGATGCAGCAGATTCCAGCGCTCGGTCTGGCGGCCATCGCGCGCCAGCTCGGTGAAGCTCGGCACACTCCAGATATCGCTGCTGACGTCCCACTCGGCTTGCAGCAGTTCGGCGGCGGCGATCACCTCGCGCAGGATGCAGCCGGAGCCGAGCAGCTGCACGTGCGCCTGCGCCGGCTGCTCGGCGCTGCGCAGCTTGTACATGCCCTGGATGATTCCGGACTCGATGCCGGCCGGCATCGGCGGCTGCGGATAGTTCTCGTTGTAGACCGTGAGGTAGTACCAGACGTCCTGGTTGTCGACGTACATGGCCTTGAGGCCATGCTGGATGATCACGGCAAGCTCGTAGGCGAATGCTGGATCGTACGAGCGGCAGTTGGGCACGGTGGCGCTGATCACATGCGAGTGACCGTCCTCGTGCTGCAGGCCCTCGCCGTTGATCGTGGTGCGCCCGGCGGTGGCGCCGAGCAGGAAGCCGCGCGCACGTGCATCGCCTGCTGCCCAGCACAGATCGCCGATGCGCTGGAAGCCGAACATCGAGTAGAAGATGTAGAACGGCAGCAGCGGCTGGCCGTGATTGGCGTAGGCAGTGCCCGCAGCGATCCAGCTCGACATCGCGCCGGCTTCGGTGATGCCTTCCTCGAGGATCTGGCCCTTGATGTCCTCGCGGTAGAACGCCAGCTGCTCGGCGTCCTCCGGCTTGTACTTCTGGCCGACGATCGAATAGATGCCGAGCGAGCGGAACATCGCCTCCATGCCGAAGGTGCGGCCTTCGTCGGGAATGATCGGCACCACCAGCTTGCCGACGTTCTTGTCGCGGCACAGGGTCTGCAGCAGCTGCACGAAGGCCATGGTCGTGCTGACTTCACGCTCGCCGCTACCGGCGGTGATCTTGTCGAAGGCAGCAAGCTCCGGAATCGGCAGCGAGACTTTCGGCGCGCGGCGCTGCGGCAAGGGACCGCCGAGCGCGGCGCGACGCTCCTTGAGGTACTGGATCTCCGGCGAGTCCTCGGCCGGCCGGTAGAACGGTGCCTCGGCGATCTTGTCGTCGGAAATCGGGATGCGGAAGCGATCACGGAAGGCACGCAGCGCTTCCTCGCCCATCTTCTTCTGCTGGTGCGTGATGTTCTGGCCTTCGCCGGCCTCGCCCATGCCGTAGCCCTTGACGGTCTTGGCGAGGATCACGGTCGGCGATCCCTCGTGCTTCACCGCCGCCGCATAGGCGGCATAGATCTTGTGCGGATCATGGCCGCCGCGATTGAGCCGGCCGATGTCCTCGTCGCTCATCGTCTCGACCAGGCGGCGCAGCTCCGGGTGCTTGCCGAAGAAGTGCTCGCGCGTGTACCTGGCGCCCTTGGCCTTGAAGCTCTGGTATTCGCCGTCGACCGTTTCGTTGAAGGCTTCGAGCAGCTTGCCGGAGCGGTCCTGGTTGATCAGCGGATCCCACAGCGAACCCCACAGCACCTTGATGACGTTCCAGCCGGCGCCGCGGAAGGTGCCTTCCAGCTCCTGGACGATCTTGCCGTTGCCGCGCACCGGGCCGTCGAGGCGCTGCAGATTGCAGTTGACGACGAAGATCAGGTTGTCGAGCTTCTCGCGCGCGGCGATGTCGATCGCGCCCAGGCTTTCCGGTTCATCCATTTCGCCGTCGCCGCAGAAGCACCAGACGCGGCGTCCGGCGGTCTTGGCCAGGCCGCGGTGCTCCAGATACTTCATCAGCCGCGCCTGGTAGATCGCCTTGATCGGCCCCAGGCCCATGCTCACCGTCGGGAACTGCCAGAACTCCGGCATCAGCCAGGGATGCGGGTAGCTCGACAGGCCCGGCGCCAGCGCTTCCATGCGGAAGCGTTTCATCTGTTCCTCGCTCAGGCGGCCTTCGAGAAAGGCGCGCGCATAGATGCCCGGTGTGACATGGCCCTGGATATAAACCAGATCGGCGCCGTCCGGATGGTCCGCGCCTTTCCAGAAATGGTTGAAGCCGACGTCGTAGAGCGTCGCGCTCGACGCGAAGCTGGCGATATGGCCGCCGATGCCGGCATGCTCGCGATTGGCGTTGACCACCATCGCCATGGCGTTCCAGCGGATGATCGAGCGGATCCGCCATTCGATCTCGTGATTGCCGGGCGAGCGCTCCTGCAGATGCGGCGGAATGGTGTTGATGTAGGCCGTGTTGGCCGAGAACGGCAGGAAGGCGCCGTTGCGGCGTGCGCGCTCGACCAGCTGTTCCAGCAGGAAATGCGCACGCTCCGGACCTTCGCGGTCGAGCACCGCATCGAGCGCTTCCAGCCATTCGCGGCTTTCGGCCGGATCGACGTCGGCAGGTGCCGCAGGGATCGGCGAGTTCATCAGCAACTCCTCGAATGCTTTGGAAGATTACGGCCGGCCAATGTAGACCGCGCTTCGCGTATACGTCCAATATATGAATCAGAGCTGATTCATACTTTCTGCATATCGCAGACGAGCCCTTATGGAACTGCGCCATCTGCGCTACTTCGTCGCCATTGCCGATGCCGGCCACGTTACCCGTGCCGCCGCCGCGCTGGGTATCGGCCAGCCGCCGCTGTCCCAGCAGATCCAGGCGCTGGAACGCGAACTGGGGCTGGCGCTGTTCGAGCGCCTGCCGCGGGGCGTGCGCCTGACCGAGGCCGGCCGGGCATTCGCGGAGGATGCGCGGCGCATCCTGCGCGAGGTCGAGCAGGCCGGCGAGCGAGCCCGCCGCGTCGCCCGCGGCGAGGTCGGGCGTATCCGTGTCGGCATGATCAACTCGGCGCCGTTCCATCCGCTGATTCCGCGGCTGATCCGCGAATTCCGCCGCCGCTACCCGAACGTGGCGCTGACGCTGGAGGAACACCCGACGCCGGTACTGGCGCAGGCCCTGCGCGACGAGACCATCGACGTCGCCTTCGTGCGGCCGCTGCTCGGCGACGATCGCGGTCTGGCCGCCGAGACGGTGCTCGACGAGGATCTGGTGGTGGCCTTGCCGGCCGGCCATGCGCTGGCGCAGCGCGCCCGCCTGCCCTTGCTGGCGCTGTCGATCGAGCCCTTCGTGCTGTTCTCGCGCACCAATGGCGCCGGCCTGCACGAGGCCATCACCGGTGCCTGCCGCGCCGCGGGCTTTTCGCCACGCGTCGTCCAGGAAGCGTTTCAGGTCACCTCGATCGTCAACCTGGTTGCCGCCGGGCTGGGCGTGTCGATCGTGCCGGCGTCGATGCGGCTGATGCAGGCCGAGGGCGTCAGCTTCGTATCCTTGCAGCGACCGGTGCCGAAGGCGCGCCTGAGCCTGATCTACCGCCGCGCCGACGAGGCCGCGCCGCAGGTGCGCCGGCTGCGCGAGCTGGTGCAGGAGATGTCGCGCGCCGCGCGCGCCATCGGTTAAGGCAGGCCTGGCCATACTGCGGCTCCGCCCTGCCCACGGGAGCGTCCGATGTCCCGCCAGACGCATGTCGTCGATGATGTCGAAGCCGCCGTCGATCACATCCTGGCGCACGTCGGCCGCCATGTCGTGCTCGGCATTCCGCTCGGCCTCGGCAAGCCTGTGGAGCTGTGCAACGCGCTGTACCGGCGCGCCTGCCGCGAGCCCAGCCTGCGGCTGAGCATACTCACCGCGCTGTCGCTGGCGCCGCCGGCGCCGCAGAACGCGCTGGAGCGCGCCTTCATCGAGCCGTTCGCGGCGCGGGTGTTTGCCGGCGTGCCGCAGCTGGACTACGTCGCGGCGCAGCGTGAGGGCCGGCTGCCGGCCAATGTCGAGATCTGCGAGTTCTTCTTCCAGACCGGCGCCATGCTCGGCAACGCCCGGGCGCAGCGGCACTACATCAGCAGCAACTACACGCACGCCGCGCGCGATGTGGTCAATCGCGGCTGCAACGTGGTGGCGCAGATGATTGCGCGGCGCGACGAAGCCGACGGCGCGCACTACAGCCTTTCATGCAATCCGGACACCGGGCCCGAAGTGATACGCCTGCTGCAGGCCAGCGGCCGCCCGCATCTGGTCGTGGGCCTGGTCAATCCCTCGCTGCCGTTCTTCGCGCACGACGCTGAGCGCCGCGCCAGCGACTTCGACCTGCTGATCGAATCACCGCGCTTTGATACGCCGCTGTTCTCGGTACCGAACATGCCGGTCGGCGATGCCGACTATGCGATCGGCCTGTATGCCAGCACGCTGGTCCGCGACGGCGGCAGCCTGCAGCTCGGCATCGGCAGCCTCGGCGACGCGATCGCCTATGCCCTGCTGCAGCGCGACCGCGACAACGCGCGTTATCGCTCGATCGTCGATGCCTTCGGCGTGCCTGAGCGCAACGCCGCACTGCTCGACGACATCGGCGGGCTCGGCCCCTTTGACGAAGGTTTGTATGCCGCCACCGAGATGTTCGTCGGCGGCCTCTGGCAGCTGCTGCGCGCCGGCATCCTGCGCCGCCGCGTCTACGACTTCTGGGCGCTGCAGCAGGCGCTCAATGACGGCCGCTGCGATCCGCAGCGGCTCGACGCCGGCGTGCTCGACTACTTCGACGAGATCGGCGTGCGGGTGCTGCGCACGCAGGATTTCGAGATCCTGCAGCGGCACGGCTTCTTCAGGGCGGATGCGCGCTACGAGCACGGACACATCGTTGCGGCCGACGGACGCCGCGTGATCGCCAATCTCGGCGATCCGCAGGCGCGTGCGCTGATCGCCGATGCCTGTCTGGGTGAGCAGCTGTGCAAGGGTATCGTTCTGCATGGCGGCTTCTTCCTCGGCTCGCGCGCGCTGTATCAGGGTCTGCGCGAACTCGACGAAGCACAGCGTGCCGCCATCTGCATGACGGGTGTCGACAAGATCAACCAGCTCGATCGCAATCCGCGCCTCTACCGCCTGCAGCGCCGCCACGCGCGCTTCATCAACACCGGCATGATGGTGACGCTGAGCGGCAATTTCGTTTCCGACGGCCTCGATGACGGCCGCGTGGTATCCGGCGTCGGCGGCCAGTACAACTTCGTCGCGCAGGCGCAGCAGCTGGCCGATGGTCGCTCGATCCTGCTGCTGCGCGCGATACGCGACGGTGCGCGCGGCCGGCCGCAGAGCAATGTACTGTTCAACTACGGCCACACGACGATTCCGCGGCATCTGCGCGATATCGTCATCAGCGAGTACGGCATCGCCGATCTGCGCTCCAGGACCGACAGCGAGGTTGCCAAGGCACTGATTGGCATCAGCGACGCACGCTTCCAGCCGCAGTTGCTGGCACAGGCGCAGGCGGCAGGGCTGATCGAGGCGGGCTGGCAGATTCCGCCGCACTGTCGCGACAACACGCCGGAGGCGGTGAGCGCGCGGCTGCAGGCGTATCGCCGGCCGGGTTCCGGGGGCGATCAGGCGCTGTTTCCCTTGCTGCCGTTCGATTCCGATTTCGTAGCAGACGAGGAAGCGCTGCTGCCCGTGCTGGCGCGCGTGCGCCGGCGCGCTGCCGCAACGCCGAAGGCCATGCTGCTATGGCAATGGCTGCGGTTCGGAGCCGGCGCGATCGCTGAACACGAGTCTGCCGCCCTGAGTCGGCTGCGACTCGATCGACCGCGAGGCTTGCAGGGGCGCGTCGCGCGGATGCTGGTCCTGCAGGAACTGCGCGCTGCTACTTGAACGGTAGCGGCACTTCCTGGGGATCGTAGCCCTTGCCGCGCAGCCAGTCGCGCAGCGCATAGCCGGTGGCTGCCGGCCAGAAGCGCGCCTGCTCGCAGGCGACGTGCTTGTACTCGGCCAGTTCCTCGTTGAGCCGCACGCTGCCCTGGGCTGGCACGTGGTAGGCGATGATGAGCTGGTTCATGCGCTCGAAGCTGTAATGGCCGATGAAGCTGGCGCCCTGTGGCGTCAGGCCGAGCTCTTCCTCGACTTCACGCTGCACGGCCTCGTGCGGCAGCTCGTTCTTCTCCAGAAAGCCGGTGACCAGCGCGAAGAAGCCTGGCGGCCAGGCGACATTGCGCGCCAGCAGCACGCGGCCCTCATGCTCGACCACGGCAGCGACCACCGGCGTGGGATTGTCCCACCAGATATAGCCGCAGGCCTGGGTGTCGCAGACACGGCGGTTGAAGCCGCCTTCGATGCGATCCTGTAGCGGCGCGGCGCAGCGCGGACAGAACTTGAATTCGTTGCTGGCTGGGCTCATCGCTGCTGACTCGGGAGCTGGGCGGCATAGACCGCGCGGGCGTGAAGGACCTGGCGATCATCGCATGACAGGCGGATCGCCAGATCGAGGCGGGCACGGCCGCGCTTCTGCAGGGTTTGTAGGAAGTCCGGCCATTGTTCCGGCAATTCGCTCTCGGCGCTGAATTCGGCGGCAGCGGGCGCGCGGTAGTCGGCGTCGAAGTGCTGGATCACCAGCGAAGCCGGCAGGCCTGCACGCTGCAGCGCGTCGTACAGCAAGGTCCAGCCGCTGACGATAGCCAGCGTCGCCAGGCTGCCACCGAACACCGTGCCATGCGGGTTGCGGTTGGCGGCCAGCGGCGCGGCGATGCGGATGCGCTGGCCGTCGGCATGCGTGACCTGCAGCTGCATCGCCGCTGCGAGCGGAATGTGTTCGTGGAGGTAGCGGTTGAGGGCGGCGGCATCCATGACAGTGGTTCGTCGAGCGCGGTTCGGGCGCCGATGATCGCGATTCGCCGCGCTTCGCGGCAAGATGTCGCCCCCAGAAGACGCCGGCGCGACCAGCAGCCGGGCCCAGGAGAGAGCAAGGCATGCGACACATCGGCGCCAGAATCAGCATCATCGTCGCTGCCGGCCTCGCCATGGCGTACTACCGCTGGGGCGACGACAAGGTGCAGGCGCCGGAGCTTGGCGTGATCGCGCCGTTGCCGCCGTCCGAAGCCAAGCGCGAGATTCACGCCCGCGAGTTCGTGCAGTTCACCAAGGGCGGCTTTGCCTGCATCAAGAAGCAGGACCTGGTGACACTGCTGCAGCTGACCCAGGACGAAAAGGTCGACAAGGCCAAGGCCATGGTGGCTCAGGACGGCAATTCCGATGCGCCCTGTGCCTGGCTGTCACCACAGCGGCGTTATCACGTGCTGTCGACGTCCTATGGCGATACCTCGGACAAGCTGGGCCTGCTCGAAGTGGCGGCCGAAGGTGTGCAGACGCAGCGCGGCGCCTGGGCATTGTCCGTGGGCGCGGTGCCCGTTGCGGCAGCGGACGCGACACCGGCGACGCCCTGAGCGGACCGCCTATCGATACAGAAGCTAGAAAACCGCGTAACTCATTGTTTCCAATAAACCATGATTGGTTGCGTGGCTGGTATGGGCACACATCTGGGCACATTTGCGAAAAATCGTGGTGCGACGATCAGCCGGGCAAGCCTCCGATCATCCGCATCAGTTCTGCTTTGCTGAAGCGGCGGTCGTCAGCGGCTGCGCCCGCTAAGCTGCGAATGATCTCTGCCTGCCGGCTTCGGGCAACGGTGCCGTAGCTGTAGAAGGTCGTCAGCACCCCCTCGTGTCCCAAGTTCTGGCTCCACGCCTTGAACTCCTCGGGCGACTTGCAGCGTTCCTGCCCAAGCGCGACAAGCGTGTGCCGCAGACTGTGCGGGTTGTAGTACGGCAGGCCCGCCGCCGCGAACGCGGCGCGGAAGACCTTGCGGATCGGCGAGGCATCGCGCCAGTGCTGTCGCTCCAAGCCCACCGGCGCGAAGCGCGCGTCTTCGCCCACGGCGACCGCCGTACGGGGGAACAGCGGATCGTCTGCACCCCACAACTTTACGGTGCGCAGGTAATCCACCCAGTCCGCCACGATCTGGCGAATATCGTCGCCGACCGGGAAGAAGTCGGTTGTGAAGGTCTTGCTGAACTTCGTCTTCACGTCGCGCGCGTCCTGATGCACACAGCCCGCCGCAAGGTCCACATGCTTGAGCCTCAGTGACGCTACGGCGCTGTCGCGCGCACCGGTCAGCAGCACGAAGGCGACCAACGCGCGATTGCGCATCTGAAGGTCATCGCCAGCCGGCATCTGCCGGATGACGTGCAGCACCTGCTCCAAGGTCGGCACCGGACGCTGGCGCCGCGTGGTGGCGATGCGCGCATCCTTCTCGGGCAAGTTGAAGTATTCGGCGTCGGAGTAGTTGACGCTGGACTTGTAGCCGGGCTGCCCGGCCAGCCACTGGAAGAAGCGCTTGAGGTGCGACAGGGCGGCGTACTGCGTCGCCTTGCTCAGCTTCTCCCCGGTCGCTTGGCTATCCTGATCGGCAAGGTGACGCTTAAACGCGGTCGCCTGCTGATGGTGAAACGCCTTGAAGTCGCGGTGCCGGGTGTATTGCTCGAACCGCGCCAGCGCCGCGGCCACGGCATCCACGCTGGCTTCGCTCTGCTGCTTGGCCTCGCGCAGAAACGTCAGGTACTGGCGCTTGATCCGCTCGTTTTTCTGGTTGTACTGGGTCATCTCGATTTACTCCTGCTTCAAGTCACAATTCACGGAGGGTTGACTGCTCTCGCTTATGTGTTCCCGTGCCTGCGCCAGCGGGATGTCCAATTCGCCCTTGTCCAGATGCAGTCGCGCCAAGCTGACGCGGCGGTAGATGAGCGTGTCGCAGTGCGGACAGATGCCGACGAGGTTGCCGCCGGTGGCTGTCAGCGGCCGATATTCCGCCATCCCGACAGCCGGCCTCTGCGGCACGCGGCAGCGCACGCAGTAGATTTCGCCAGGCTGGCAGGGCCGCTTGTTCGCCACGCGGCGCCGGTTCAGATAGGCGGATAGTTCGCGGCCCAGAATCAGCAGCGGACGCTGATCGGTCAGCGCCGGCAAGCCACCGCGCAGCCACTCGCGCACGGTGTTCTTGTGAACACCCAGCAGCGCGGCAACCTCCTCTACCGAGTAGTTGCGATGAATTTTCACGCGGCGCGGATTCGGCAGGCGGCGATGCGCCCGCGCAACAGGCTTCACCACGACTAGCCGCCCGTCTTGCGGCTGGTCTCGATCTGGCGGTTGAGCCAGTCATCCACCTCGTGCGCCAGCCACCCGACGGCTGCGCCACCCAGCCGGATCGGCTTCGGGAAGCTGGCGTCGTGGCGCGGGGACTTGGGGTTGATCTTGTCGTACAGCGTGCTGCGCGATAAGCCCAGGCGCTGCTCAAGGTCGCGGCGGCGCAGGATGCGCAGTGAGGGACTAGGGTGCGGAGTGGCAGTGGTCGGCATGTTTCGGCTTTCTTAGGATGTGGGCGCATCCTTGCCGCACTCGCCCCAGAGCAACAGGACAAAGATTTCGCTTTTGCCGATTTCTGTCCGCTAGAACGGCGGGTCGCCCAGATCGATCTTCTTGCGCTGGGTCTTGTCGCTGCTGTTCTTTGCCTGATAGCGGCGCACCTGCTTGCGCACCGAGTCCTCATCGAGCATCTCGTCGTCTTCAAGACCCAGCGCCACATTGGCGACCGTAGCGAGCAACGAAAACGGGATGGCTGCGCCGTGCCGCTCCAACTCTTCATACAGTGTGCAGGTGAAGTAGATCGATTTAGTTCCGCGTGACCTTGAATGGCCGATGGGCTTGCTTGACCGCATAAAGGAGCGGTCGAAGAAGTCATCTTCAAGAGTCCATGAAATTAGCGAATGAAGCTGCTCGATAAGGTGACTGTCCGGATAGTCCCATGGCATCTGGTACAGCCCATCTTCATCAATCCAAAAGGCAACGACATGCCCCATTTCATCGACGCCCCAGGAAGACAATGCGCGCATGACCGACTTTTCCTGATCGTCCTCTTCGATCATCGGGCCAAGATCACCTACGCTGAATTTCGTACCTTCCAGTAAGTCGATCAGAGCCTCCGCATGACTGCGAACCTTAGCGAGATAGGCGGCGCGCTCCTTGGGTGGCAAGTTTCCGGGCTTGCCCGGCAGTTGGGTTGCCTTCTTAACGCTGGCACAGAAACTTAGGGACGAGCGAAAAAGTCTTTGGGCACCCTCGCCATAATCGCGGCGGTCGCGCCACTCTAGATTCGCGTGCCAATCCCATACCGGCTGCATGCGTGGGTCGCATACCAAGTCAGGATCGAAAGGCAGATAAGAATTCTTGCTGGGCTTGTTTAACCACTCGCGCAAATCAGCCGGCGTCCAGACTGGCCATTTCTGGTCGGGGTCTCTCTTCCACAAGGCACGAGCTTGCTTTGCCAATCTGCGCTCCTTCCACTCGTTCTAGACTTATCCCGATTGCACCATCACAGCCCACGGAGTCAGATGTTCAGTGCCGGCAGCGCCTTGACGATCTTCATGGTCTCAAGGCTCACCGTGACCACCCGCAGCAGCAGTTCCAGCGGGTAGCGCGGGTTGTTCATGGTTTCGGTGGCCCAGTCGTTGGCGTCGCTGACGATGCCGCTGTCCTTGTCGGTCTTCACGCACTGGCGCTCCATCACCCAGTCGATCGCCGGCTTGCCGTTGACGACGTATTCGTAGGCATCCAGCGGAATGCCGGTAACGGTGATGCGGCTGTTGTAGATCACCGTGCTGAGGTCTTTGTCCTTGCCCTTCTTGCCGAAGCGCATTTTCTCGACGCGGTAGTCGGCATCGGCCAGCGGCTTGCTGCCCTGCTCGATCTTGGCGCCGGCATACATCGGCACGGTTTCGTAGTTCAGGTGCAGTTCCGCCAGCGCGCGGCCGGCGCGGCTGAAGGCCCAGAAATCTGTGGCCGACTTCACGCAGGGAATGCGCGGCAACTCTTTGCCGAGGTTATCTGCATAGCGTTCGCGGTAGTCCAGCGAATGCAGCAGGCCGTAGATGTAATAGAACAGGTCCTCCTTGCCTATGGTTTCGCCATTGTAGGCGGCGCGGAAATGCGCTAACCCTTCATCGGTGATGGCATCGCGACGCTTGCGGACGATTGGTGTGGCCAAATCCGCTGCGAACAGGCCCACTTGAGTCGGTTCCTTGTCCGCTTCGGCGTCCGGATTGTCGTAGAGATAGAGTGGGAAATATTGCGACCCCACCATGTCTACCGCATGCAGACTGGGGACGACGTTGGTGATGAATACCGAATAGGCACTTCGGGAATCCGATGCCGACACACCGATGGCGATGTTCTCAGCCGCCGCATCCGGGAAGATGCGCGGCATCTGGTAAACCATTTCGTTGAAGCGCCGGTTGAAATACAGCCATTGCTTGGTGAAAGGCCGATATAGACCCAGCGCAAGGCCCTTCGATTCAAATTCAAAGCGACGATCCCTGCTCAGTTCCTGCTTCAGCGCGCGCGTCCAACTGATCTTCGTTGGGTCGGCATCAACGAAACCGTCCACCTTGACGTCGCGCTCCCTCTTCGACAGCGCGCCATGTGCATCACTGAACCGCCCGGCCTCGGCGTTGTAGAACGCGATCATCCGCGTCATGTTGTCTGTGACGGCCGCTTTGGACGGGTTGTAGCACCAGGCATCGCGCTGGGTTTTCACGCCATTCGAGTAGCTCTCAAATAGCCCATGACCATCACCGCCCTTATCTCCCAGCGCGATGAATTCGCCGAAGCTGTCGTCGCGTTGTTTGAGCCAGTCGCCATGCGCATCTGGCGTGATGCTCTGCCAGCCATTAGCGGCACTGATGCCAGCGACGCTGGCATAACTGCTGATTTTGCCCAGCTTCTCCTCACGGGTCAGGTAGTCGCCGATGTCGCAGAAGTGAATCTGGCCGTGCTCTGTATCGTTCGGATTCTTCACCAGCACAAAAATGCAAATTGCGGCGCCGCTTGCGGCACCAAATATTTGTCCGCCCTCACGTTTTGCGCGTTCGCCAGCCGTCTTCTGGCCGCGAAGCCCTCGAAGATGAAAAACATAAACATTAGAAAACTCATCAGCCAAGCACCGACGTAGCCCATCAGTAGTCTTTGCCTCAAGAAAACCAGCATTGGTGACAAAGCCGATTACCCCGGCATTGCCGATTCGGTCGCTGGCCCAACGGATGGCGCGGATGTAGCTGTCGTAAAGTGAATTCTTGTTCGTGGCGGCGGAGCGCTCAGCATAGGTGCTACGGATTCTCGCATCCAGATGCGGATAGACCACCTTGTCGTTGTTGTCGTTCTCGCTTTTCTGGCCGACCGAGTACGGCGGATTGCCAAAGATCACGCGAATATCTAGCTTCTTCTGTCGCTTGCGGCGCTTGCTGTTATCCACCAGCAGGGCGTCCACCAAGTCTTCCTTCTCATACATCTGGAAGGTATCGGTGAGGCAGATGCCTTCAAACGGCTGATAGTCGCCGCCGACGATGCCGTGATAGACCGCCTCGATGTTGATGGCGGCAATGTAGTAGGCCAGCAACACGATCTCGTTGGCGTGGATTTCGTGCTGGTACTTGTGCGGCAGCTCCGCCGGCTTGATCAGGCCGCTTTGCAGCAGGCGGGTGATGAAGGTGCCGGTGCCGGTGAAGGGGTCGATGATATGGACGCCCTTGCTGCCCAGCGTCTGCCCGAATTCGGTCTTCAGAATGTGCGCCACACTGTGGATGATGAAGTCCACCACCTCCACCGGCGTGTAGACGATGCCGAGCCGTTCCGTCATGCGCGGGAAGGCGTTGCGGAAGAACTTGTCGTATAGCTCCACGACAATCTTCTGCTTGCCGGCGGCGTTGTCGATACCTTCAGCGCGCATCTTCACGCTGTCATAGAAGGCTTGGAGGGTATCCGCCTCCTTGTCCAGGCGGTGTTCCTGCAAAACGTCCAGAACGTTCTGCATCGCCTTGGACATCGGGTTGTTGCTGGCAAAGCTGTAGTTCTCAAACAGCGCATCGAACACCGGCTTGGTGATCAGGTGCTGGGCCAGCATTTCGATGATGTCCGCGTCGCTGATGCTGTCGTTGAGGTCGTCACGCAGCTCAGCGGCGAACTTGCCGAATGCCTCGCGCTCGCGGGTGTTGGCAGGGTCTTGCAGCAGCAGCGTGATGCGGTCGATATGGGTGCGGGCGATCTTGGCGATGTCATTCGCCCAGTCTTCCCAGTGGTGGCGATTGCCGACTTTCTCGACCAGCTTGGCGTAGATAGCGCGTTCGATCTCGCCGATCTCGAATTGCAGATCGCCCTGATCTTCCTTGCTGTAGCGCTTGGGCGCCGGCTCGCCGATGGCGAACTGATTGCGACCGGCTTCCTTGTCCTTGGTGGCGGCGGTCTTGGTCTGCTTCTTCTGAATCTTGTCCGTGATGGCAATGACTTCCATCTTCTGGACGTTGGGGCCGACCAGCTCCATCTTGTTGACCATGGCGTCAAAGCGGTCGTCGTGCGAGCGCAGTGCTTGCAGCACCTGCCAGACCACCTTGTAGGTCTTGTTGTCCGCCAGCGCTTTATGCGGCTCCATGCCGGCCGGGATCACCACCGGCAGCACCACGTAGCCGCGCTTCTTGCCCGGCGCGTTACGCATCACGCGGCCCACGGACTGCACCACGTCTACCTGCGAGTTGCGCGGGGTGAGGAACAGCACGGCATCCAGCGCGGGGACGTCCACGCCTTCCGACAGGCAGCGCACATTGCTCAGGATGCGGCAGGTTTCGGCGGGAGGTTCCGCCTTGAGCCAGGACAGCTTGGCTTCCTTCTCGCCGGCATTCATGCCGCCGTCTACATGCTCCGCCTCGCAGGCGAGCGTGGCCATGTCCTCGTCTTCTGCCGTGCGCTGGTATTCCTCGACCACGGCCTTGAACATGCTGGCGATGTTCTTGGAGCTGACCTTGTGGGTCTTGGCGCCTTTCTGCACCTCGATCACTTGGCAGAAGGCCACGGCGCGCTGCATGGGAGATTCGTCGCCGGTCAGGCTCTCGGCCAGACCCTGCTTGGCCAGCGCCTTCCAGCAGCCGACGATCTTGGCGGCGTCGTCCACCTTGAGCTGGTTGTTCTCGTCCTTCAGCAGGTTTTGCAGGCGGCGATTGACGTGTGTTTCCTCGACGGACAACACGATGACCTTGTAGTCCACCAGCAGGCCGCGCTTGACCGCTTCCGAGAAGGTGATGACGTAGAGATCGTCGCCATACCACTCGCGGTTGTTCATGCCGTACAGCTCGGCGCCTTCTCTAGCCGCCGTCGCCTGTGCGCTGTCTCCAAAGATTCGCGGCGTTGCAGTCATGTACAGGCGCTTGGCGGCGCGGATGAAGCTGGCGTCGTGCACCTTTACGAAGTGGCTCTCCTCTTCGCCCTCGAAGGTTGCGCCCGTGGTGCGGTGCGCTTCGTCGCAGACGATCAGGTCGAAGCCCGCGAGGCCGTGCTGCTGCGCATCGCTGATGACGTCGATGCTGTGATAGGTGCTGAACACCACGCTCATATGCTGGGCGTCGTGGCGCTTGGCCATTTCCGCCGCAAGTCGCTTGGCGTCGGTGGTGGCCGGATACTGAAGCTCGTGGCTCAGCATCTGGAAGTCGTCGTCTGCTGCCTTGCGCTTCTTGCCGACGTCGCTATCCGAACAGACTGCGAAGCTGTGCAGCGGGGTGGCGCTTTCCTGCGTCCACTCGGTCAGGCTCTGGGACAGCAGTGACAGGCTCGGCACGAGGAACAGCACGCGCTTACCGGCGCCGGCCATCTGCTCGGCGAGCTTGAGGCTGGTGAAGGTCTTGCCGGTGCCGCAGGCCATGATGAGCTTGCCGCGATCCGCCTTCGCCAGCCCGGACAGCACGGCTTCCACCGCATTCTGCTGGTGCGGGCGCAGGGTCTTCTTAGGCTTGAGGACCGGCGCCACCTGCGGCTGATACCGCGACCAGTCGATCTGGCTGTTTTCCAGATCGTGCAACGTGATGAGGCTAACCGGCGGCTGCTGGTCCTGCACCGCGTTGCGCAAGTGGCCGCTGCTCTTGGTGGCCGTAAGAAAGATCAGCCGGTGCGCGAAGTGCTTTTTGCTGGACGCGGTGAAGAAGGTGGCGAAGTCGTCCAGCTTGAGAACGGCGTCTTCGTCATAGAACTTGGCCTGCATGGCGTGCAGATCGCCGGTGGCGGTTTCCGCGACGAGGTCGATGCCGGCATCAGCGCCAACGTTACCCAGGCCGCGCTTCGCCGCTTCCGCGCGCCATTCTTCCCAGAGCCAGACGCGACTACCGTATAGGTCGGCGTAGTACGGCTCGATCAGCAGGTAGGCTTTGACCAGACGCTCGAAGTAGTTGCCTTTTTCGCGCTCGGATGCGGCGCTGCGCCGGAAGGTTTCCAGCAGCGTGGTCAAGCTCGTCACAAATCCCCCTATGCGTCTCTTTGACAGGCTAAACAGAAGAAGCCTGCGATACCCACGTTACGTTTGGCTTTGTTCTTGGTCGCTTTGCAACAACGACCCCGTCATGCATCGGGTTGAGCGCCATTCGCCGAAGCTGAACGCTCGCTCTATCGATGTCGCCGGATCTCGTCATCACAGATCGCGCACGGCACTTCGCAAGTAAGTGTATTGCTCGAAGCATTATTCGACGAAGGCTTCGCCAGCTCGGACATTCCAGCGAAGAAGGCAAGCTCCCAAACACCTTGAGTGTGGGCGACTGTCGTCCGATATGAGACGTAGTGACCTATCAGGAAAATTATGGCAATTACAACAGCCCACCATTGAATTGGGTTACACCAAACAGCCGACTGAATCAGAAGCACGGCAACTGCGCCGAATGAAGCCATGAGTGCCGCGCCACTGCCGTGCATCAGATCGGTCAGGCTTTCCACTCGTCCAGTTGTGCCTTTTAATCGGTCAGAGCTTGATTTATGTCCGTGCCACAGCTCGGTGACGATTTGCCAAGCCCTCATTGGGGTGGGTCGATAGTCATGTAGGAGATCACCGCACTGCTGACACTTGAAGGTTAGGTATCCCCTTGCCTGCAAAGCCATGATGACGGTTCGGTACTCACATGCGCCGTATATCTTCGCGAGTTTCCAATAAGCGATATGGTGAGTTTGACTGGCGAGATAGCCGAAACCGGCCGATGCCAGCAGTACAACAATCGCACCTAGCCACTCGTGATCTAAGTTGGGTAGCCCCTCCAATGGTGTCAAAAAATTTGGGTTGGCCACGTACCAGAGCAGGGAAAGTTCCACCACAAACACTGTGCCGGGAACCAAATAGCGAAGGAAAGAGCGGAGATCGTTCATTTTTCCAGTCTGCACTACAAGCAATCTGCAACAGCACTACGCAGCACGGTGTGCTTTACCGAACCGGCCAATAATCACCCTGCGGCCTTCCTCGATCTGACTATCCACGAAGTCCGCCCACCATTGCAGCATCTGGCGGCGGGACTCCTTCCATTCGGCCTTGTTATATACCCCACGGACGCCCTTGGTTTCGTGCGCCAGTGCTTTTTCTATCCAGTCCCCGTTGAAGTCATGCTCGTTCAGATGGGTGGACGCGGTGCGGCGGAAGTCGTGAATCACGAAACTCTGCACATCCGCCTGCAAACCTCGTACAGCGGCGTTGAGCGTGGTCTTACTGATCGAGCGCTTGCTGTTGCTGCGACTCGGGAACACCCATTCCGAGTCACCGGCCAGTGCGCGCAGTTCCTCGAACATGGCCACCGCCTGCTCGGACAACGGCACAACGTGCGCCTTGTCCTTTTTCATTCGTTCCGCCGTAATCGTCCACTCGCGGCGCTCTAAATCCAGCTCTGACCACCGTGCCTCGATCAGCTCGGACTTGCGGACCATGCAGAGCATCAGCAGGTGCAAGCCGAGTTTATATGCGCGGTTGATGTTGGACTGATAGATCGCGCGCAGCAGTCGCCCGATTTCTTCGGCGGTGAGCGCCACATCGCGGCTGCGCGCCGTGGCGATGAATTTGGCCTCAATGGCTGCTGCCGGATTGAATCGCGTCTTCTGTCGCGCAATGGCATAGGCGAAAACCCGCTTGAGGATGTTGCGCGTCTGCAAGGCCATCTGCTCGGCGCCGCGCGCTTTGATGCGGTCGGTGATGTGCAGGATGTCATCCACCGTCACTTCGTCCACCAGCTTGGTGCCGATCGTGGGAATCACGTCCTTGGTCAACACCCGCTGGATGTTGCGGCAATTGCTGTTGGCCGGCTCGGCGACTTCGCGGAACCATCGCCACGCAAAGGCTTCCACCGTGTCTTCTGCCCGCTTGGTTTGTTCCTGCGCCTTTTGTTTCGCCGCGGCGCGCACACACCAGCGCGCGACAAACTGTGCGGCCTGCTCCTGAACCAGCGGTGGCAGGTCGCCGGGAATCGAGTCCCCGCGCGCCAGCGCCATCGGCGACACGCCTCGCTTGGCTAAATCCTTTGCAGCATCGCGCCACTGGCGTGCATCCCCAAGCGACCAAGCGGGGTACTCGCCCAGACTTACCTTCTCCTGTTTGTCGGCGAAGCGATACCGCAGCCGCCACGCCTTCGTGCCGCCCGGCATCACCTCAACGAACAGTCCGCCGCCATCGGCCACGGAGTAGGGCTTGTCCGCCGGCTTGAGGTTCTTCAGTTTGGTTTCCGACAGTGCCATGGCCCGCTCTCCCTAGGGGGTTGTGCCCATATCTGTGCCCATGGATCGGGAAACCTCGCAGGAACGTGGAGTTCACGATATGGCCAGTCACATCAATATGGGCACACTTCATCTCACCATGGGCACAATTCTGGGCACATTTGTTCCCAGATTCAATCGGAACAGATTGGTAGTGGTCGGCACGGAGTTCCAATAAATATCTTTTGTGTCATGGTGTTATTGGAACAAATCGGAACCCAATGAACAGCTTTCTACTTTCCGATGCAGAAACTGGAGAAGATCCGCCCCAGCAGATCCTCGCTGCTGAAGCGACCGGTGATTTCGCCGAGGGCCTCGTGGGCCAGCCGCAGTTCCTCGGCGGCGAGTTCGGGCATGTCGCGGATCGACAGCCTTTGCGCCGCGCTGCGCAGATGCAGCTGCGCGAGCTTGAGCGCCTCGACGTGACGGGTGCGCGCGGAGAACGCGCTGTGGCTGCCGTGCTGCAGGCCGGCCTGCGCCAGCAGCACGTCGATCAGGGTGTCGATGCCTGCGCCGCTGGCGGCCGAGATCCGCAGATGCAGCTGTCCGTCCTGCTCGAAGCGCTGCGCGCCATGCCCGGACAGATCACATTTGTTGTGGACAATCAGCCGCGGCAGCGCCGCCGGCAGCTCGGCGAGCAGGCCGAGATCCTCGGCACCCAGCGGCTCGCGATCGTCGATCAGGAACAACGCCAGTTCGGCGTGTTCCAGCGCGTGGCGCGCACGGCGGATGCCTTCACGCTCAACCGGATCGCTGGACGCCCGCAGGCCGGCGGTGTCGACGACCGTCACTGGCAGTCCGCGCAGATTGAGGTTTTCGCGCAGCAGGTCGCGCGTGGTGCCGGCGATCTCGGTGACGATGGCGATGTCGCTGCCGGCCAGGCGGTTGAGCAGGGTGGACTTGCCGACATTGGGCCGTCCGGTCAGCACGACGACGAAGCCTTCGCTCAGCCGGCGGCCCTGCGCAGCCTGCAGCAGCAGCACGTCGAGCGCGGCCTGGGCGGCCTGCAGCTCGGCGGCGATGCGCGCGTCGCCCAGCCAGTCGACGTCTTCATCGGAGAAATCCAGCGCGCCCTCGACGAACATGCGCAGGCGGATCAGCTGTTCGGCGATCGCCTCGATACGTCTGGACAGTTCGCCGTCGAGCGAACGCTGCGCCGCGCGCGCCGCCTCGGCGCTGCCGGCGTCGATCAGGTCGGCGATGGCCTCGGCCTGCGCCAGATCGATACGGCCATTGAGAAAGGCGCGCTCTGAGAATTCGCCGGGCCGCGCCAGCCGGGCGCCGGCGGCGCACGCGGCCTGGACGATCAGCTCCAGCACCACCGGCCCGCCATGCGCCTGCAGCTCGACCACCGTTTCACCGGTGAACGAGTGCGGCGCGGGGAAGTGCAGCACGAGCGCCTGATCGATGACGGCTTGCGCGCCGTCGCGCAGCTGCCGCAACTGGGCAACGCGCGGCGCCGGCAGCGAGCCGGCGAGCGTGGTGGCAATGCTGGCGGCCTGCGCACCGGACAGCCGGACGATGCCGACGCCACCGCGCCCCGGCGCAGTGGCGATGGCAACGATGGTGTCCGTCATGGTCAGGGCCGGCGCGGCGTCTTTAAGTTGCCGCGCATCGATCAACGCGTTGCCAGCTTCTTGGCCGACTCGCGATCGAGCTTGCGCAGGATGAACCACTGCTGCGCGATGCTGATCAGGCCGTTGACGACCCAGTACAGCACCAGACCGGACTGGAAGAACGCAAAGAACGCGGTGAGGAAGATCGGCATCAACTGCATGACCTTCTGCTGCATCGGGTCCATCGTCGTGTTGCCGGACATCTTCTGCTGCAGGAACATCGTCAGGCCGTACAGCACCGGCAGCACATAGAACGGATCCGGCGCCGACAGATCCTGGATCCACAGGAAGAACGGCGCCTGGCGGATCTCCACCGATTCCAGCAACACCCAGTACAGCGCAATGAAGACCGGGAACTGCACCAGCAAGGGCCAGCAGCCGGCCAGGGGATTGAAGCCCTCCTTCTTGTACAGATCCATCATCGCCTTCTGCTGGCGCTCGCGATCGTCGCTGTAGCGCTCGCGGATGTCCTGGATCTTCGGACCGAAGACTTTCATCTTGGCCATCGAGCGGTACTGCGCTTCCGACAGCTTGTACATCGCCATCTTGACGACGACGGTCAGCAGGATGATCGCCACGCCCCAGTTGCCGACGTGCTTGTGGATGAAGTTGAGGAACAGGAACAGCGGCTTGGCAATCGCGGTCAGGATGCCGTAGTCCAGCGTCAGCTCGAAGCCCGGCGCCACCGATTCAAGCTGGTTGTGCAGCTTGGGACCGATGTAGAGCTTGGTGTCGAAGCGCTGTTGCGCGCCGGCGGCAACGCTGATGCCGTTGCCCACGTACTGCGCCAGGTAATTGCCGGACTTGGCCGGGCGCGCCGCATAAGTCACCGCCTGATCGGCCGGCGGCACGATGGCGGCGACGAAGTAATGCTGCAGCACGCTGATCCAGCCGCCGGTCTGCTGCGTCTCGAAGTCGTCATCGTCGGCCAGCTTCTTCAGCGCGGTCTTCTTGAACTTGTACTTGGCGCTGCCAGGCTCGGCCTGCTGGTAGAAGCCGACGCCGGTGAAGGTGGCGGCGAACTTGGGCTCGCCGTCCGGCTTGAAGTCGCTGCGCAGCAGGCGCACGTACGGGCTGACCTTGAGTTCAGCTCCCGTGTTGTTGGCCAGCGTCTGCTCCAACTCGATCTGGTAGCTGCCGCGGTGGAATCGATAGACCTTGGAGACGATGAGACCGTCGGCGCTCTGGTAATCGAGCCTGACCTCCAGCGAGTCCTGGCTGGGATCGAGCTGGTAGCTCGCCTGCGCACTGCTGAAGCGCGTTTCCTGGGTCACCAGCGCCGCCTGCGGCGTCGCCAGTCCGCTCTGCAGCGCGAACAGGCGGCCGTTGCGGTCGTCCAGCAGCGCCAGCGGCTCCGGCTTGTCCTTGGTCGCCGGATATTCCTTCAGCTCCAGGCGGCGCAGTTCGCCGCCGCGCGTGGCGATCTCGGCGATATAGATGTCCGTCTCGACGCGGATGCGCTCGGTGGCTGCCGCCGGCAGCACCGATTCGCCCGCCTCGGCGGCCACTTCTGCCGTGGCTGCCGCCGTGGCGTTCGGCGCCTGCGCGTCCTGGGCGACCGGCCGGGGACTGCCGTAATCGGCCTCCCAGGCCTGATAGAGGAAGAACAGGACGACGCCGATCAGGGCGATCAGGATAAAGCGGCGGTTTTCCATCGATTCAGCCGTGGAGTCTGCAAACGGGGGAAGGATCGCGGCGGCGGTGCGGGCCGCCGGCGACAGGAGGGACCGGATCGTAACCGCCCGGGTTCAAAGGATGACAGCGACAGATGCGACGCGCACCCAGCCAGCTGCCCTTGAACGGCCCGTGACGCTGGATCGCTTCGGCGGTGTAATGGGAACAGCTGGGGTAAAAACGGCAGCGCGGCCCGAGCAGCGGGCTGATGAACAGCTGATAGACGCGAATCAGCAGGAGGGCACAGCGGGCGATGAGGCGGCTACACGTGTCCACAGTCGCTCCAGGCTCTGCCGCAAATGCGCCGAACTCAGGTTCCGGCTACCAGCCTTCGCCAGCACCACCATGTCGGCGGCCGGGAGTCGCTGCTGGTGGAGCCGGAAGCTCTCGCGAATCTGGCGTTTGATGCGGTTGCGGTCGACGGCAAGCGCGACCGCCTTCTTCGGCACGGCCAGACCCAGGCGCGGGTGGCCGAGCGTATTGGCGGCGACGACCGCCGTCAAACCCCGTTCGTGAATCCGAAACCCGCGCTCGAAGGCGAACTTGAACTCGGCGGGTTTCAACAAGCGGGCGCGCCGCGGAAAGCGCGCCGTCATACCGTAGAACTCTATTGTTTACGGAATCAGACGCTTGCGGCCCTTGGCGCGACGACGGGCCAGAACCAGACGGCCGCCCTTGGTTGCCATACGGGCGCGGAAGCCGTGCGTACGCTTACGGCGAAGCTTCTTCGGCTGATAAGTACGCTTGGACATGAGTCACCTTAAGCGGTTGCAGACAAATCAAAAAGGGCGCGGAGTGTACCGGCCGTGCGCGGCCCGGGCAAGTACGGCGTGATCGCGAAGCTGTGGATAAGTATCGGCTGACGTTTTAGACTGCCCGGCCGACGCCAAGCGCGTCACCGCAAGCAGGCCATCGACGCTGATGGCCGACGAAGTGAAAAGAGCGAGATGCAACAAGAAGACTTCTGGGCTCAATGTATCCGCTGGCTGGAAGGCGAGCTGGCGGACCGCGAGCTGAATACCTGGATCCGGCCGCTGCATGCCTTGCTCGGCGCAGACCGCCTGACCCTGCTTGCACCCAACCGCCTGGTCGCCGACCGCGTGCGCCAGGAGTTTGCCGAGCTGATCCGGCGCGCGGTCCGCAACAACGGCGGCGGCGCCATCGACCAGATCGAGATCGTCGTCGGCGCCGCAGAGGCGCGGCCGATCGTGACCCGTGCTGCCGACACGACCATGTCGGCGGCGCCAGCCGCGGGCAATGCCGAAGAGCCGACGCCGATGCCGTCGGGCAAGCTCAACCCCGACTACAGCTTCGAGAACTTCATCGAGGGAAAGTCCAATTCGCATGCGCGCGCCGCCGCGCAGCACGTCGTCGAGACGCCGGGAGGCACTTACAACCCCCTGCTGATCTACGGCAGCTCAGGTCTGGGCAAGACCCACCTGATGCACGCCGTCGGCAATGCCATCCAGCAGGCCAGCGGTCGCGCCCGCGTCGTCTATCTGGGCGCCGAGCAGTGGATGAACCATTTCACCAGGGCGATCCGTCATGGCCGCATGGACGAGTTCAAGAACCTCTATCGCTCGGTCGACGCGCTGTTGATCGACGACATCCACTTCTTCGCGCACAAGGAGCGGACGCAGGAAGAGTTCTTCCACACCTTCAACGCGCTGATCGACGGCCGCAAGCAGATCGTGCTGACGTCCGATCGCTATCCGAAGGATGTCGACGGTATCGACGACCGCCTGAAGTCGCGTTTCACCTGGGGGCTGGCAGTGGCCGTCGAACCGCCGGACCTGGAGACGCGCGTGGCGATCCTGCAGGCCAAGGCCGAACAGAACAAGGTGCAGCTGCCCAAGGACGTGGCGCTGTTCGTGGCCCAGCGCGTGCGCTCCAATGTGCGCGAGCTGGAAGGCGCGCTGTTGCGGTTGTCGGCGAGCTCGCGGCTGCGCGGCGAGGCGCTGACGGTGGAATTCGCACGGGCAACCCTGCGCGACATGCTGGCCGCCTACGAGCGCATGGTGACGATCGACAACATCAAGCGGACGGTCGCCAACTACTACAACATCCGCGTCACGGATCTGAACTCGCCGCGGCGTACCCGCTCGCTGGCACGGCCGCGTCAGGTAGCGATGGCCTTGGCCAAGGAGCTGACGCAACACAGTCTGCCGGAGATCGGCGAGTCCTTCGGCAAGGATCACACGACGGTGCTGCATGCCTGCCGCAAGATCGCCGAATTGCGCGAAAGTGACGTGAAGTACCGCGAGGACTATGAGAATCTGCAACGTCAGCTGGGGTACTGAGAAAGCAGCGCAAAAGTACCCGGGCGGCAGGGGGAACAAGTCGGGAGCATCCTGTGGATAAAAGCAGTCCAGAATTTATCCACAGGCTTCACCCGCCTGGCTTGAAGCTTGGATTCAAGGCTGTAACCTGAATCAAGCTTATGATTTGTATAGGTATTGCTCGATTTATTCACAGCAGAGGCGCGGCTTACTGTTGTTGAATTTGATCTATCTAAAAAATCTGAATTGATGGACATGGCTATGAAACTGCAAGTCGGTCGGAACGAACTGTTGTCGGCGCTCTCTGCGGTGATCGGTGTCGTCGAGCGTCGACAGACCTTGCCGGTCCTGTCCAACTTCCTGCTGGATCTCAAGGAAGACGAGCTGGTAGTCACCGGCACCGATCTGGAGATCGAACTCGAAGCCCGTGCCCGCGTGCAGAATCTGGCGCCCGGCCGGGCCACGGTGCCGGCCCGCAAGCTCTTCGATATCTGCCGCGGATTGCCGGAAGGTGCGGAGATCAGCCTGGAGGTCAGCGGCGACAAGGCCTTGCTGAAGTCGGGTCGCAGCCGATACTCGCTGTCCTGCGTCAAGCCCGAGGAGTTTCCGGCGCTGGGACGTCTGGCCGACGGCAAGTCGCTGCAGATCGCCCGCCAGCAGCTGCGTGGCCTGATCGAGCGCACGCAGTTTGCGATGGCGCAACAGGATGTCCGCTACTACCTCAACGGCACCTTGTTCGAAGTCGATGCGCAGCGGCTGCGGGCGGTGGCTACCGACGGCCACCGTCTGGCCCTGAGCGAGGTGCTGCTGGAGACCGGCGTGGCGGAAAAGCTGCAGATCATCGTGCCGCGCAAAGCAGTGCTCGAACTGCAGCGTTTGCTCGATGCCACGGATGAGCCGGCGACCGTGCGGATCAGCGCCACGCAGATCGAGGTGGACCTCGACGTGGTGCGCCTGACCACCAAGCTGATCGATGGGCGTTTCCCGGACTACGAGCGCGTTGTGCCGGATTCCGGCGACAAGAAGCTGCAAGCCGACCGTGAACTGGTGAAGCGTGCGCTGGCACGTACGGCGATCCTCTCCAACGAGAAATTCCGTGGCGTGCGGCTGACGATCGACAACAACAAGCTCAGCCTGCAAACGCACAATCCGGAGCACGAAGAGGCCGAGGAGGATCTGGAAGTCGACTACAGCGGCGGCCCGATCGAGATCGGTTTCAACGTCAACTACCTGCTCGATGCGCTCGGGGCGCTGGGTGGTGAACAGTTCGTCATGGAACTCAAGAACGCCGATTCCAGCGGCCTGATTCATGGCGCCGACGATGTGTCGAGCAAGTACGTCGTGATGCCGATGCGGCTCTGAAAGCCTGGTTTAGACGAAGACCGCATGAATGCAGCTGGTCGAACTGCGCGCCGACAACCTGCGGCGCTTCGCCAAGCTGCGGATCCGCATCAACAGCCGGATCAGTCTGTTCATCGGTGAAAACGCAGCGGGCAAGACCACGCTGCTCGAAGCGGTCTATCTACTGAGCCGCGGACGTTCGTTCCGCGGTCAGTCTCCCCAGGAACTCCAGGGCGCGGCCGGCGAGAGCTGGACCGTTTTCGGTCGCACCGAGCGCGACCTGTACCAGCAACACGCGATCGGCTTGCAATGGCGCGATAGGCAGTTGTCGGCACGGATCGACGGCAAGCCAGGTGTCGCCGCGGAGTTGCTGCAACTCACGCCAGTGCAGATCCTCGAACCGAGCCAGCATCGGCTGATTGCCGAGGGGCCCACCTACCGCCGCAGTTTCGTCGACTGGGGAGTGTTCCACGTGGAACATTCCTTCATGCCCAGCTGGCGCCGCTACCGGAGGGCCTTGCGGCAACGCAATCAAGCCCTGAGGACGCGGGCCAGCGACGCAGAGCTGGCGGTCTGGGAACCGGAGCTGGCCAGCGCCGGTGAGGAACTCCAGGCCCAGCGCCAGTCGCATCTCGAGGCGGTGAAACTCCGGGTTGCTCCGCGCCTGGAACGTCTGCTGGGTGCGCAATCCTGGGCCTTCGACCTGCAGCCAGGCTGGACGGCCGGGCAGAGCCTCACGGAAGCGCTGAAGCAGGGCCGGGACCGCGACCGCCGGATGGGCACGACCGTCAGCGGACCGCATCGCGCCGAACTGCGTATCCGCCTGGATGCGCACAGCGCGCGCAGCCGGATCAGTCGCGGGCAGCAGAAGCTGTTGCTGGCGGCCTTGCTGTTGTCGCAGTGCGAGGAGATCGAGGCGCGAAGCGGCGTCGCACCGATCCTGCTGGTGGACGATTTCAGCGCCGAGCTGGCGGCGGAGTTCCAGGAACGTCTGTTGCGCGAACTGCAGCAGTACCGGGGTCAGGTATTGATTACCAGCTTCGAAGGGGGAGGCACGCTGGGAGGTCTGGAAATGTTCCACGTGGAACATGGCGAGGTCCGTGCCGCCTGAGCCGTGGCGGGGATCGGACGTGGGGCCGCCTATCGGTGGTAAAATGCCGCCTGATCTGAAGGTTAGAACCGATGACCGCGCAATCGACGCCCGCTTACGACGAATCCAGCATCCAGCAACTCGAAGGTCTGGAAGCCGTCCGCAAGCGCCCCGGCATGTACATCGGCGATACCTCTGACGGTACCGGCCTGCACCACATGGTGTTCGAAGTCGTCGACAACGCGATCGACGAGGCCCTGGCCGGCCATTGCGACGACATCGTGGTGACCATTCACGCCGACAACTCGATCTCGGTGACGGATAACGGTCGTGGCATTCCGGTCGGCATCAAATTCGACGACAAGCACGAGCCCAAGCGCTCGGCCGCGGAAATCGTCATGTGTGTGCTGCACGCCGGTGGCAAGTTCAACCAGAACAGCTACAAGGTTTCCGGTGGCCTGCACGGCGTGGGTGTGTCCTGCGTCAACGCGCTCAGCCAGTGGTTGAAGCTGACCATCCGTCGCGACGGCAAAAAGCATTTCATAGAGTTTCATCGCGGCACACCGATCGACCGCATCATCGAGATCCAGCAGGGCGTCGAGGTGTCTCCGCCGCGTCTGCTCGGCGAAACCGACAAGCGCGGCACCGAGGTGCACTTCCTGGCCGACGAAGAGATTTTCGGCAAGGTCGAATTCCATTACGAAGTGCTGGCCAAGCGCCTGCGCGAGCTGTCGTTCCTCAACAACGGCGTACGCATCCGGCTGGTCGACGAGCGCAGTGGCAAGGAGGAGGACTTCGCGTTCTCCGGCGGCGTCAAGGGTTTCGTCGATTACATCAACCGCGCCAAGAGCGTCCTGCACCCGACGGCATTCGTCGCCAGCAGCGAGGCGACGGTGCAGGGCAGCACCGGCGGCCCGGTGCAGATCAGTGTCGAAGTGGCGATGCAGTGGAACGACAGCTACCAGGAACAGGTGCTGTGCTTCACCAACAATATCCCGCAATCCGACGGCGGCACGCACCTGACCGGCTTGCGCGCGGCGATGACACGCGTCATCAACAAGCACATCGAGGGCAACGAGCTGGCCAAGAAGGCCAAGGTCGACATCAGTGGCGACGACATGCGCGAAGGACTGGCCTGCGTGCTGTCAGTAAAGATGCCGGACCCCAAGTTCGCGTCGCAGACCAAGATGAAGCTGGTTTCGTCCGAGGCGCGGCCGGCGGTCGAGGAAGTGGTGGCCGAGAAACTCGCCGAGTTCCTGCTGGAACGCCCCAATGAGGCGAAGATGATCTGCGGCAAGATCGTCGAGGCCGCCGCCGCCCGCGAAGCGGCGCGCAAGGCGCGCGAGATGACGCGTCGCAAAGGCGTGATGGACGGCATCGGCCTGCCGGGCAAGCTGGCGGACTGCCAGGAGAAGGACCCGGCCAAGTCGGAACTGTTCCTGGTCGAGGGCGACTCGGCAGGCGGCAGTGCCAAACAGGGCCGCGACCGCCAGTTCCAGGCGATCCTGCCGCTGAAGGGCAAGATCCTCAATGTCGAACGCGCGCGCCTGGAAAAGATGCTGTCCTCACAGGAAGTGGCGACGCTGATCACGGCGCTGGGCTGCGGCATCGGCAAGGACGAATTCAAGCCGGAGAAGTTGCGGTATCACCGCGTCATCATCATGACCGACGCCGACGTCGACGGTGCGCACATCCGCACGCTGCTGCTGACGTTCTTCTACCGGCACATGTACACGCTGATCGAGCGCGGCCACATCTACATCGCGCAGCCACCGCTGTACAAGGTCAAGGCCGGCAAGCTGGAAACCTATGTCAAGGACGACCATGAGCTCAACAACTGGCTCATCGGCGCCGCGCTCGACAATGCCCAGCTCGGCACGGCGGCGAGGCCGATTCCGGCTGAGCAGCTCGCCGAGCTGACGCGCGAATATGCCGCGGTCGAGGAGCTGATCGAGCGGCTTGCCCGCCGCTACGACCATCACATTCTCAAGGAACTGTCACGGCTCTCGCCCATGCCGGTCGAGGCCGCCGCGCTGCCGGGGTGGACCGAACGTTTCGCCGCCGCCGTGCAGGGCCAGGGTTTGCGCGGCGAATTCCGGGTGGAGGCGCAGCACAGCGCCGAAGGGCCCTTGCTGAAAGTCTCGCGCCTGACGCATGGCAACGAGCAAGTCTATAATTTCAATAGCGATTTCTTTGCAGGCAGCGATTATCAGCGGATCGCTGCGCTGCGGGGGCGAATTGCCGCGCTGGGCGGCGAGACGCTGGAAATCCGCCGTGGCGAACGGGGTCAGAGCGTGGCGAGCTTCGACGAGGCCTACGCCTGGTTGCTGAGCGAGGCGCGTCGCGGCCTGCACGTGCAGCGCTACAAGGGTCTCGGCGAGATGAACCCCGAGCAACTGCGCGAGACGACGCTGGAGCCGAAGAACCGCCGCCTGGTCAAGGTCGATGTCGAGGACGCGGTGGCCGCGGACCAGATTTTCACCACCTTGATGGGTGAGCAGGTGGAACCGCGTCGCGAGTTCATTGAAAAGAACGCGCTGCTGGTCGGCAATCTCGATCTGTGATCCGCGGCGCGGCGCCCCCCGGTTGTGCGGCCGCCGCGCTCGTCTGCGGCGATACCGGCAGCGGCGCGCTCAGATCACGGCATGGCCACGGTCCATGACAGCCCGCTTGAGGCCGGCGACGGCGACGCCCTTCAAGCCGCGGCGAGCGCCTCGGCTTCGTCCAGATCGAGCCGGACATACGGCTGGCCGTCATGCGGACTGAGCGGTAGGCGGCGAAGATCGCCCAGTGGAAACACGGCGAGATCGACACCGATGCCGGCGTAATCGAAGCTGGCCAGGGCAATGGCTTGCTCCCGCCCGTTGGGATAGCGGTAACGCCGCTCGCCTTGCTCGAAATCGACATTCAAATCGAACAGGAAGACGTCCAGGCTCTCGGCCTGATCGGCGAACAAATGCAGCTGCAAGCGGTGCGCCGGCGTGAAGGCGCCGCTGACGGCGCCGCCGGTCAGCCGCGGCGAAAAAGGTGCGAGCCTGCGCATCAGCTGCGGGGCGATCCGCCGCGCCCGCGCCAGATGCTCGCGGTACGCGGCGCCGCCGAACAATTGCAGATGCTCCAGCACTGCCGCATGCACGCTGGCGTTGTCCGGCAACGGCGTGCGCGGCGGCAAGCCCAGACGCTGCAACGCCTTGAGCTTGGCGGCGCGGTAATCGATCAGCAGCTCGTCGCAGACGATCCGCGCCGCTTCGAAGGCGATAGCACTCTTGCCGCCCGCGTGCATCGCGATGCTCTAGAACAACTCGTCGAGCTCGGACCGGCCCGGCTCGCCGCGGCCTTCGACGGACTCGGGCTCCGGCACATGATCCTGCTGCACGGTTTCAAAGATCGCGCGCGGATTGCCGACGCTGGCCAGCTTCCCGCTGCTCGGGTCGATGCGGACCTCGACCAGGCCCGGCGGTCGCGGCAGGCGCTCCTGCGGCACGTTCTTCAAGGCCGTGCGCATGTAGTCGATCCACACCGGCAACGCTGCGCGGCCGCCGACTTCGCCACGTCCCAGGGGCGTCGGCTGGTCGAAGCCGACCCAGGTCACCGCCACTTCGTGCTGCTGGAAGCCATTGAACCAGGCATCGGTCTCGTCGTTGGTGGTGCCGGTCTTGCCGGCCAGGTCGTCGCGGCCCAGCGAAGCGACCTTGGCGGCGGTTCCGCGCACGGTGACGTCGTGCATCATGTCGCTGATCAGCCAGACGATCGGCGCCTCGATCGCGCGCGCCGCCAGCTCATCCGGCTGCGGCTGCTCGACACGCGTGCCGTCGCCCGGCTCGCGCAGGCGTTGCTCGATGCACTCGCTGCAGGCGCGCTTCGGCTTGGCCTTGAACAGCACCGTGCCGGCGGCGTCGCGGACCTCGCTGATGAAATACGGATCGACGACGAAACCGCCGTTGGCGATCGTCGCGTAGGCGCGCGCCATCTCCAGCGGCGTGAACACGGCGCTGCCCAGCGCCATCGTCAGATCGTTCGGCAGGCGGTCCGCCGGCAGCCCGAAACGCGGAATGAACTTGCGCGCGTAGTCGAGGCCGATCGACTGCAGCAGGCGGATCGACACCAGATTGCGCGACTGCACCAGGGCCTCGCGCAGGCGCATCGGTCCCTGCAGGTCGCCGCCATAGTTCTCCGGTCGCCACGACGAGGCCAGCGTCGGATCGTCGAATACCACCGGTGCATCCAGGAACACCGAGGCCGGGGTGAAGCCATAGGCCAGCGCCGCCGAATACAGGAAGGGCTTGAAGCCCGAACCCGCCTGGCGCCGCGCCTGGGTGACGCGATTGAAACGGTTGGCGAAGAACTCGAAACCGCCGACCAGCGCGGTGATGCCGCCATCGGCCGGATCCAGCGCCACCAGCGCGCCCTGCACGGCCGGCACCTCGGCGAGGCGCCAGCCCTTGGCGGTCTTGCGGATGCGCAGGATGTCGCCCGGCGCCGGCGCCTTTTTGGCGAGATTGGCCCAGGCGAACGCGTCCTTGTCGAGCGTGACCAAACCGTCGCGCGTCAGCAGCCTGAGCTGCTCGGGGGCGTAGCTGACGACGGCGGCGGCATGCAGATCGGCCACCGGGGGCAAGGCATCCAGCGCATGGCCGATCTGGCCGTGGCCGCCATCGCTGAGCAACTCGGCCGGCAGCCGCGCTTCGGGGCCGCGCCAGCCGTGGCGCTCGTCGTAGTCGAGCAGCGCGCCGCGCAGCGCCGCATTGGCCGCCAGCTGCTTGCCGGCGTCGATCGTCGTCACCACCGTAAGGCCGCGCGTATAGGCTTCGTCGCCGTACTGGGCAACCATCTCGGCACGCACCATCTCGGCGACGTACTGGGCGTCGACGTCAACCTTGGCGCGGTACGGCTGCACCGTCACCGGCTCGGCGCGCGCCGCCTCGTAGTCCAGCGCCGAGATATAGCCCAGCTGCTGCATGCGACGCAGCACATAGTCGCGGCGTTCACGGGCGCGGTCCGGATTGCTGACCGGGTTGTCGCGCGACGGCGCCTTGGGCAGGCCGGCGATCACCGCGGTTTCCGACAGGCTCAGCTCGCGCAGGTCCTTGCCGAAGTAGACCAGCGCCGCCGCGCCGACGCCGTAGGCGCGTTCGCCGAGGAAGATCTTGTTGAGATAGAGCTCCAGGATCTCCTTCTTCGACAACTCCTCCTCGATTTTCAGCGCCAGCAGGATCTCGCGGAACTTGCGCGTGAAGGTGCGCTCGCTCGACAGGAAGACGTTGCGCGCCAGCTGCATGGTGATGGTGCTGCCGCCCTGCGCGCGTTCGCCGGTCGCGGCCAGCTTGACGGCGGCGCGCAGCAGGCCTTGCAGGTCGACGCCGGCATGCGTGAAGAAGCGGTCGTCCTCGGCCGCCAGGAAGGCGTTGATGAGGTGCTGCGGCATCTCGTCGTAGCGCAGCAGCGCCCGGCGCTCGGCACCGAATTCGCCGATCAGCTTGTCGTCGCGGCTGAAGACGCGCAGCGGCACCGCCAGCTGCAGCTGGCGCAGCTCTGCCACCGAGGGCAGATCGCGGCTCAATGTTTGCACCGCGACCAGGCCGGCGACGCTGCCGGCCGCCACCAGAACCAGCAGGCCCAGGGCCAGCGTGTAGAGAAAGCGTTTCATGATGACGATGTTCTGCCCTTGGGCGGTCCATCCGAGCCGCTGGACGGAAAGCGGAGGACCGGCCGGATGTTTTGTTCGCTTTTCAGTGGCTTGCCGTCGTAAATTGGCGAGGCTGAGAAGGAGCTTTGAGCTATAGTACGAGGCCGGATACGAAAGTCTTTCGATCCTGCCGGGGAATGTCAACGCGGGGCAACGCGGGGCGGTGCAAGACACATGGCGATTACGACATCGCTGTTCGGCGGCGGGGATCAACAGCTGATCGGCCTGGATATCAGCTCGACGGCGGTCAAGCTCATCGAGCTGAGCCGCAAGGGCGAGCAGTTCCATGTCGAGGCTTATGCCGTCGAGCCCTTGCCGAATGGCGCGGTGGTCGACAAGCAGGTCATGGATCCGCAACAGGTCGCGGAAGCCATCGCGCGGGCAGTGCAGAAATCCGGCTCGCGCACGCGCCAGGCTGCGGTGGCCGTCGCCGGCGCCTCGGTCATCTCCAAGATCATCGAGATGCCGGCCTCGCTGACCGAGGACGAGCTCGAAGAGCAGATCCGCGCCGAAGCCGACCAATACATTCCCTACCCGATCGACGAGGTCAATCTCGACTTCGAGGTGATCGGCGGCAACGCCAAGAATCCGGAGATGGTCGATGTGCTGCTGGCGGCCTGCCGCAAGGAGCAGGTCGACCATCGCTGTGCGGCGCTGGAACTGGCCGGCCTGCAGCCCAAGGTCGTCGACATTGAGACGTATGCGCTGGAGAACGCCAGCCAGTTTCTGCGCCATCAGATGCCCGATGGCGGCCAGGGGCGCACCATCGCGCTGGTCGACATCGGTGCCAACAACACCCTGGTGGTGATCTTTCACGACGGCCAGACCGTCTACAACCGCGATCAGGCCTTCGGCGGCCGCCAGCTGATCGAGGAAATCATGCGCCAGCACGGCCTGAGCCATGACGAAGCACTGGAAGGCCTGCGCAGGCCGGCGGCGGACAGCGGCATCGCCCCGGAATTGCTGCAGTCGTTCGCTGCCGACGTGGCGATGCAGATCGACCGCTCGCTGCAGTTCTTCTTCTCGTCGATGACGCACTACAGCAGCATCGACCAGATCATCCTCGCCGGCGGCTGCGCGCAGCTGCCTTTGCTCGATGCGCAAATCCAGGAGCGTCTGCAGATCGCCACCGTCGTCGCGCAGCCGCTGGCGCGGATGAGCGTCGCCGCGCGCGCCAAGCCGGCGGCGCTGGCGCGTGACGAGGCAAGCTTGCTGATCGCCAGCGGCCTGGCCTGGCGCGCCTTCGACGAGCCGCGGCCCTGACAGCGCCATGACCACCCGGATCAATCTGCTCGACTGGCGCAGCGCCCGCCGCGAGCGACGCAAGAAACAGTTTGCCACCCTGATGGGGCTCGGCGTGGCCGGCGGCGTCCTGGCGGCGCTGCTGGCCTATCTGATCGTTGCCGGCGCGCTGGAGCGCCAGCAGCAGCGCAATGAGCTGCTGCGCGCGGAGATCCGCGAGATGGATCAGAAGATCAAGGAGATCCAGGAGCTGGAGAAGGTCAGGAACAACCTGCTGGCGCGCATGCAGGTGATCGAGGAACTGCAGGCCAACCGCTCGGCCACCGTGCACTTCTTCGACGAGCTGCTCAACACCCTGCCGGAAGGCGTCAATCTGACCTCGCTCAAGGAACAGGGCAGCAAGGTGACGATCGAGGGGCTGGCCGATTCCAACGGTCGCATCTCGACCTACATGAAGAACCTCGACGCCTCCGAGTGGCTGGCCGATCCGCGTCTGGTGGTCATCAAGAGCAACGACAAGAACCGCGCCCGCAAGTCCGAATTCACGCTGAGCGTCACCGCGCTCAACCGCCCGGACCAGAAGCAGGAGGCCGCGCAGCCCGAGGTGTCGGAATGACGCCGCAGGAGATCGTCCGCCAGCTGCAGCTGCTCGACAGCAACAATCCGGGCAGCTGGCCGGCCTGGGTGCGGCGCTCGGCGGCGGTGCTGGCCGGCCTGTTCATCCTGGCGCTGGCCCTGTGGTTCCTGATCAAGCCGCTGCACGAGGAGCTGGAAGGCGCGCGCCAGCAGGAAATCAGCCTGCGCGGCGAGTTCGAGACCAAGCAGAAGAAGGTGGCTGGCCTGGACGCCTATCGCGAGCAGCTGGCCGAGATGGAGCGCTCGTTCGGTGCGATGCTCAAGCAGCTGCCGAGCAAGGCGGAAGTGGCCAATCTGCTCAACGACATCTCGCAGACGCGCGTCGCCAGCAGCCTGGAGGAGGAGCTGTTCCAGCCACAGGCGGAGATCCCCAAGGAGTTCTACGCCGAGATTCCCAACCGCATCGTCGTCACCGGCAATTTCCATGAAATGGGCGGCTTCATCAGCGGTGTCGCCGCGCTGCCGCGCATCGTCACCATCGAGGATGTCGAACTCAAGCCCAGCGGCAAGGCGGGCAGCGGCAATACCCTGCTGCGGATGACGGCGGTCGCCAAGACCTATCGCTACCTGGACGACGAGGAGATCGCCGCCCGGGAGCCTGCGAAGAACAAGAAGAAGAAGAAGAAATGAGGCGCCCGACCGGCATCCAGCGTTGCGTGCCGTGGCTGCTGTCTGCCGCCTTGCTGGGCGGCTGCGGCGGCGGCGATGCCGACCTTCGCCAGTACATCGCCGAGGTCAAGGCGCGCAAGTCCAGGGACATCGAGCCGATGCCGCAGGTCAAGACGTATCAGCCGTTCGAGTACCTCGCCGACGGCCGTCGCGATCCCTTCGTGCTGGTCGAGCCGGCGGCGCTGAGCATGCCAAGCGCCGGACCGCGGCCGGACCTGCATCGCAATCGCGAGCCGCTGGAGGAGTATCCGCTCGACGCACTGCGCATGATCGGCACCATTGCCACCGGCGCCCGCACCTTCGCGCTGATCAAGGCGCCGGACGGTGTGGTTCACCGTGTCACGCTGAAGGACCATCTGGGCCAGAACTACGGCCAGATCGTCCGCATCAGCGAGTCGGAAATCAGTTTGCTTGAACTCGTGCCTGATGGCTTCGGCGGCTGGATGCAAAGGCCTGCCAGCGTCGCGCTGAGCCAATAGGAGTTCGCATGTCCGTGCACCGCACTGCCAGCTGGTCAAAACGTATCGTCGGTTCCTTGTTGCTGCTGCTGGCCGGCGCCGGCCAGGCGCAGGATGGCCGCGTGCTGCAGCAGATCGACTTCACCGCGCAGCGCGGCGACGGCGGGCTGCTGACGCTGAGCCTGTCGGCGCCGGCGCCGCAGCCGAGCGCCTTCGCGATCGACGAACCGGCGCGGATCTCGATCGACCTGCCGGACACCGGCGTGGCGATGGCGGAGCGCTATCGCCGCATCGGCGGCGCCAATATCAAGGGCGTCGCCACGGTGGCGGCGCCGGGCCGCACGCGCGTCGTCATCGAGCTGGCGCATGCGGCGTCGTACCAGCTGAGCAGCGAGGGCAACCAGGTCTTCGTGCAGATCGCCGGCACGCCGGCCGCCGCGGCCAGTGCCGCCGGCAGCGACAGTGGCACCGCGCCGGCATCGCGCCCGGCGGCGACGATCAGCAATGTCGATTTCCGCCGCGGCGAGCAGGGCGAAGGCCGTGTCGTCGTCGCCCTCAGCGATCCGCGCACGGTGGTGGATGTCCGCAACGAGGCCGGCAGCATCGTCGCGCTGTTCAAGAACACGCAGCTGCCCGCCGCGCTGGCCCGCCGCCTCGACGTGCTGGATTTCGCCACGCCGGTGAAGTACGTCGACATTGCCAGCGTCGGCGCCGACAGCCGCATCACGGTGACGCCGGGCGCCGGCGCAAGCTTCGACCAGTCCGCCTACCAGGCCGGCGAGCAGTTCACGATCGAGCTGCAGCCGCTGAGCAAGGAAAAGGCCGAGGAGCGCCGCCGCGCCGAGCCGCAGTACAAGGGTGAGCGCATCTCGCTGTCGTTCCAGAACATCGACATCCGTGCGCTGCTGCAGATCATCGCCGACGTCGCCGGCACCAACGTCGTGGTCAGCGACAGCGTCAAGGGCGACATCGCCATGCGCCTGCAGAACGTGCCCTGGGACCAGGCGCTGGACATCATCCTGCGCAGCAAGGGTCTGGGCATGCGCCAGCAGGGCAATGTGATGATGGTGGCGCCGATCGACGAGCTCGCGCAGCGCGAGAAGGCCGAGCTGGAAGCGCAGCGGCAGAAGGTGGAGCTGGCACCGCTGCGTTCGGAGATCATCCAGGTCAACTACGCCAAGGCCACCGACATCAAGGGTCTGCTCGGCAGCGACAAGACCTCGCTGCTGACCGAGCGCGGCCGAGTCAGCGTCGATGAGCGCACCAACACCCTGCTGGTGCTGGAGACCGCCGAGAAGATCGAGGAGATCCGCAACCTCGTCGGCCGCCTCGACATTCCGGTGCGGCAGGTGCTCATCGAGTCGCGCATCGTCATCGCCAACGAGGACTTCGCGCGGCAGATCGGCACGCGCTTCGGCGTCAGCACGATCGGCTCAGCCGGCAATACGCGGATCGGCCAGAGCGGCACCAACACCGGCTCGCGCGACGTGCTGGCCGGCGCCACGCCGACGCTGGCCGATTCCTACATCGTCAATCTGCCGACCTCGGCCGCCGCGCCGGGCATCGCCTGGACCGTGCTGGGCGGCGATTTCCAGATCGATCTCGAGCTGCAGGCCCTGCAGACCGAAGGCCGTGGCGAGGTGATCTCGACCCCGCGCGTGGTTACTGCCAACGGCAAACAGGCGCTGATCGAACAGGGCCGCGAAATTCCCTATCAGACCTCCAGCGGCAATAACGGCACCAACACGCAGTTCAAGAAGGCGGTGCTGTCGTTGACCGTGTCGCCGCAGATCACGCCGGACAACCGCGTAATCATGGATCTCAACGTCACCAACGACAGCCAGGGCGCCAATGTCACCACCGCCGGCGGCACGGCACCGGCGATCGATACGCGACGCCTCGACACGCAGGTGCTGATCAAGAGCGGCGAAACCGTAGTGCTCGGCGGCGTGTTCCAGCGCGAGACCACCAACTCGGCGTCCAAGGTGCCGTTGCTCGGCGATATCCCGCTGCTCGGGGCACTGTTCCGCAACAACGAGAAGTCCGACGTCAAGCGTGAGCTGCTGATTTTTGTCACGCCCAAGGTGCTGCAGGAAGGTCTGGCAGTGAATCCGTAGCAAGGAAGATCCCGCTGCACGCGGGACCGGTACCGGACGCCACGGGGGTGGCGCGGGGAGCGAAGCGGTGATGGTGAAGGCCAACAACATTTTTCTGGTCGGGCCGATGGGAGCCGGCAAGACCACGATCGGGCGCAAACTCGCCGATCTGCGCGGTGCCAGCTTCGTCGACAGCGATCACGAGATCGAGGCGCGCACCGGCGTCGACATTCCGTACATCTTCGAGAAGGAAGGTGAAGCGGGCTTCCGCAAGCGTGAGAAGCAGATGATCGACGAGCTGAGCCAGCGCAACGGCATCGTGCTGGCCACCGGCGGCGGTGCGATTCTCGATCCCGACAACCGCCAGGCGCTGGCGGCGCGCGGCTACGTGGTCTACCTGCACGCCACGGTCGAGCAGCAGCTCGCGCGGACTGCGCGCGCCGACAATCGCCCGCTGCTGAAGGCCGGCACCGACCGCCGGCAGATCCTCACGCAGCTGTTCGAGATCCGCGACCCGCTCTACCGGCAGATCGCCGATCTGGTGCTGCCGACCGATCACCGCAGCGCCAAGGCGCTGATCAACGACATCATCCGCGGTGCCGACGGCGAGTCACTGGCCATTTGATACGATGCGCGCCGCCTCCGGCCACGCGCCGGCGGCATCGGCTCCCTTATCACTGCTGTCGCGCCAGGTCCTGCATCGCTGCTGATGGATACGCTCAACGTCGAACTCGGTCCCCGCCGCTACCCGATCCACATCGGCGCCGGCCTGCTCGCGCGCGCCGATCTGCTCGACGAGGCGCGCCGCCGGCCGCTGCGGCTGATCACCGACGAGCACGTGGCGAAACTGCACCTGGCGCCACTGCGCGCGGCGCTGGCGCTCGACGAGGCGCAGATCCTGGTGCTGCCGGCTGGCGAGACCACCAAGACCCTGGCCCATGTCGAGGCGATCATGGACTGGCTGCTCGCCGGCCGCCTGCCGCGCGATGGCTGGCTGGTGGCGCTCGGCGGCGGCGTGATCGGCGATCTGGTCGGCTTTGCAGCCGCCATCTACCAGCGCGGCATCGACTTCGTGCAGGTGCCGACGACCTTGCTTGCGCAGGTCGACTCCAGCGTCGGCGGCAAGACCGGCGTCAACCATCCGCGCGGCAAGAACATGATCGGCGCCTTTCACCAGCCGCAGCTGGTGCTCGCCGACACCGACACGCTCAAGACCCTGCCGCGCCGCGAGCTGCTGGCCGGCGTGGCCGAGGTGATCAAGTACGGCATGCTCGGCGACGCCGGCTTCTTCGCCTGGCTGGAAGCCCATATCGACAAGCTGATCGCCCTGGATGCCGGGACCCTCGCCTACGCCGTGCGGCGCAGCTGCGAGATGAAGGCCGAAATCGTCGCCCAGGACGAGCGCGAGTCCCTCGACGGCGGCGCTGGCCCGCGCGCGCTGCTGAATCTGGGCCACACCTTCGCGCACGCCATCGAAACCTACACGCATTACACCCAATGGCTGCACGGCGAAGCCGTCGCCACCGGCCTGTGCATGGCGGCCGATCTGTCGGCGCGTCTGGGCCAGATCAGCCAGGCCGAGGCGCAACGCTGCATCGAGCTGATTGCGCGTGCCGGCCTGCCGGTGAAGCCGCCGCAGGACATGCGCGCCGACGACTTCGCGTCGCTGATGAGCCTCGACAAGAAAGTCGCCGGCGGCAAGCTGCGCCTGATCCTGATGCGCCAGCTCGGCGAGGCGCATGTCTCCTCGAACTTCGACGCCAAGGCGCTGGCGGCGACGCTCGCCCATTTCAGCAACTGATCGGCAGCTGAGACATGAGCCTCGCGCCCTACGCTGCCGACGACCAACGCTCGCGCGGCCGCCGGCACGACGAAGGCGGCTCCGGGCATCGCAGCCAGTTCCAGCGCGATCGCGACCGCATCATCCATTCGGCGGCGTTCCGCCGGCTCGAATACAAGACGCAGGTCTTCATCAACCATGAAGGCGATCTGTTCCGCACGCGGCTGACGCACTCGATCGAAGTCGCGCAGATCGCGCGCACCATCGCGCGCAGCCTGTCGCTGCACGAGGATCTCTGCGAGGCGGTGTCGCTGGCGCACGATCTCGGCCACACGCCGTTCGGCCACGCCGGCCAGGATGCGCTCAACGCCTGCATGAAGCCTTATGGCGGTTTCGAGCACAACGCGCAGTCGCTGCGCGTGGTCGATGAGCTGGAAGACAAGTACGCCGAATTCCGCGGCCTGAACCTGATGTTCGAGACGCGCGAGGGCATTCTCAAGCACTGCTCGAAGAACCGCGCGATGCAGCTGGGCGAAGTCGCCGAGCGCTTTCTCAAGGGCCGGCAGACGACGCTGGAGGCGCAGCTCGCCAACCGCGCCGACGAGATCGCCTACAACAACCACGACATCGACGACGGCCTGCGCGCGCGCCTGCTGACGATCGAGCAGATGCGCGAGACTTCGCTGTTCCGGCGCCATCACGACGAGGTGCTGGCGCGCTACGGAAAAGACATCACGCCCAAGCAGCAGCGCCACGAAACGACGCGACGCATCATCAATACGCTGGTTACCGATCTGATATCCAGCTCGAGGCGCGCGCTCGCCGCGCAGCGCATCCAGACCATCGAGGACGTCTATGCGAGCGCGCGGCCGCTGATCGATTTCTCGGCCGAGCTCAACGCCGAGAACATCGAGCTCAAGCGCTTCCTGATGCAGCACCTGTATCGCCACCAGCAGGTCTACCGGATGATGGCCAAGGCCAAGCGCGTGATCCGCGAGCTGTTCGATGCGCTGATCGACGACCCGCGCCTGCTGCCGCCGGACTACTACGGCGAGGCGCAGCGTCACGAGGCGGCCGAGGGCGCCGACGGCCGCGCCCGCGTCGTCGCCGACTACATCGCCGGTATGACCGATCGCTACGCGCTCGACGAACACGAGCGCCTGTTCGATCCGCGGCGCCTTCGTTGAGGACGCGATCGGCTGGGACTCGCTGATCCCGTCGATCCCCGCTACGCGGGGCCCCTCGCCGGGGCTCGCCCCGCCACCGCTACGCGCTCGACAGACACGAGCGCCTGTTCGACCCGCGGCGCCCGCGCAGACCGTCTTCAGCCGCGCGCGCCGATCAGCAGCGTGGTGATGCCGATGACGATGAACACCGCCGCCGCTGTGTAGCGGATCGGCTTCAGCGGCAGTTTCGCCGCCAGCGCAGCGCCGAGAAAGATCACCGGCACGTCGGCCAGCATCATGCCGGCCGTGGTGCCGGCCACCACCGGCAGCAGCGCGTCGAAGCGCGCCGCCAGCAGCGTGGTGGCGATCTGTGTCTTGTCGCCGATCTCGGCGACAAAGAAGCTCACCGCGGTGACGACGAAGGCATTGCCGGTGCGCTGGCCCTCGCCTTCATCGATCTCGTCGGCCTTCAGCGCCCACAGGCCAACCGCGATGAACAGGCCGCCGATGATCCACGGCAGCCAACCCGGATCGAGCACGCCGCGCAGCCAGCCGCCGAGCACGCCGGCGAGCGCATGATTGAACACGGTGGCGACGAGGATGCCGGCGATCAGCGCGGCCGGCTTGCGAAAGCGCGTGGCGAGAATCAGCGCCAGCAGCATGGTCTTGTCGCCGATCTCGCCGATCAGCACCGCGCCGCAGGACACCAGGAAAGCTTCCATCGACAACTCCTAGAGCCGGGCATCGGACAAGACCGGACCGACGAGACACGCCCGGCACGGCGCCTCGCTGGTCCTGGTCTCGCCACGCCGCGGGCCTGTTGCAGGCCTGCAGCTCGGTCGCGCCATGGGTCGCCGAAACGGGTCGGTGACACCAAGTATGTTGACGCGGCCCCTCGTCAGCCCATGTCGGTAACCATGGCAGCGAGGCGGCTACTCCCCAAAATCGGCCGGCAGCCTACCCCAAAGCGAAGTGCCGCGAAAGCGGCGGCGGTGACCTGCACCGCGCTTTTGTACAATCCGCGCCCGCACCCGAGGTCTGTCGTTCGATGAAAACGCATCTGCAGGAACTGCTCGCCACCGCGCTCGACTCGCTATGGTCCGCCGGAATCGAGGCGCCGCGTCCGGCGATCCAGCTCGATGCGACCAAGGACGCCAAGTTCGGCGATTTCCAGACCAACCTCGCGCTGCAGCTCGCCAAGCCGCTCGGCAAGCCGCCGCGCGCGGTCGCCGAGGCGCTGGTGAAGGCACTGCCGGACTCGGCACATGTCACCAAGGTCGAGATCGCCGGTCCGGGCTTCATCAACTTCTTCCTCAAGCGCGATGCCTTCCAGAGCATCGTCGCCAGCGTGCTCGACCAGGGCGCCGCCTATGGCCGCGACGATTCCGGCGCCAAGGGCCGCATCATGGTGGAGTTCGTCTCCGCCAACCCGACCGGGCCGATGCACGTCGGCCACGGCCGCAACGCCGCCTATGGCGATTCGATCGCCAAGCTGCTGGCGGCCACCGGCTGGACGGTCTGGCGCGAGTACTACATCAACGACGCCGGTCGCCAGGTCGACGTGCTCGCCACCAGTGTCTGGGTTCGCTATCTGCAGGCCGGCGGCGAAGGCATCGAGGTCGCGCGTCGCGGCTATCCGGCCGACTACATCAAGCGCACCGCCGAGAAGCTGCGCGCCGCGCATGGTGCCGCCTTCCACAAGCCCGCAGCCGAGGTGCTGGATGGCCTGCCGCCGGACGCGGCGACGCCGGATAAGGCCACCGACGAGCAGAAGGACGCCGCCAAAACGCAGCAGGAACGCTATCTGGACGCGCTGATCGAGCGCGCCAAGGCCCTGCTCGGCGATGGCTATGCGCAGATCCAGCGCGCCGCCCTCGACGACCAGCTGGCGCTGATCAAGAAGACGCTCGGCGACTTCCAGGTCGAGTTCGATCAGTGGTCGTCGGAAGCGGCGCTGGTCAAATCCGGCATGGTGCAAAAGGCCCTGGCGCGGCTCGCCGACAAGGGCCTGAGCTACGAGCAAGGCGGCGCGCTGTGGATGCGCACCGAAGCCTTCGGCGATGAAAAGGACCGCGTGCTGGTCAAGGCCGACGGCGCCGCCACCTATTTCTGCAACGACCTCGCCTACCACGTCGACAAGCTCGACCGCGGCTGGCCGATCCTGATGGACGTCTGGGGCGCTGATCACCACGGCTACATCGCCCGCGTGCGCGCGGCGATCGAGGCGCTGACCGAGC
>CAMLDZ010000012.1 GCA_946478985.1 uncultured Solimonas sp.
ATCGCTCGCTCATGCATCTCAGCGGGATATGAATTTCGGATTCTTCAGGGACGACGACGTAGAGACGTCCAGGCTGCATGGGTCGCTCCTCGTGAAAGCGGGCACGAGCCGTCTCGCGCCGTGCGCCGCAGCCCGGTTTTATTGTAAGATATTGATATAAATAGTAAATATTGACTGTCAAACCAGATTTCTGGTTTCGCAGTCAATGTCGGTTGGGTGGCATGAGGCGGTTAAATTGAATTATTCGCTGGCAATAATTTCTGCTCGGAGAGCTCGAACCGAGATTCACATGCCCCGTAAAGCAAAGCCCTGCTTGAGCGATTTACGCATGACCCGCGGTGACTCGCGCGGCATCTTCTATGATCTTTTTCCGCCTGATGAAGCGGCAGAACTGACGATCCGCGCCACGCTGCTGCGCGGGCTAGAAGAGTGGATCAAGACGGCTGGAACTCGCGCTGCAGCCGCCAAAGCTCTGGGTGTAACGCAGGCGCGCATTGCTGAAATCAGGAGAGGCTAGATCAGCAACTTCAGCCTCGATCAACTTGTGCGTCTAGCGGCCCGCGCAGGCTTGCGCCCCGAGGTGCGCCTGACAGCCTGAGTCGTCCCCGACGCAAGGCATGGATTTGCCCGGTTTCACAGGGCAGTGCCGAGCAGGCGCACAAAGGTGAGTTTCTTGTGCCGCTGATGGGTTCCGTCTGCAAGACTGTGGGCAATATTCACACCCACTATCTCAAATATCTGGACTGGATCGCGCCAAGCGCAAAGCGTGTCGATTCCGTGCCCTGGATCTCCGCGTCGGTCACCCGCAACCGCTCTGCCATCAATAGCGATCGTTGCGGTCACGGTAGCCGTCCTTGCGAGCACCCTTGGCAAGTCCGGCCAGTTGATCGAATTCTGGGACGGGCATCACCAATACGCCTTCCCCCTTGGGGATGAAGACGAACTCCTTGCCGGCTTCCCAGTGCTGCTTTTCTCGAACCACCTTGGGAATGGAGATCTGGAACTTGCTGGAAAGAGTGGCGGTAGCAGACATAATCGTACCCATATCCTATCGATTCCTTTCATGTAAGAAAATCGCCTTTCCCGTGCATGGAGCAAGGCTCTATTCACTGGCAAAGGCAGGCTCTTAAGGGGCATCGGCGCAGAGGCTAATGTCCAGACGTGAGCAGCATGCCAACGATACTGCGCAGGCGCTTGGCAGAGGCGCGCAGCAATATGGAAAAGCCCCGCACTTGGCGGGGCTTTGTTTTGTTGCAAACCAGTCTCCAAGCTTTCGCTACCTCGCCTCTGGGGCGAGCTTCCTATGGCGGAAGGGCCGGGTCTCCTGACTGGCTCGAGATCCCTGTAGGCATGAGGCCTATGAAGAAGCGTACCTTCAACCTACGGGCTTCTCAAACAAAGAGATTTCCTTTTGTTGGCTGGTCGGCTTTTCGCAGGCGCCATTCCGGGGACAGAGATTAATGTCCGTCTGTGGATGTCTAACTGTTTGATAAGGCAGAGGGGGCAGGGACTAACTTTATTGTCTGCCGTCAGCGCGTCGCGGCCGGGCACTGAGCCACCCGTCCGCTTCATCCGCACGCCGTCGCCGCGAGCGGCCTGCAGTCGGCAGCCGGCTCAGGCCAGAAAACAATAGGGAGTGCCATGAGGAGTTTTGCGACCGTTGTCGCCGCCGCGGAAATCTCGCCAGACTGGCTGACACAGGCCCTGACGGCCGCAGGTCGGCTGCGCGGCGGCCGCGTGACCGAGCTTCGGACCGAAACCTGCGGCACCGGCCAACTCGGCGATTCGTATCGCTTCACGCTGCGCTACGAGCCGGCCGAGGCGGGGCCGGCGACCCTGGTTGGCAAGTTCGCATCGCTGGATCCGACCAGCCGCGAGTTCGGTCATCGCTCCGGCTACTATCGCAGCGAGATCGGTTTCTACCAGGCGCTTGCGCCGCGGCTCGGCGTCTCGGTGCCGGTTGCCGTGCATGCCGCGCTGGCCGACAACCACACCGATTTCGTGCTGCTGATGGAGGACCTGGCGCCGGCGCGGCAGGTCGACCAGCTGCTCGGCTGCAATGCCGACGAATCGGCGCGGGTGCTGGAGCAGGCGGCGATCCTGCATGCCGCCAGCTGGCATGACCGCGAGCTGGCCAGCAGCGACTGGCTGCGCGGGCCGGTCAACATCTTCACTTACGCGACCGATCAGTTCGGCGAGGTGCTGAAGACCTTTCCCGAGCTGTGTGCGGATCTGGTTCCCGAACAGGATCTGGCCGAGGCGGCCAAGCTGCTGCAGCACGCGCCGGCCTGGAAGGCGAGGTTCAGCGAGCCGCAGTGCCTCTGGCACAGCGACTTGCGGGCCGACAACGTGCTGTTCGACGCGCAGGGCGGCACGCGTCCGGTGGTGATACTCGACTGGCAGGGCCTGGGGTTCGGCCGCGGCACGATCGACGCGGCCTTGTGGCTTGGCACCAGCATGGCAACCGAGGACCGGCGCAAGCATGAGCGCGACCTGGTGGCGCATTACCACCAGGCGCTGTGCCGCCAGGGCGTGAGCGACTACAGCGCCGAGCAATGCTGGAACGATTACCGCGTCAACGCTGTGCACGGCCTGCAGGTCGGCGTATTCGGACTCGGTGCCGTCAGGCGCACCCCGCGCGGCGACCGCATGTGGCAATGCTGGATCGAGCGCTGCGCCGCGCAGGTACGCGATCTCGACAGCTTCAAGATGCTGGCGCAGTGCTAGCGGCGCTCGCCGCTCAGCTCATTCTGGTAAAACGCGAGCAGTCGCGGCCCTCGCCGCGACCGACGGCGGATGCTTCGCATCCCGACCGGCCGCCGGCCCCGGACCGGCCCCATCCATTCCCAGGAGCGCAGTCCCCTTGCGACCGCTGAAGGCATACAAGAACAACGAATTTCTGATGAGCGAGGAAGCGCGCGGCGTGCGCATCCTGTGCGAATACCTCGAACCGGTGCGTCGCTTCGACAAGACCGGCATCCGCAACACCGTCGCCTTCTTCGGCTCGGCACGGCTGCGGCCCGGGCCGGACGCCGATGGCCGCGACTGGTACATGGAGACGGCGCGGCTGGCCGAGCGCCTGGCCGAGTGGACGCTGGCCCAGCATGCGCAGCCGGAGGATCGCTTCTACGTCTGCACCGGCGGCGGGCCCGGCGTGATGGAGGCCGCGCATGCCGGCGCGGCGCGCATCGACTCGCAGCTCAATATCGGCCTCAATATCTCGCTGCCGTTCGAGCAGCACCTCAACCCGTACGTGGAAGTCTCGCGCGCGTTCCAGTTCCACTACTTTTTCATGCGCAAGTTCTGGCTGGTGAAGCTTGCGCGCGGCGCGGTGTTCTTCCCCGGCGGCTTCGGCACGCTGGATGAACTGTTCGAATTGCTGACGCTGTCGCAGACCGGCAAGGTGGGGCGGATTCCGATCGTTCTCTACGGCACGGAATTCTGGAGCGGCCTGATCAACTTCAAGCGGCTCGCCGAACGCGGCCTGATTTCGCCGGAAGATGTGGACATGTTCCATTTCTGCGACGACGTCGACGCGGCCTTCGAACGGCTGACCGCGGAGCTGACGGCGCACCCGCCGGAGTGAACACGGCCTTGCCGCCGACAGGATCGGTGCAAGGCCGACCCTGTCGGCGGCAAGGCCATGGTTTACTCGTCGAAATCCAGATCGTCAGCGATCAGCCGGCGCAGGCGCCGCTCCTCCTGCAGGCGCTCGACATCGCGCCAGTCGCGCGACTTGCCGGGAATCGGGCTGTCCGGCGTATCCGCCACCGGATCGTCGTCAGTGCTCTCGCCGTCATCGACCGGGAACTCGTCGTAACTCTTGCTGGCGTCGGCCTGCGGGGCGGCTTTTTTCTTGCGCGGCATATGATTCTGAGGAAAGCCTGAGCGTATGGATTGAAAGCTCTTGGCGGCGGGTTTTAGCAGGCTTTTTCCGCCGCGAAAAGAGCCCTGGCCAGCGCATTCAGAATCAAGGTCTTGACACATCGCCGCGGCATCCGCCCGCAGCGCGTGCGCAGGCCCGGCTGCGGGCCGCGGCTCAGGCGACAAGGCTCTGGTGTTTTCACGCGCGATCCGTAGAATACGCGTCCTTGTGTGGGGCGGTAGCTCAGCTGGGAGAGCGTCGCGTTCGCAATGCGAAGGTCGGGAGTTCGATCCTCCTCCGCTCCACCATTAGACGTTCAAACAAGTTCAGCTCTGTACAGATAACCGCGCTAGTGCGCGGTTTTTTGTTGGCCGCTCGTTTTCGGCGTCTACGGTGTCCACCGACAAGCCTCCGCTGGCGCGCGCCCTGCTCGTGTCGTGCATACGAGCTCATCGGGGCTCGGGCCTCATTTTCACTGGCCGCCGCATCAAGGATTCGCTACGCCGGCGTGGCGAGAATCTCTCCTCGTTCGAGATCGAACGTCCGATCGCCGAGCACCCGGCCGTCGCCGACGTGGCGGTGGTGGCGGTGCCGGCCGATCACGATGGCGGCGAGGATGAGGTAAAGGCCTGCGTGATTCTGAAAGCAGGTCAGACCATGGCGGCCGATGAACTGCATCGCTGGTGTCGGCAGTGCATGCCCGCCTTTGCGGTGCCGTCCGTGCCGAGGAAGGGCGCTGAGCGGCGCGCGCGGAAATCCCGGGACGAGGCCCTCAAGCGGGATCGGCAAAGACGGCGTTGACGCCAAGATATCCGAGCGATCGGGCAAGGCGATCCAGCCCCGTTGTGTCGAGCCCGCCGACTGCGCGAATGCAGTGATCGACGATCATCGTGCACATCGTGTCGGCCATGTGGTCGGTCGCTCCTGCTCGGCTCAAGCCTTTCCGGCGTACAGCTGCCAGCGAACGGCGACTCTGCGCGCAAAGCCGTTCGAGCAGGTCGCTGTAAATGGCCCCGACCTTATCGTCGCTCGGCGCCAGATCTGCGACCGCGGACAGAATCGCCTGGTGCTTCTTGAACGTGTACACCATGCCGACCAGGGCCTCGCGCAGGTCGTCGGGTTGGGCTGCGGCCGCGTTGTTGAACCAGGTGCCCCCGCTGTCGATGAGTTCCTGCGTGATGTGGCCCATCAGGCGCGCGACCAGTTCGCCCTTGTCCTGAAAGTGCAGGTAGAAGGTGCCGCGGGAGATGCCGGCGGCCTCCGAGAGCTGTTCGACGGACAGCGTGCCGAAGCGCAGTCCACGCTCGAGCAGGGTTTCCATGGCAGCGAGCAGGCGGTCCTCGATCGAGATCTTGGGCTGCTCGGCTTGTCGGGCTCGGGCGACGCGCGAGGGGCGGGAAGCGATGGGAGGCATGGGCGACAGGATAGTTCAAGACGGCGCTGAACTTTATGTTCTGTGTTTACTAAACACGCTGTTTATTTTCTTCGAATACTGCGAAGATCGCACGGCAACGCGTCGGGACGACGACGAGACACAGATCTCAGTCCGCACCAGCGAGCCGATAAACAGATTGCTTTTCATTGAGAGAGGAGAACCGCCTGTGAACACAAGGATCAAATTGCTTTGCGCCTGGTCAGGCCCGGCCTTGGCAGTCCTGACCACCTTGGGCCTGGCGCTCGCCAATGTGGTTCCATTTCCGCCAGGGGCTGACCTGAGCCCCGCGCAGTTGGCGCAGTTCTATACGCAATCCTCGACGCGGACCCTGGTCGGCTTCGCACTGTCGAGCGTCTCGTTGGGCCTGATCTTTCCGCTGGTCGCGCTGATCGCTGTGCACATGGTGCGGATGGAGGGGCGCACGCCCTTGCTGACGTTCCTGCAGATGGTGACGGGCTCTGCGACCGGTGTCTTTCTCATCGTGCCGATGATGATGATGGGTGTGTGCGCGTTCCGGCCGGAGCGCTCGCCCGAGCTGATCCAGCTGCTCAACGACTTCGCGTGGATGATGTTCATTACGCCGCTGGCGCCGTTCTGCATCCAGAACGTTGCCATCGCGTTGGCCATCCTCAACGACCGCAACCCGCGACCGGTGCTGCCGCGCTGGGTGGCGTACGGCAACCTTTGGGTGGCGTTCCTGTTCCTGCCCAGCATCCTGCCGTACTTCTTCTACAGCGGCCCGTTCGCCTGGCAGGGCATTTTCGTGTTCTGGCTGGCCTTCATTGCCTACGCAAGCTGGGCGGTCGGCATGGGTTTGGTGCTGCGCCACGCCGTGCTGCGTGACGAGGCCGGCGGCGCAACGGCGGCATCGCCAGCGCTGGCATGACGTTGCCGGAGATGCGGGCCGGGGCGGAGCAGGATCTGCCCGACTTCCTGTCGGACGCCGGGGACGAACCGCAGGCTCCGGTTCAGGCGCGGCCGAACTCGAGCAAGCAGGCCTCGGTCGAGAACGGTCTGTGGGTCTTCATTCTTGGCGACATGAGCTTGTTCGGGGCCTTCTTCGCCGGATTCGCCTGGCAGGCGCACGTCGAACCGGCCGTGTTCGCGGCCTCCGCGCGTGAACTATTGATCGGGATCGGCGGTATCAACACGCTGGTGCTGCTTACCAGCTCCCTGTTCGTCGTGGCCGCTGTCCATGCCACGAAGGCCGGGGCATTCCGGCCGGCGGCGCGGGCGCTCGCGGCCGCCTTGCTGTGCGCGCTGCTATTCGCCGTGCTGAAGGTCGCCGAATATTCGGTGGAGGTGAGCGCGGGTTACACGCCCTCCACCAACCTGTTTTTCACCTTCTACTTTGTGCTGACCGGCATCCATCTGCTGCACGTGCTGATCGGCGCCGTCCTGCTTTTGACTGCCTGGCGAGGCCTGCGCGCCGGCAAGCCGAACGTCTCTGCACGCTTTGTCGAGGGTGCCGGCATCTACTGGCACATGGTGGACCTGCTGTGGGTGGTGCTGTTTCCGCTGTTGTACGTATCGGGGTCGGCATGATGGCCTTTATCTCCGGCCGGATCTGGTGTGTGTGGCTGGCGCTCGTTCTTGCCACGCTGTTCACGTGGTGGACTGCCGCCACGCACCCGTTGCAGACCTCATCCGCGCAGCTTGGCGCGGCGGTCGCCATTGCCGTGGGCTTCGGCAAGGTGTGGCTGATCGGCATGCACTTCATGGATGTCAGAGCGTCGCCGATCATGCTGCGCGGGGCATTCCATGCCTGGACGCTGCTGGTGGGCGGGATGGTGATCGCCCTGGCCCTGCTTTAGGTCGGGGGTCGACGAAAGGCGCGAGCGCGCCCGGCCCGCTGGCGGGGCGGGTTTCGCCAGTTCCAGCGCGACAGGCTGGTGAACGAGCCTGGCGGCGCTGGCGTAATCCCCGATCAGTTGGGCAGATCGCTGCGGCGGACAGCTTGAGACGATGCCGGGCTGCAGCCCGAGCCAGTGCCGGATGCCGGTCTGATGGATCGACGGTGCGGCGCTCGCCGGCGTCAGCCGTTCGATGCAGGCGGCGTCCTGCTCGGCGACGACGATCGAGGCGCCGCCAGCGCCGACGAAGCGCGCCAGCGCCTCATCACCGCGGACCGCTGCAGGCGAGACCTACCGCTTGCCTGTCGGCGCAATGGCCCGCCGCGATTCAGGAACGGAAGCGGCTCGCCCTGGCGCCGCGCAGCAGGATCTTGTCCTTGCAGCTGGGGGACGGTACCGAAGGGCATTCGCTGAAGTTGAACTGGCCGTCCAGGCAGAACGCCACCTCGCTCAGCTCGCCGCCATCGCAGCGCAGTTCGATGCCGTCTTCCTTGATGTCCGGATTGGCCTGCATGAACTTCTCGCGGATCTCTGCGCCGGAGGTGCGCAGGCGTTTCTCCAGCTGTTCGTAGTCGGCCGGGATCTGCAGCTTGCGATGCACGTAGTCCAGGCGCACGGCGTATTCGTCCAGCGGCGCCGGCACGCAGCCACCCTGCATGGCCCATTGCACGCGCACCTCGTGGCGGTTGAGGGTGGTCATCGCCAGCCGGCTGAGCAGGTCCTCGCCCAGCGACTGCGTGGCCGCGCAACCGGTGCCGGGGGTTGCCACCGGCTCCAGCGTCCGCGGCACGAAGTAGTTGGCCTGGGTGCATTGCAGTTCGGTGGAGCCGCGGTTCTGTTCGCAGTAGGCCGGCGACCAGGACATCACCAGCTTCCAGCCGGCGGGCTGCGGCGTGGCCGGGCTGGCGGCGAGCGGGCTCAGGACCAGCAGGGCGGCGGACAGCAGGACGGCAAGGCGCATCGGCTTCTCCGGGGAGCGCCGCGTGGTTCCGGCATGGAGCGTCGCGGCGTCTAATGAATGAAACTCATCAATGCCGGCAGTGTAATCCGATCACTTTGATAACGGCAGACATTCGAGCTCATTAAGTCGACGGCAAGCGCTCAGGCCGAATTCAGGCCACCTTCCAGCGGCAGGATCGCGCCGGACAGATAGGCGCCGGCCCGCGAGCACAAGGCGATGGCCATGCCGCCGATGTCGCCGGCGGTGCCGAAGCGCCTGGCCGGTACCATTGCCTGCGTCGCCTCGCGCGAGCCGGGGTTGGCGTCGAACAGGCCGGCGGTCATGTCGGTGGGGAAGAAGCCGGGCGCGATGGCGTTGACGTGCACGCCGCGTGCGGTGAGGTCCGAGGCCAGCGTGCGTGTCAGCTGGTGCAGGCCGGCCTTGGCGGCGCCGTAGGCGTAGGCGCCGGTGCTCTTGGGCCACAGCGCGGCGATCGAGCCGATGTTGAGGACGCGCGCCGGGTCCAGCGGCGCGGCGGCGGCTTCGAGCTGTGGCAGCAACTGCTGGACCATGAAGAACGGCGCGCGGACGTTGAGCGCCATCTCGGCGTCCCAGCGTCCGCCGTCGACGCCGGCGATATCGCTGGCGCTGAACGCGCCGGCGTTGTTGACGAGGATGTGCAGCTTCGGGGCGATCCGCGCGATCTGCGCGGCGGCGTCGCGCAGGCTGTCCAGATCACGCAGATCGGCGGCTACGCAGACGCAGTTGTCGGCGTTCAGGCCGCTGCCGATCTGCTCGGGCTGTACCGCCGAACGCGAGACGACGATGACGCGCGCACCGGCTCCGGCGAAAGCGGTGCTGATCATCGCGCCCAGGCCCCTGGCGCCGCCGGTGACGACGGCGGTCTTGCCGCGCAGCGAGAACAGTTCTTCGAGCAAGGCGGTCATGGCGGGTTCTCTCAGGTCTTGTTGATGCTGACGACTTTCAGCGCCGTGTATTCGAGCAGGCCGGCGCGGCCGGACTCCACCCCGATGCCGGACTGCTTGCGCGTCGGGAACGGCACCGCCGGGTCCAGCGCGCAATGCTGGTTGACCCACACCGAGCCGCTGTCGATGCGCGCGGCGACGGCTGCCGCCGCGGCCAGATCGCGCGACCACACCGAGGCGCCGAGCCCGTAGGGCGAGCGGTTGACGCGCTCGATCACCTCGTCGAGATCGTCGTAGCGGATGATCGGCAGGATCGGCCCGAACGGTTCTTCGTCGACCAGCGCGCTGCCGTCCTCGATGTCGCGCACCACGGTCAGCGGCACGAAGTAGCCCGGCTTCTTCAGCGGGCCGCCGCCGGCGATGATGCGGCCGTCGCGCCGCGCGATGTCCAGGTAGGACAGCACCTTGTCGTACTGCGCGCGGTTCTGGATCGGCCCGAACTGCGAGTTCGGGTCCATGCCGTCGCCGAGCACGGCGGCCTGCGCCAGCGCGGCGATCCGCGCGCAGACCGCGTCGTAGAGGTCGCTGTGCACGTACAGCCGCTTGATCACCGCGCAGACCTGCCCGCTGTTGAAGAAGGCCATGCCGAACAGCGCCGGCGCAATCGTCTCGACATCGGCATCCGGCAGGACCACGGCGGCATCGTTGCCGCCGAGTTCGAGCGTGATGCGCTTCAACGAGCCGGCGGCGGCCGCCATGATCGCGCGGCCGGTGGCGGTGGAGCCGGTGAACGAGACCTTGGCCACCTGCGGATGCGTCGTCAGCCGGCTGCCGACCTCGGCGCCGCCGTTGACGATGTTGACGAGGCCGGCCGGCACCACGCTGGCGATCAGTTCGCCGAGCTTGAGCGTGGTCAGCGGCGTTGTCGGTGCCGGCTTGAGGACGATGCTGTTGCCGGCCATCAGCGCCGGCGCGATCTTGGCGATCGCCAGATGGATCGGCGCGTTCCACGGCACGATGCCGGCGACCGCGCCGAGCGGCACGCGATGCAGCTCGACGCGGCGCTGCGCCTCATCGCTCTGGATCTCGATATCGAGCGACTGTTCGGCAAACCAGTTCAGGTAGCGGATCGCCAGGTCCATCTCGAAGAGTGCCAGCGGCAGTGGCCGGCCCTGTTCCTGCACCAGCAGTGCCGCCAGCTCCTGCAGGTGCTCGCCGATCTGCGCGGCGATCGCCAGCAGCACGGCGCGGCGCTCGTCCTGCGTGCTGTGCCGCCAGCGGCGGAACGCCTGTGCCGCGGCATCGACGGCCGTATCGACCAGCGCCGTGTCGGCCAGCGGCGCAAGCGCCACGACCGTCTCGTCGCAGGGATTGAGTACCGGCTCCTGCAGGCGGCTATCGACCAGCGCGCCATTGACCAGCATCCTGAACATGGGGATCTCCTTGGAGTTCGGCGGTGCGTCCGGCACCGCGCAATCGTCAGGCGGCGGCGCGCGCCTTGTTGTTGCGGGCGCCGAAGATCTTGCCGGGGTTGAGGATGCCGGCCGGATCGAGCAGGTCCTTCAGCCCCAGCATCAGCGCGATCTCGTCGGCGCTGCGGCTGATGCCCAGATACGCGCGCTTCTCCAGGCCAATGCCGTGCTCGGCCGATACCGAGCCGGCGAACGGCTGCAGCGGCTCGTAGACGCAGGCCTCGATGATCTCGCGGTCTTGCGCACCGCCGGCACCAATGGCGATGTGCAGGTTGTTGTCGCCGACATGACCCAGGCAGGCAATCGCGCCATTGGGGAAATGCCAGTGCAGCTTGCGCTTGACTTGTTCCATGTAGTCGGCCATCTCACCGACCGGAAGGCTGACATCGAAGGCGTAGAACGGCTGGAAGTCGCGGACGACGTGCTGCAGGTCCTCGCGCACCGCCCAGATCTCGGCGCGCTGGCGCTCCGACGCGGCCAGGGTGGCGTCGGCGAACAGGCCTTTTTCGCCAGCCGCCATCAGCGCGGCCTCGAACAGCGCCGCATCGCGCTCCTGGTCGGAGCCCAGCGCCTCGATCACCGCGTAGAACGGGTAGTCGCGCGCCAGCGGCGGCGGATGCCGTCCCTCACGCGTGTTGAGCGAGTAGAAACTGTTGTCGACCAGTTCGAAGGCGCTGAGCAGGCCGCCGAGGCTGGCATCCATGTGGCGCAGCAGGCCGACGATCTGTTCGAAGCTCTGCGCGGCGATCAGCGCGGTGTTGTTGCTGCGCGGCAGTTCGCGCAGCCGCAGCACCAGCCGCGTGATCACGCCCAGCGTGCCCTCGCTGCCGATGAACAGCTGCTTGAGGTCATAGCCGGTGTTGTTCTTGATCATGCGGTTGAGCGAGGAGATGACGGTGCCGTTGGCCAGCACCGCTTCGACGCCCAGGATCTGCTCGCGCATCATGCCGTAGCGGATCACGCGCATGCCGCCGGCATTGGTCGCGGCATTGCCGCCGACGTGGCAGGAGCCGCGCCCGCCGAGATCGAGCGGAAACGACAGGCCATGCGGTTCCAGCGCTTCCTGCAGGGTCTGCAGCACCACGCCGGCCTGCACCGTCACCGTGCGGTTGACGGTGTCGATGTGCTCGATCTTGTTGAGGCGTTCCAGCGACAACGCCAGATCGCCCGCCTGCGTCTGTGTCGCACGGACCCAGCCCGACATGCCGCCTTGCACCACCACCGACTGCTGCTGCTGATTGCACAGCGACAGCACGCGGGCAACGGCTTCTGTGGTCGACGGGCGCACGATCGCGTCGGCGGCGATCGTGCTCATGAAGTAGCCCGGATAGCGCGTGCGGACGGCATCAGCGGTCAGCACGCCGTCGTCGCCGACGATCTCGCGAAGGGCTTGCAGCAGGCTTTCTTTCATAGGCTCAGGCTCCGCGCCGCTTCGGCACTTCAGGCAGCGGCCGTCGCGCGAATCTTGAATTCGACCGGCAGCGTCTTCGGGCCGCGCGCGAAGTAGGAATCCATCCACTTCACCTCGCCGTCCTGTGCGCGCAGCACTTCAAAGCGTTCGAACAGGACTTCGAGCGCGATCTTCGCTTCCATCTTCGACAGGAAGGTGCCGAGGCAATAGTGCGCGCCATTGCCGAAGGACATCGTCGGCCCCGGCGTACGGTCGATGTCGAAGCGGTCCGGATCGGCGAACTGCTTGGCATCGCGATTGGCCGAGCCGAGCAGCGGCAGCACCAGCGAGCCTTGCGGAATGTCGACGCCGGCCAGCGTCGCCGGCTTGAGCGTGTGACGGAACAGCATCTGCACCGGTGTGTCGTAGCGCAGCACTTCCTCGATCAGGTTGGGAATCAACGCGGGAGTCTCACGCACGCGCAGCAGCAGTTCCGGCCGATCGCGCAGCAGCACCATCGTGATGCCCAGCAGATTGGTGGTGGTCTCGACCCCGCCGATCAGCAACAGGATCGCCAGGTTCATCACCTCGGGCTTGCTGAGCCGCTGGCCTTCCACCTCCGCATGGATGAAGCCGCTGATCAGGTCATCCCGGGGCTCGCGCTTGCGGGCCTCGTACAACTCGTCGAAGTACTGGCGAATGGCCTTGGAGCTGCGGCCGATCTGCGTCAGCCGCTCCGGGCCGTAGGCGGCGCGGTTGCCGGCGGACAGCACGTCGTCGACCCAGTGCTTGAACTCCGAGCGGCGCGCGACATCGACGCCGAGCACGTCGGCGACGACCGTGACCGGGAACAGCGCCGAGAATGACCAGACGAAGTCGAAGCTGCCGGAACGGCCGTTCGCCTCGACGATGTCATCGACCAGCGCATGCGCAATCGCGCGGATCTTTGGCGGAAAGCCGGCGATCTTCTTCGGCACGAACGCGGTGTTGGCGAGACGGCGGATGCGCACGTGGCCCGGCGGGTCCATCGAGATCATCGGCGGCACTTCTGGCACCGGGTCGTATTCGCCGAGCAGCGCCGGCCAGAACATGGACGATGAATACGTGTCGGCGTTCTGCAGCACGGTCATGATGTCGTCGTAGCGCGATACGGCGTAGGCCTGCATCGACGCGATCCATTTCACCGGTTCTTCGGTACGCAGCTGTGCGTAGTGCGGATACGGATTCTCGGTGACGGCGGGAACCAGCGGGTCGTAGCTCATCGTCTCAACCCCGCTTCGGCACGGCGCCGAGCTGTTCCAGCACGGCCCAGGCGTCCCAGATGCTGCGTTCCAGCGTGATCTTGCCGTGCTCGTCCCAGCCCATCACCGTCACGCCTTGCGTCTTGGTGACCTTGCCGGCGGCAGGCACGCCGAAGAAGTCGCCGGCGTGCTTGGTTTCCCAGGTCCACTGGAAGGAGCCGAGGCGGCGGTCGCCGACATAGTCGAAGACCTCGAACTTGTTGTAGCTGAGCGTCGGGTCAGCGACGATGAAGCCGGCCTGGAAGGTCTTCATCGCTGCCAGATCATTCTCGATCCGCACGCCCATGTTGACGTCCTCGAACAGGAACTTCGGCGAGTACAGCGAGATCAACTCGTCTGGCTTCTTGGCGAACAGGCCGATCCAGTACTGCGACCATTCAAGATTCATTGCGGGCTCCTCGTTCTTATGGATCTTCGTCGGGCGCACGTCGCAACACGGCGCCAATGTATGGAAATGCTAGGTGCCGGCATGCTGCAGCGGCGATGGCCGGCCGAGCCAGCCGCGCGCAAGGCAGGCCAAAAGCGCGGCACGTCTGCACGGTCGGCACGCTCGCGAAATTGGCGCGATCCGCCATGGCCTGGCCTTGGTGGAACTGCCGCGCGGGCGCCCGATGCCGCATCGTTGCACCATAGAGAACAACGATGGGAGGAGAGCATGTTCAGTCTCGACGGCAAGACCGCGATCGTCACGGGCGGGGGTTCGGGCATTGGCGCGGCGACTGCGCAGCGGCTGCGCCGCGCCGGTGCCGAGGTGATCGTTGCCGACATCAGCGATGCGCGCGCGCAGGCAGCCGAATGGGGCTGCCGCTATCGGCGCACCGACGTCGCAGAGCCTGCCGATATCGCCGCGCTCTGCGACGAGGCGCTGCGCAGTACCGGCCGTCTCGACATCATGGTCAACAATGCCGCGGTGTCCTCGGGCCATTTGCTGGCCGAGGCCGACATCGAACGTTCCGCACGCTTCTGGCGGATCAATCAGATGGGCGTGCAGAACGGCATCAAGGAAGCGGCGGCGCGGATGCACGCGGGCGGGGCGATCGTCAATCTGTCGTCGATCACCGCGGTGCGCGGCTTTGCCACCTGGGGCGAGTACGCGGCGACCAAGGGTGCGATCATCGCGCTGACGCAGACTGCGGCGGTGGAGTACGGCGCTGCCGGCATCCGCGTCAACTGCATCTGCCCCGGCATCATCGACACGCCGATGGCGATGGCCGAGGCGCCCGACATGGTGGCCAAAAATGCCGCAGTGTTCTCGCTGCTCGGCCGTATCGGCCGGCCGGAAGAACTGGCGGCGGCGATCCATTTCCTGGTCAGCGACGACGCCAGCTACATCACCGGCCAGACCTTGCTGGTCGATGGCGGCTGGAGCACCGGCACTTCGCTCAAGGCGATCGGCCTGGCGCTGGCCAGTTGAGCGTGCGCACCGGCTACCAGCCGAAGCTGCGGTAGCCGCGCCGCCAGTCTCCGGGGCGCTTGCCGGTCCATTGCACGAAGGCGCGAGAGAAGGTGCTGCTGCTGGAGAAGCCGAGCAGGTCGGCGATCTTCTCCAGCGGCAGATCGTCGCGGCGCAGGTACTCGTAGGCGAGTTCCTCGCGCAGCTTGTCGAGCAGTTCCTTGAACGTGGTGTTCTCGTCGCGCAGGCGGCGCAGCAGCGTCCGCTCCGCCATGTTCAATGCACGCGCCGTCGCCAGCTTGCTCGGCTGTCCCTGCGGAAGCTGGGCGATCAGCGCATCGCGCACCTGGCGCGAGAATCGGCGTTCAAAGCGCATCGCCAGATACTTCGCCGCCATTTCGTCGAGCAGCATGGCCAGCTCCTCGTTGGCGGACGGCACCGACTGATCGAGATCGCCCGGTGCGAACAGGATGCTGTTCTGCCGCTGTTCGAACAGCACCGGGCAGCGGAATACGGCTTCGTACTCGTCGATGCGCTTGGGCTTGCGGTGGCGGAAGTGCACCTCCAGCGGCACGATCGGCCGGTCGACGATCCATTCGCACAGCAGCAGGAAGCCGGCGAGGATGGTGTCGATGGTCTGGTAGATCGGTGGCTCGCCACCGGTGTTGAGATCGACCGCCAGCAGGTAGCCTTCGCGCAGCTTGAAGAAGTCCACCTTGGCCGAGTCGGAGATCAGCCGCGCCGAGTGCGCAAAGCGTTCCGCCGCGCGCGTCAGCGTCGCGCTGCAGGACATCGCGTAGCCGACCACGTGGAAGGTGGAAGGCCGCACATGGCGCGCCACCTTGAGGCCGAAGTCGGCGTCGCCGGTCGCCTTGACCGCGGCCTTCCACAGCGCGGTCACCTGCTGCTGCAGGTAGCGGTGATGCAGGTCGCCGACGCGGCTGGCATCCATGCCGAGCTGTTCGAGCAGGGCGACGTAGTCGACCTTGGCCTTCTCCAGCGCGTGGACGATCGCCAGCACCCATGCCGACAGACCGGTATGCAGCGACATCGCAGCCGGTCAGGCTGGTGGCAGCAGGGGTCGCGGATCGAAGTAGTCGGACCATTTGTAGATCCTGCCGTCGCGCACGCGCAGCACGCCGGCCAGCGGAAACGACAGCATGCGCTTGCCGCCGGCACCGTCCATATGGTCGATGCGCTCGGTCAGCACGGCGTCGCCCGTCACGGCCAGGGTCTGCACGTCGATCACCAGCGCCGTCATCGCGTAACCGTCGATGAAGGCCTTCATCATCTGCGTGATCACCTCGCGATTCGGTGCGGTCGGCAGTCCGGTGTTCTCCCAGATGCAGTCGGGTGTCATGTATTGCTCGATCGCCTCCAGCATCTGGCCGCAACTGAGCTGCGCGAAGAACGCGCGGACGACGGATTCGGGGTCCTGTGACATGGCAGCCTCCTGGCTCTATTCGACGCGGTAGACGCGGTATTCGACCTTGCCGCCGGCCAGCAGGCGGCCGGCCGCGACGAACAGCGTGTGGTTGACCCAGGCATAGCGCGGATCGCCGCACTCCAGCAGCGGCGAGGTGCGCAGGTAGGCGTCGGCGAACTCCGTTCCAACGCCGCTGGCCAGCGCCGCACCGACCTTCTCGTTCATCTGCAGGAAGCCGTGGTAGCGGATGTAGATGAAGGCACCGTCCTGCGTCTGGATCTGGCCGCGCACGTCGACGCGGCCATAGCCGTCGGCGCCGATCTGCAGCCAGTCGCCGCCGGACAGGAAGCGCCCCGAGAGCCGCGCACCGCTGACTTCGCCGCTGCCCATCGCAAAGCACATGCGACCGCCCAGCGGCGTTGCGCCGACGTCGACCGGTGGAAAAACCTCCGCGTTCATCGTGAACTCGTGGACCAGCCGCGCGGCTTCGGTCGAGGACATCATCTTGCTCCGTCGTGGATCAGGGCGTGCAGAGCACGGCGTTGGTATGCATGGTGTCGAGGTATTCCTTGACGCCGGCGATCTTGTCACCGCGCACGGTGACGAGGAAGTGGTAGTGATTGTTGTAGGTGCGGCCGTTGCGCGTCTGCGTGTACGACTCGGCTTCGACCGCGACGCGCTCGCCCTGCACAGTGAACGCCTTCGGCGTGATCCTGATCGGGCCGGTACAGGTCTCCAGCACGCCGCCGAGCAGCTGGGTGAACTGCGCCTTGTCGTAGGTGCCGGAGATCGGCATCGTGCCGGCGACCCACCAGGTCGCGTCGTCGGCGAACATCGCCATCGTCTCGGCGACGGCGCCGGACGAGAACAGTTCGAAGAAGCGGGTGACGGTCTGCTGGTTGGCGGTTTCCTGGCTCATCTTTGTTTCTCCTCGTTGGTGCGCCGTTTTCTAGTCGGGCAGCACGATTTCCACGGTTTCGTCGGCGTCAATGCAGACCTCGAAGGTCTGGATCTTGTCGCGGGTCAGCTGGCCGGCCGGCGAGCCGTCGCGCAGGTCGAAACGCAGGCTGTGCTTGGGGCAGAACAGGAAGTGGCCGCGGACGCGGCCGCCTTCCAGTGGCTGCAGCTGATGGCTGCAGCGGTTCTCCACCGCGAACACGCCGGCCGCGCTGCGACACAGCAGTACCGAGCGCTTGCCGAGCTTGAACGCCTTGTTGCTGTCCATCGCCAAGTCGGCGAGCTTGACCACCTTGTGGCGTTCGACCGTCATGGGTTCACCCCATGACGGCCGCCGCCGTGCTTACTTCTCGCCATTGAGATATCGATCGATTTCGCGGTGGTAGTGGCGGATGCGCGTTTCCTGCTCGCCCCACAGCGGGCCCTTGAAGCCGCGCGACTTGAGGCCGAACTGTTCGGTCTTGACCACTTCCCAGTCCTGCAGCAGCACCGGGCCGATCTCGGGTACTTCATCGAGGCCGAAGCGCTCGATGTCCGGGCGCGTCTGGCCGGTGAGGTCGGTACCTTCCGGCATCGCCATCCAGGTCGGCACGTCGTAGTTGTCGGCCTCTACGTTGCGGTAGAGCAGGACGTTGTCGTAGTAGAAGCGCTCTGGATCGGTCGGATGCGGAACGAAGCGCATGATGAACACGCCTTCGGCGTGCATGCCCATCTGCACGTTGGGGAACATGCCGGTGATCCAGCCGTCGGACAGCTGGCCGTCGGTCAGCTTGTCCCAGGCCTTGATGCCGAGCTTCTGCGCACGCTCGCGCTTGGCAATCTGAATGTCGCGGCGCGTGTCGCTGACCGCACCACCGTAGGTATCCGGATCGATACCGGCATCGCGCAGGAAGATCTTCACGCCGGGATCGTGCTCGTAGTCCTCGTCGATCTCGACCCGATGCGACTTGATGCCGAACCACATGATCATCCGGCTGAAGCCGTTCTTGTAGAGATCGATCTGGCTGAACTCTTCGATCGAGCCCTGCGTCTGCGGATGGATGTGCGGCAGGTGGTAGGACTCGTAGAAGGTATCTACGCCGGTCTTCCAGTTGCTGCCCCACTCGCTGCGCGTGTGGCGCACCAGGTTCATCGTGTCCATCTCGTAGGCTTCGAGATAGCCTTCCGGCAGGCCCATCCATTCCTTCAGCGGCGGCGCCTCACCGTCCATGTTGATGAAGATCAGGCCGCCGAGGACGTCGGTGCGGACTTCGGTCAGGCCCGGACGATGGGCGATCAGCTTCTTGTTGAACGTCTCTTCGTCGACGATCTTGTTGAGCTTGCCGTTACAGCCGAATTCCCAGCTGTGGAACGGGCAGGTGAAGCTGCCGGCCGTTCCGCGATCGACCTGGCAGACGCGGTTACCGCGATGCGGGCAGCTGTTGTAGAAGGTCTTGATCGAGCCGTCGTCCTGGCGCGTGACGATGAACTCCTCGTGGCCGTGCTGGTAGAGCGTGAAGTCGCCCGGTTCGCGGATGTCGGCGGTGACGGCGGCCAGCAGCCAGACGCGCGGCCACAGATCCTTCCATTCCTTGTCCATGAACTCGCGCGTGTAGTAGCGCGACGGATCGATGATCTCGTGACCGTTGTCGATCGGTGGTGCCTTGCCCTCCAGCGTGCCGTCCGGCGCGCCGAGGTCGAGCGGAAACTTGAAATCGCGATCTTTCGGATTGCTGCCCATCTTCAAACTCCTTCAACAGATGCGGTTGCGGTGAAGAAACTCCCTTGTGAGTGGGGTCGTGGTGGATCAGGTGAACGAGATGCGTACGACGTGGCCGTAGTCGACCGGCAGGATCACGCCGTTGAGATACGAGCCGGCATCGCTGGCCAGCAGCAGCAGCGGGCCATCCAGCTCCTCGAGATTGCCGACGCGCTTGGCCGGCAGGTTTTCGACTTCCAGCTTTCCTTCCGGGCTGTCGAAGTACCAGTCGACCATCTCGGTGCGGAAATAGCCGGGCGCAATCGAGTTGGCGCGGATGTTGTGCGGCAAGAGGTCGATCGCCAGCTGCTTGGTGAAGTGGATCAGACCGGCCTTGGCGGTGCCGTAGATCGACAGATATGGCTTGGTCTGCTGGCCGGTGATCGAGGTGATGTTGACGATGCTGCCCGGCTTGCCGGCAGCGATCAGGCGCTTGGAGAACTCGCGCGACATGCGCATGCAGCCCGACAGGTTGACGTTGATGATGTTGCCCCACTGCTCGTCGCTGATGTCCGGGAACGGCGCGAAGACGATCTGACCGGCGTTGTTGACCAGCGCATCGACCGGGGCGCCAAAGGCCTTCTCGGCTTCGTCGAAGGCACGTGTGACGCTGTCGGTGCTGCCGATGTCGAGTTGGATCGCGACCGCCTGGCCACCCTCGCTGCGGATTTCGGCGGCGATCGTTTCGATCGAGTCCTTGCGCCGCGCCGCGCAGATCACCTTGGCGCCGGCCTGCGCCAGCGTCTTGACGAAGTGGCGACCCATGCCGCTGCTGGCGCCGGTGACCAGCGCGATGCGTCCCTGCATCGAGAAGCGGTCCTTGGTGTTGCTCATGTCTCTCTCCTGATAATGGTGGTGTCGATGCCGTGGCAGCGCATGTCTATGTCGCTTCCAGCAGCAGGTCTTGCAGTTGCGCGCGCCGCGCATCGCTGAGGGCGAGCGCGTCACGCAGGTAAAGGTCCATGCCGCCCCACTGCCGGTCGATCTCGTCGAAAGACGCGGCGATGTAATCGGGGTGCGACTGCGTCAGCGTCTGCATCAGCTGCGGGTCGATGTCGCCGAGCTGGAAGCGCAGATCGCGGCGGAACTGGTTGCTGGCTACATAGTCGGCGACGATCGTTTCGCGCGGTACGCCGAGCGCCCCGAGTACGACCAGCGTGCCGAAGCCGGTGCGGTCGCGACCACTGGTGCAGTGGTAGAGCAGCGGCAGCTTGTCGGCACTGAGCAGCTGCAGCAGCTGCCGATACGGTGCCGTCTGCTCGCTGACGAAACGCCGGTATATCTCGCGCACGCGTGCCTCGATCTCGGCAGTGCCGATGCGGCCGCCGCGCACATCGTCGATCAGCGCATCGCCACCGTGCGGCATGAAGCCGAGCACATGCTGCGCTGGCGCATGTCCGTCGAATGCCCGGTTCGGCTTGTGCAGGCGCTCGGAGTCGGCGCGCAGGTCGCACATGGTGCGCAGGCCCAGTGCGACAACCAGCGGCAAGTCGTCGTCGGTGAGTTCCGCGAACTGATCGGAGCGGAACAGCAGGCCGCTGCGGATGCGCCGGCCGTCCGCGGCCAGGTAGCCGCCGAGATCACGGCAGTTGACGGCGCCCGCCAGTGGCAGGCGCCGTACCGCGAAATCCGTATCGGCGAGCGCGGCGGCCATTTTTGCTTCAGCCTTTCTTGCCGATCGGCGCGAGCAGGCTGTCGATCGCCGGCACCGCCTTCGGATCCGGCTCCCAGCCCTGGATGATCAGCCAGGCGCGGTCGCGCAGCAGCTGCTCCCTGGACATTGCCAGCACCGTGGCCTCGACAGCTCCGGTGTGGTCCGGCGCTTCGCTGTAGACCGCACGCACGGTGTCGGCGGTGGCGGCACGCAGGCGGCGGATCGCGGCGAGAATCTCGGCCGGTTCAGCGCGGGCGCGGTCGAGTACTTCGCCACCGACGCGGCCGGCATCCTGCAGTTCCGCCAGCGCGGCGCTGGTCTGCTCGCCGCCCTTGGCCTGGCCGCGCAGGGTTTCCGCGGCACCGATCAGCCGCGCAAGCTCATCGCAGTCGTAGCGATATTCGAGCGGCAGGTGCTGCGAAATCAGCGTGAGCGTGCCGATCGTCAGCTGCGCCGACTGCATCGCCAGCTGGTTGGTCTGGTCGAGCGCCGGGATGATGTCTTCCATCATCGCCTTGATGATGGTCTGGATCTGAAGCTGGGGACGCATTTCCATCGTTAGGCTCCTTTCTCGATCAGCGCGCGCACTTCGTCGAGCAGCATGTAGCCGACGCCCAGCAGCCAGGCGAGCAGGATGTCCTGGTGCGACTTGCCGTTCTTGGCGACGCGATAGCTGGTGCCCAGCGTCATCGCGATCATCGAGTAGGCGTTGAACACCTGGTAGTAACGCAGGGCCTTGCGGTCGACCTTGAGGCCGGACGCCTGCTCATAGCGCTCGATGAATTCGTTCTCCGGCATCAGGCCGGAAATCAGCACGGTCTTGCCGTCCTCGGTCATCGTCGAGAACGCGTGGCTGGTGCTCCAGGCGAGGTCCTGATGGCGATCGCCGATGCGCGCCAGCTCCCAGTCCAGCCAGGTCGTGATCTTCAGGTCGGCTTCGTTGAACAGATAGTTGCCGGTGCGGAAGTCGCCGTGAACGACGGACAGCTGTTCGACCGCTGGTGCGTGCTTGTGCAGCCAGCTCGACGCCAGCGCCATCAGTGGCACCTCTTCCTCGGCGTCCTCGGCCCAGACGCGGTCCCACCAGCTCACCGCCCAATGCGCGTTCTCGGTGCCGGTCTGGGGGATGTCGAACGAGGACAGCTGGGCGTTGCGGAAGTCGAAGGTGTGCAGCCTGGCCATGTCGCGCACGAACTGCGGCGACAAGGCCTTGCGCACGTCCTCCGGCATCCAGGTGCCGAGCCCCGAGACGCCGCTCTTGGCAGTCGATGGCTTGGTCACGCCGGAGGCGAAGCCGTAGACGATGCCGGGATACGGCAGGTGCTCACCGAGCACGTCGACCCAGTACGCGTCCGGCACCGGCATGTGGCCCTTGAGCGCATTGACGATCTGGAACTCGCGCAGCCGGCTGGTGGCGTGCAGCGATTCGGCGAGGTCGGTGCGCAGCACCATCTTGGTCGTGGTGCGGCCGACGCCCGGACGATTCCAGTCGAGATCGAAGCCCATCTGCAGTTTCGAGGCGCCGCCGGCGAGCCAGTGCGGATTCTTGATCTCGAACGCGTCCTTGACGTTCGCCGCAATCAGCGCGGTGACGCCCTTGACCAATGCGTCGAGCGGCAGCTTGCTGTACGGCGGGCCCGAGCGCTTTTCCATCTTGTAGGTGAGCGCGCGATCCACTTCGCGCTCGACGATGAAGCGCTTGCGCATCGCCGCGATTAGCTCGGGCGAGGGTTTGTCCTTGTCGACGATCTGCATGCTGTTTCTCCTGATCGTTCTGTGCGGGCTTCAGGCCGTGAGGTGGCCGGAAGAGGTGGTCCAGCGACGGCCATGCTGGCGTGTCAGGGCCTGCATCGAGTTGATCTCGGAGGCCAGGCCGTAGCCGACGCGACCGTCGTCGAGCGTCCAGCGGCACTGCGCGACATAGAGGTTGGATGCCACGTAGCAGATCCAAGGCCCCCCACATTCGGCGGCGCCGTGGGCGTGGAAGGTCTTGCCGCGCTTGTCTGTGACGGTGACGTCGACCGCATGGATCACGCTGCCGAGGCGGTGCGTGATCAGCTTCATGTCGGTGAGGCCGTAGACCTCGCCCTTGTCCATCACGTAACCGTGCGCCAGGCTCTGTTGCTGGTCGACCGGCTTCTCCGGGTGCCAGTGGTTGATCCACTTGATCGCGAAGTCCGGGCCGAAGTGGCAGTGCGACCAGCCCATCGTCGGCACGAAGATCTCTGCGCGGTTGCCCCAGCTGTGGTCCATCGTTTCAACGCAATCGATCTTGTATTCCTTGCCGCGGAACTTGAGCCGGCCCTTGAACTGGCCGGTCAGATCGAAGTGGCCGCCGTAGCCCGAGCCCATGCCGGCGCCGGCGTGCTGCTCGGCGACGCTGTCCTTGGCCATCGGGCTGTGGTTCTTGTCATGGATGTCGAACGGTTCCATCAGTCCGTGGAAGTCGAAATCGATTTCCGTGTCGTCGTAGCCGCGGTAACGCACCGTGTAGTCGCGAATGTTGTGCGCCTTGACGTAAAGACCATTGGCCGTCGTGTACTCGCGCAGGCTGGGCGGGCAGGGCAGCGCCATCTGCGAGTCGAGGTAGAGCGTCTCGACTCGGTTGTCGACCAGTGCGCCGTACAACGAGACGTCGCAGGACTGCACGCCGACACCGCGGCGGGCGACGGTGTAGATGATCCCCATGATCTTCTCTTCGGGGATGTAGAAGCAGAACCAGTTGGTTTCCGCGTGCCGGTGATCGGCATCGGCGGGAGTGTGGAATTCGGTGTCTTGGTCGGTGATCACGGCGTGCAGGGCTCCGATACGGTGGCGATCGAAGCGCAGCAGCAGAACCGGCCAGCAATCCGCCGCGCGGTGCCATCGGCGACCGTTCGGCCTGTTCGCTTTTTCCTCCAGCTTGCCGCTGCGGAGGTCTTCGCAGTCGCCTGCGGACCTCTCGATCGTTATCTGCATGACGGTGGCGCCGATTCCGGTGCCGCTGCTTCTGCAGTGAGGAACAGGCTAGGTTCGCGGGGTGTCAGCGTCTTTCGGAATCGACTCAGCCGCTATTGGAAACGTGCTCCGCGTAGTCGATTCCGACAAATCAGCGGCGCTTGCGGCGCGCTGCCGGGGCATCTGTCGCTGCCGGCCTGCTGCTGCCGAGCAGCGCCTTGAGTTGACGGATCTCTTCGTACAAGGCGGCGGCTCCGCTTTCGATGCGCGCCAGCGCCGGGTCGACACGACGTTCGTCGGTCGGCACCGACAGGCCGCGGAAGATCAGGCTGGCGATGCCGTCAGCCGACTCGTCCGGCGAGAAGTCGCCGCGACCGCGCAGATAGCCCCAGGTCTGATGCTCCATGCAGCCGAAGATCATGCTGCGGACCAGTTTGGGCGAGATGTCGTTGCGAAACTGGCCGGCCTGGATGCCGTCGCTGACCAGCTGCGCGACGCGTGCGGTGAAGCGCGCGTTGAGGTCGTGGATCTTTGATTGCGGATATGCCGGATCGGGGCGCAACTCCAGCAGGATGAACCGCGTCAGCGCCGGATCCGCGCGGACGATCGAGAAGATGTCGTAGACGATCTCGCGCAGACGGCCGTGGAGGTCGGCGCCGCTGCTGTGCATTTGCGCGCGCCCGAGGATCACCTCGAACCAGTCCTCGGCGACGCGCGTCACCAGCTCGCGCTTGGTCGGAAAGTAGTGATAGATCGTCGCCTCCGAAACCCCGCAGCGCCGCGCCACCTCGGCGGTCTGGAAGTTCTGGTAACCCTTCTCGGCCAGTTCCGCGCGCGCCGCCTCCTTGATCTCGCTGATGCGGCTTTCCGCCGGGCGCCGCGCCGACCGCTGTCGCGCCTTGTTCTGTATCGGGTTCATGCGGCCTCGCTCTCCATGCACTCAGCCTATTTCCGGAGGCAAATGAGTAAAAATCAATATAGTCAAACTCAATAGAAATTGTACGGCAATATAAGCAGGGAAATAGCCAATATTGACGAATTGAGTTCATCTCATTAAGACTATGTGAAAGGCTGGATAAGCCGATATCAAGAGTTACTCAATAGTACCGCCGGCTCGCTTTCGGGAGCTCCGCGGATTGCGTATAGGGAGAGAGTTTGCGTGGCTGCACTGAGCAATCGTTATACCCGGCTGATCGGCATCGAGCATCCGATCGTCCAGGAGGGCCTGGGGCCGTTCAAGACGCCCAAGCTTGCCGCCGCCGTGTCCAATGCCGGTGGTCTGGGTACGGTCAGCATGCCGGGAATGCCGGTCGATCTGGCGGCGGGAGCGCGGACCTTCCGTGCGCATATCGAGGAATGCGCGAGCCTCACCAGCAAACCTTTCGCGGTCAACATCCCGGTCGGCGTCGACGCCGACGGCACGGTGCTGCCGTTTACCGACACCTATATCCGGCTGGTTCTGGAAATGCGTCGCCAGGATGCGGCGCTGGCGAAGCAGTTGCGCGTGATGACCACATCGGCCGGCTTTCCGGGCGACTACGTCGGGCTGATCAAGGATGCCGGCATGATCCATCAGCACAAGGTCGGCGGCACGCGCCAGGCGGTCAAGGCGCAGCAGGCCGGCGTCGATGTGGTGATTGCGGCCGGCTTCGAGATGGGCGGGCATGCGCCGAGCAAGATGGTGCATACCTTCGTGCTGGTGCCGAGCATCACCGAGGCCGTCGACATCCCCGTGTTGTTGACCGGCGGCGCGCGCGACGGCCGCACGCTGGCCGCCGCGCTTGCCCTCGGTGCCGACGGCGTGGCGATGGGCACGCGCTTCATCCTCAGCGAGGAGAACAGTGATTGGCACCCTGCCTACATCAACGCCTTGCTGGCCGCTCAGGAAGGAGACGATGTTGCCTTCAACGGTGTCTACGGCCCGTGCCGCGGGCTGCGCAACGCCGCCTCCGAGCAGTTGCTGCAGGCCGGTGGCGCGACGCATCTCGACGGCGTCGAGGCGCTGCGCTGGAAGATCGATTCGATGCAGCGCGCGCAGAGCGAAGGTGACGTCAGCGGCAGCCTGGTGCTAACGGGGCAGGTGGCCTCGGCGATCAGTGATTTGATCCGCATCAGCGAATTCGTGCCGGCAATGGCGGCCGAGGCGGCGCGCGTGCTGGAAACGCTGGCGGCGCGAATCGAGCGCTAGCGTCGCATCCGTTCTGTTGATGTCGCTGCGGGCGGCGTTACTTCAATAGCAAGAGGCGGACAGCGAAGTCCGCACAGATGCGCGCAAGGAAGCGCGCTGCGCGACGCCCGGGGATGTCGCGCGGATCCGCTGCGATTCGCTGGCCGGCATTCGGCGCCATCGGGCGTCCGGCCCGCCGTGGTTCACTTCATACAAAATTCGGAGAGAAGAGAAATGCTAGAGAAAGGCTTGATGATCGGCGCGCTGCTGGGTGGCAGTGCTGCCGTGGCAATGCCCGTATCCGTGCTGGCCCAGCTCGATCCGGCGCCTGCGGCGTCGGCGAGCGAAGATGCGCCGGAGGCCGTGGACGAGGGCGAGGCAGCGCCGGCGGCAGAGGCAATGACCGGGGAAGAGCCCGCTTCCACCGAGGCGGAGGCCGAGACGGAGGCGCCGGCAGAAATCGGCGGTCTGGAAGAGGTGATCGTCACTGCGCGCAAGCGCAGCAAGGCGGAGCTGTCGCAGGACGTGCCGGTATCGATCGCTGCGGTCAGCGGCGAGCAGCTGGAAAACCGGCAGATGACGAGCCTGACGCAGCTGGCACAGAACGTACCGAACGTGGCGATGGATGACGGCGGCACGATCAAGGGCACGGCCAACTTCTCGGTGCGCGGTCTGGGTCTGGCGTCATCGATCCCGACGCTGGAGCCGACCACCGGCACCTTCGTCGACGGCATCTACCTGGCCAGCAACCAGGGCGTGATCCTCGATCTGTTCGATCTCGACGGCATCGAGATCCTGCGCGGCCCGCAGGGCACGCTGTTCGGCCGCAACGTCACCGGCGGCGCCGTGCTGATCCGCACGCGCGCACCGAGCAATACCTTCGAAGCGCGGATGAAGGCGGCGGTTGAAAGCGGCCTGGAAACCAAGATCGCCGGCTCGGTATCCGGCCCGCTCAGTGAGACGATCGCCGCGCGCCTGTCGGTGTTCTACGACAAGGACGACGGCTATTTCACCAACGACTACGACGGCAGCGACTTCGGCAAGTCCGAGACCAAGCTGGTGCGAACCTCGGCGTCTTGGAAGCCGAACAAGGTGTTCGACACCATCCTGCGGGTCGAAGCCGGCGTGCTCAAGGGCGACGGCGCAGCCAGCCAGAATCCGGCGTTTCAGGACCGTCACGATTTCCGCATCAACCAGGACTACCGCGGCTTCACCGATCTGAACTGGGAGCAGGTGACTTCGGAGAGCAACATCAACGTCGCATTCGGTGAAGGTGTCATCACCAACGTCGCCGGCTATCGCAACGTCGACGATCTGTCAGCGGTCGACGCCGACGGTACGCCGATCCTGGGCTTCCACGACATCTTCGACGTGCAGGTCGAGCAGGTCAGCAATGAGCTGCGTTACGCCGGCCGCTTCGGCGATCGAGTTGATGTCACCACCGGTGTGTACCTGTTCCACGCGACGATCAGCCTGCTCGAAACGCGCATGCTGGCGCCGCTCGGTGGTGCGCCGCGCGCCTTCGGCGGCGAGCAGAAGCACGATGCCTGGGCGGTGTTCTCGCAGGCCGATGTCGAGCTGACCGAGTTGCTGGATCTAACGGTGGGCGGCCGCTACTCGTCGGAGAAGAAGTCCGCCGATATCGCCCGCTTCACCGCGGCCGCCAGTGCCTGCGATCCCAACACCGGGGCCTGCAACTACAGCGATCGTCTCAGCAATACCTGGCATAGCTTCACGCCCAAGATCGGCCTGCAATACGAGATTGCGCGCGATGCGCAGGTCTATACCTCGTGGTCGAAGGCGTATCGCGCCGGCGGCTACAACATCCGCGTTGCCGGAGCGGCGCAGAACCCGGAGTTCGACCAGGAATCGACCAGCGCCTTCGAGATCGGCGGCAAGGCCGACTGGCTTGAGCGCCGCCTGCGCACCAATCTTGCGGTGTTCCACAACACGATCAAGGACATGATCCGCGACGTGCAGCTGCCGACCCCGGAAGGCAATATCGTCACCGACACGCGCAACACCGCCGATGCGACGATTTGGGGTGTGGAGTTCGAAGGTGAGGCGCTGGTCACCGACGCGTTGCGGCTGACCGCGTTCTTCGGCTATCAGAACGGCGAGTACGACACGCTGCGTTCCAGCCTCACCGAGGAGAACCCGCCGGTCGTCGATGGCAAGGACTATGGCCTGGAACTGCCGCGCCTGGCGCCGTGGAGCTATGGCGCGGGTGCCGAACATCGCGCCGGCCTCGGCGAGTACAGCCTGACTTCGCGCGTCAATTTCAGCCATCGTGATCAGGCATTTGCCAACGACAGCAATATCGCCACGCTCAACCAGCTCAACATGCTCGACGCCAGCTTCACGCTGGGCCTGCATCAGGACAAGCTGAAAATGACGGTATATGGCCGCAACCTGCTCGATCAGGCCTATCAGGGCCAGAGCATCTTGTTGCCGGCCAATGTGCAGCCGCCGATCACGAGCGGTCGGCGCGGCGCCTTCAACAACCTGCTGGAAGGCCGCGTATTCGGTCTGGAATGGAGCTACGAGTTCTGAAGCGGTACGCGGGATCATGCAGAAACAAGAAAGGGGCCGCATCAGCGGCCCCTTTTTGCTGCGCAAGCTTGCCGTCTCAGCGCGCGGTCAGAGGCTGGCCCTGCGGACTGCGGCGTACGGCTTCGCGGCCGGCCGGCAGCAGCGATGCGGCGCCGTAGATCAGTGCGGCGGCGAAGGCGATGCTGAGCAGGGTAGCGGCAGTGACGATCGCCGGCGTGGTGTTCTCCAGATGCAGGGCGATGATGACCGGTGCGCCGGCACCGAAGTTGGCTAGGTAGAACGTGCAGGGAAACAGCACGAACAGGCCCAGCAGGCCGACCAGCCTGTCGTTGACGCGGTCACGCAGCTGCGCTGCGGCGACGCTGAAGCAGATGACCTGCGCCGATTCGAGAATGCCGATGACGATCGGGTAGTTGAACACACGGAATACGTGCGGGCCCCAGTATTCATAAGCGCCGCCGTTGATGCCGATCATCTCGAAGGTGCAGGACATCGCCAGTTCCAGGCCGGCGAACTTGTAGAGGCCGGCGCGGGTCAGGCCGTTGCGCTTGATCTGGTCGCAGATCCACATGGCCGCGCTGCCGTACAGGACGGCGTAGCCGCTATGGGTCCACAGCGGTTGCGGGATCTCGAAGGCCGTGAAATGCGACCAGATGCCTGGAATGTAGAACAGCAGCATCAGGCCCTCGTCGTACAAGGGCTCGGCGAAGGCGCCGAACATCGATGCCAGCAGCAGCAGCACGAAAAAGGGCGTTTTCTGTCGAAGGCCCATCCAGATGGCGACGCCGAGGAAGACGAAAGTCAGGGCCCAGCTGCCATAGGTGAGAATGGCCTGCATGGTGAGGTTGAGGGGGTGGTCGTACGGCGCGGTTGGCATCTTCTCTCTCCGTGAATAGCGCTCATCCGCAACGCGGATGGCAGTTATTGGCGGGCCATGGGTGCCCGTCAAAGCTAGGCGTTGCTTCAGATCGTGTCTAGTGAATTTGTCTCATTAAAGCATTGAAAACATGCTCGGCAGGCGGTACAAGGAAGCAGTCCGAGCATTCGCGGAAGGAGGAATGCCCATGCACAAGGTGCCTCAGAGAAGGGCCCTGGACGCTTTCACCAACGCGGTCCGCAGGCCGCCGGTCCATGTCAACAATGCCGATTCCTGGGGCGGTATCGCTGTCTGCGAATGGGATCTGCCATGGCTCGACGGATTCGAGCTGGTGGAGAACGACGACTTCATCATTGCCTATCACAGCGCGGGCTCGCGCAGCGTGATGGCGGCCTGCAATGGCCCCTGGATCGACAAGTTCTCGACGCCCGGCCTGATCAGCGTGATTCCGCCCGGCCGGCGGGTGAACTACCGCATCGACGGCGCGGTTTGCTTTTCGTCGATTCATATTCCGCGCCGCGCGGTGGGCGGCGTTTCCGGCTCCAGCGCCCTGGCCGATGCCAACTTTCGTTTCGCATTCCAGGACGGCTTCGCCCAGTCCTGCCTGGAGGCGCTGGTATCCGAGGCGCATCGCCCCGGTGGTCGCGACGTGGCTTACGTCACCGCGGTGACGCGCGCCTTGCTGTTGCATCTGTCGCGGCTGTATCGCCATGGCGGCGCGTCGGCGATCGAGCTGCAGCCTAGGCCGCGCGCCACGCGCATCTCCGGAATACCGCTCGACCCATTGCTGGCCTTCATCGATACGCATCTTGCCGAGGCCCTGAGCCTGCGTGCACTGGCCGATCAGGCCGGTGTCAGCCGTGCGCATTTCGCCCGGCATTTCCGCGAGCTGACCGGCGTGCCGCCGCATCGCTACGTCACTGCACGACGCGTGGAAAGGGCCAAGGATTTGCTGCGTGACAGTCGCTTGACCATGGCGCAGATCGCGCAGGAAGTGGGCTTCAGCAATCAGTCGCATTTCACTCAGGTGTTCAGCGCCGTTGTGGGCTGCACCCCGACGCGGTTCAGGCATAGCAACTGAGGCCTAAAGCCAGCGTTTCATCGCTTACTTAAAGAAGCAGGCCGAACGCGCACGCGCGAACGGCCGCTCCTCCTCCCGTCGTCCGCTTCAGAACTCGATCACTGGCTCGACGAGAGCGGCCGGTGTCGGAACTGGGTGCGGCTTCATTAATCGGTTTTACAGCTACCGCTCCCGCGCAAGCGAGAGCGGTATGGGTCCTGCTCAGCAGCCTACAGTGCTGGGCGTCACCGCTGGCGTCGGCGCGCTGGCGAACCAGTCTTCCCAGCCAGCGGCGCGATTCTGCTCGCGTGCCAGTTCACGCTCGCCCGGCGTCGCGAACTCCAAGTCCCAACGCTTCAGCGCCGGCTTGATGATGAAATGCTCCCAGACCGGCGGAATCAGGGCCGCGAAGAAGCAGACGAACACGCTGGGCATCAGAATGCCTTCGCGGTGCGGCACCAGCTTGTAGTACGGCTGGTAGGAGTTCATGTGGTGATCGGCGTGATTGGTCAGCTCGAAGCCGACCAGACGCGTGACGGCGCCCAGATGGTTCCAGACATGGCGACGGCCCACCGGCGCACCCGGAACCCGGGTCTGTCCGTAGTGCTGGAAGTAGCTGAACGATTCGGTCCAGGCCTTGGCGATGAACATCGCGCTGAGGACGCACAGCACGCCGACCCAGCCAGCCATCGCGAAGATGATGCTCTGAAATACCAGCTGGAGGAGCAAAATCCGCCAGACGCGGTGACGCCAGTTCCACGGCGACAGGCCGCGGCGGCTGAGCGCCTGACATTCCGCCTTGACGCCCAGCGAGATCGTGCCCCAGACCGCGCGTGGGGTGAAGGCGTAGATCGACTGGCCACGCGGGGCGGTGCTCAGATCGTGCGGCGTCGATACGTCGATGTGGTGGTAGACCACATGCTCGATATCGCGCATGCCGTCCAGCACACAGAACTGCGCGTAGCGGCCGACAGTGCGCGTCAGCGGACCGCGCGCATGGAACAGCTCATGCTGCGCCGCGATGCCCGGCACCAGTGCCAGCCAGCCGCAGCTCAGGGTGCCGCCGATCAGCTGGCTGACCGTCAGCTCTTCGACATGCATGCGCCAGCCGAAGGCAAGGAACATCGCGATCGGGCCGAGGCCGCCGATCCACACCGGCACCGCTGCCCAGAACGCCGAATTCATGTTGCGCGTGCGCAGATCGCGCGGCAGCACAAGATCGAGGAACGTCACCAGGAAGAAGGTGCTGAAGCCCAGCCAGACCCAATCGCCGCCGAGCGCAAAGCCGGCAAAGCCGGCGCCGAGCAGCAGCGCCGCTGCGTAGTATTTGATGTAGTCGCTCATGTTTTCCTCCTGTCCAGCTATGCACTGATGATCATCTTGCTCGCGTCTGCCCAACGTGGAGCCAGGGCTCTCGGTCTGGCATCGCACGATGCGGCACGTCGCTGCCGGGCTCGCCTCTCAGCCAGATCAGCTGATAATAAAGGCGTAATCAGGCTGCACCAGCGCTCAACGCCGGGCTTGCTTCGTGCCGACCTACCTGCGGACAAGGTGCTGCGGGCGTTTGATGGCAGCCCCCGTCTCGACAGGCCTGCGATGCGGGCATCTGAATCCTAATAAGGTCAACTCATTTGAGTCAAATGGAAAAAATGAAGCTCTTCATGTATTTTTAGGTTAAATTTAAAAAAATCAAATAGATAATAAAAAAATTCACTAATGAATTCTATTTACTAGCTATTCACTAGTAGCCTATTCACTGGCAGCCCACAACGGAGCGCATAGATGCCCAGGGGTCCGCGTACTTCACGCAAGGTGGTGAACCGTCTTTCCGTCGATGATCGTACGGCGGACATCATGGCTGCTGCTCGGGCGCTGATCGCCGAGCGCGGGTATGAGAACACGCTGCTGTCGGAAATCGCCGAGCGAGCCGGCGTCGTCGAGGGGACGATCTACCGCTATTTCGAAAGCAAGCGGGAGCTGCTGGAGAAGGTGGCGGCGGTCTGGTTCGGTGAGCAGTTGGCCGAGGATTCGCAGGTCGACTCGATCGGCGGGACGCAGAACAAGCTAAGGCATCTGGCCTGGAAGAACCTGTCGATCATTCGCCGCGAGCCGGTGCTTGCGCGGTTCATGCTGCTGGAGTTGCGTCCCGACCCCAACTACCGGCATACGCCGTTCTTCCAGCTGAACCGCAAATTCACATCCGATGTGCTCAGGGTTTGCCAGGCGGCGATCGACTCGGGCGAGTTCCTGCCTGATGTGCCGGCCACCACGCTGCGCGACATGTTCTACGGTTGCATGGAGCATCGGACCTGGGCCTTCTTGCGCGGCGAGGGCGATTTCTCGCTGGAGGAGGTCGCCGACAGCGTGGCGCGTGTGATCCACCGCGGCATGGCGGCGCGCCGCGAGGAAGATCATGACGGTATCCGGCAGGTGCTGGACCGGGTCGAGCGGATTGCGCTCCGAATCGAAAAGCACGTCGTGGGCGAGGCCGGCTCCTCCGTCTGAGCCGCCGTCGGGCCCTGATGCTGCGTCCTGCGTGGGCGCGGCGGCGTCAGGCGCGTTGTGGTCTCTGCTGCTGGCTAAAGCCCTGCACGCGGCGGCAGCCGGGCCGCCAGGTCGGCGCCCTGCTTTGAGCGGCAACAAGTGCCCGACCTTCCTGTGGCGCGAAGGCGGCGCGGCCCATCGCGGGAATCCCCAGCGCCGGTGGCGCCAGCCGCCCCGTCCATCCCGCTAGCCAGCAAACGGGGTGCAACATCGCCGCCTGCGCTGCGGTCGCGGCGCTCGGCCGGAGACCGGGTTGGCCATCCTGGGCAGTGCTGCGCCAGCTTCAAGCGCCCTCACGGATGTGATGAGCCGCGACTGCGTTCTCGCGACCGCGATCGGGCGATCAAGAAACCTCGGCACCCCGGTGGCGCCGGGGTCGTTGGCCTCGCGTGCCGTTCGAATGAATTGAATAGCGATAAATGTGATTAGTGAGCCTCATTAATAGGTGAAATCGCTCTTTATAGTGCACCATAAAATCTCTAAAACTGTTCATGGGAATTGCATAAATGCTTGTAAAAACAGTGTATAAAGATAAGATTATTGATCATCGACATAAATGAGTTAAGACACAAATACATAAATGAGTTGAGTTGTATTAAGACTTCGACGCGTGGTAAGGTCTACTCACTTCAAGACTGCGCTATAGCAGCGAACAACTCAGGTGGGGACGATGGAACTGGCCGGTAAGCGCCAGGCCACTTCTCGGATAAGTCGCGATGTCTGCTGGCCTTTTTGGTCAGCAGCCAGTCGTATGTGTGTCTGAACGGAGGGAGAGAGAGTGGAAAATACGAACTGGCGTAAGTGCCTGGGCGGGCTGCTGATCCTGGGCCTGGCCCCTGTACAGTCTGGCTTTGCGCAAATCGAGGGAGTTGCCGAGGCTCAGCCGACCGATACGGTCGCGGCCGAGGCGGCGCCGACGGAACCGGTATCGGCTGAAACACCGTTCGCCGAGCCGGCTGTGCCGGCTGAAGCGGCACCTGAAGTCGCCGAAGCACCCGTGGCCGAAGCACCCGTCGCCGAAGCGCCCGTGGAAGCACAGGAAGAGGCGTCGACCGCCGCGGCAGGCCCCAAGAGCCGCATGATCGAAGAGGTCGTCGTTACCGCGCAGAAGCGTGAACAGAACCTGCAGGAAGTGCCGAGCAGCGTTCAGGCCTTCAGCGGTACGCAGCTCGAAGCGCAGGGTGTTTCGGACCTCAAGGACATGCAGCTGGTGACGCCGGGTCTGACCTTCGACTCGATGGCCAGCTACAGCATCATCTTCATCCGCGGCGTCGGTGGCGACTCGTTCCAGGCCGCCGTCGATTCGAGCGTCGCCACCTACATCGACGGCCTCTACCTGCCGTTCACGTTCTCGTCGGCGCAGGCGCTCGGTGACGTCAAGCAGGTCGAAGTGCTGAAGGGTCCGCAAGGCACCCTATATGGCCGTAACGCTATCGCCGGCGCGATCCTGGTCAAGATGAAGGAGCCGGGCAATACCTATGCTGCGGACTTCCTGCAGCAGTTCGGCAACTACAACGACACCAAGACCAAGGCCGCCTTCTCGGGCCCGCTGCCGTTCTGGGAAGACGTCAAGTTCAGCGTGTCCGGTCTCTACGAGAACCGCGACGCGTTCTCGAAGAACTTCGTCCATCCGGACCAGGACTACATCCCGTACCGCAACATCGGCTTCCGCGCCGCGCTGGTCTGGGACATCCTCGACGACCTCAAGCTGAGCGGTTCGTACTACTACGTCCGTCAGCAGGATGCCGACTCGGTGGCGACGGTGCTGCTGAAGTCCTCGCCGGTCTTCGCCGCGATCACGACGCCGCACAATGTGCCGCACGAGACCGGCAACAACTCGAACGTCGGTGTTCGTGCCAAGACCCAGATCCTGTCGTTCGTCCTCGACTCGCAACTGGTCGACTGGTGGGACAACAAGCTGGTCTACGGTCATACGACGGCGCATAGCGACATCTACTTCGACTTCGATTCCGCGCCAGAGCCGATCCTCGACATCAGCGCGCTGCCGAACACGGCCGAAGCTGATTCTGCGGAGCTGATCTTCAACTCCAATCCGGCTACCGCACCCGAATGGCTGCAGTGGACCGCGGGCCTGTATTGGGAAGATTCGTACAAGACCGGCCGTTACCCGATCACCGTCGATGCGGCGGCCGTCGGTATCGGCGTGATTGATACGCTGCTTCCGGGCGAGACGCCGGTGCTTTGCAACACGCTCACCGTTCTGGGCGTGGACTGCAACGACAATCCGCAGCTGAACAAGAACGTGCTCGTGCAGATTCCGCTGTCGAGCGGCATTCAGACCGACCACTATTCGGCTTATGGCCAGCTCACGTTCTCGCTGACCGAAAACCTGCAGGCTGTCGCCGGTGGCCGCGTATCGACGGAAAAGCGTGCGCTGGAATATTCGAAGGTCGAGGCGCGTCTTCTGGATGCTCCGTTGATCGGCAGCTCGGACCCGATCGCGCTGACCGCGATCTCGTACAAGCCGCAGGATCACACCTGGCGCGCATTCACGCCCAACGCGGGTCTGAACTGGAAGATCACGCCGGACATCCTGACGTACTACAAGTACTCGGAAGCCTTCAAGTCCGGTAACTACAACGGCCTGAACGTCAACCTGCCGCCGAAGCGCATCGAGCCGGAACGTGCGTCCTCGCATGAACTCGGCTTCAAGTCCGAGTGGCTGGATGATCGCTCCATCAAGCTCAATGGCGCCTTGTTCACGACGCATGTCGAGAACGCCCAGGTGCAGATCCTGGCGCTGCTGGCCGGCGGTGTGACCAGCCTGCAGAACGCTGCGGCCTATACGGTTCAGGGCGGCGAACTGGAGGCCAACTGGTTTGCGAGTGAGTCGCTGGTATTCACGCTGACCGGCGTCTACCTGGACGGCAAGTACGACTCGTTCATCGGTCAGGGCTTTGATCCGGTGACGGGTCTCAACTTCCTGAACAACGACTTCTCGGGCAACGACACGGTCCGTACGCCGAAGTACACCGCCACCGCCGCCGTCAACTACACCTTCCCGTTGTTCTTCGGTCTGGAAGGCGAACTGGGTGCGGATACGTACTACAACGATGGTTTCTTCTATGACCCGCTGAACACGCTGACGCAGGAGTCGTATCAGATCTACAACGCGCGTCTGGGCGTTTTCGATCCGCGTACGAACATCCGCGTCACGTTCTTCGGCAAGAACCTCACGGATGAAGGGTTCTTCACGCAGAAGTACCGCTTCGACTTCGGCGACACCGGCATCTGGGGTGCTGCGCGCACCTACGGTGTGACCTTCACGTGGGCTTACAAGTAAGCCCGGTCGCACCTAGCGCGTTCATCACTGAAGAATAGATTGAGGGAGCAACAATGAAGAATGTCCAGGTTCGCCTCGTGGCGCTTGCCGCGAGCTTGGCGGCCTTCCCGGCGATCTCCGCGGAAGGCCCCTATGTGGGTATCAAGGGCGGTATCAATCGCGCCGACGACCAGTCGTATGAGTTCGCCGGCCAGAGCACGCTGACCAAGCAGGGCCCGATCGTCGTCGAACTGCCGTTGATGGATAACTCCGGCAACGGCGGCAACTACGACTGGAAGCAGGGCTATGCCTTCGGCTGGGTGCTCGGTTATCAGGCCGCCAACGGCCTGCGTCCCGAGTTCGAGCTGAGCTATCGCCGTGACGAGCCCGATTCGGTCACCAATGCGAGCGGCGCCGCCATCGGCGACGGCACCAAGCCGAAGCTGTCCAGCACCAGCGGCTTTATCAACCTCTGGTACGACGTCTTCCCGTCGTGGAAGCTGCGTCCGTACCTGGGTGGTGGTGTCGGCTTCACGCGCCAGAAGGTCACGCATTTCCAGACGGATTCGTTCACGCCGCTGCAGTTGCTCGACAAGGAAGCGCGGCGTGCCGACGACACGGTTCTGGCCTACCAGTACGGCGCGGGCATCAATTGGGATCTCGGCGACTCGATCACCGTGGGTCTGGATTACCGCTGGGTAGAGACGGCCAAGGCCAGCAAGTTCTACGCGTTTGAAGACCAGCCGCAGACGCACTTCGATGCCAAGTACAAGGCGCAGACGCTGTTCCTGAGCGCCTATTACTACTTCTCCAAGCCCAAGCCGCCGCCGCCGCCGGTCGAGCCTGCACCCGCCGCCGTCGTGGCACCGCCGCCGGATGCGGACGGTGATGGTGTGCCGGACGAGCGCGACCAGTGCCCGAACACCCCCGCCGGCACGCAGGTGGACGACAAGGGCTGCCCGCTGGCGCCGCCTTGCAAGACGCCGGAAGCAGGCGAGCGCGTGTCGCTGGCCGGTTGCGGCACGGGCGACGTGATCGTGCTGCGCGGCGTCAACTTCGAGTTCGACAAGTCGCGGCTTACGCAGAACGCCAAGATCATCCTCGACGGTGTCGCGGATGAACTGGTGGCCAACCCGCAGATCAAGATCGAGCTGAGCGGACACACGGATGCCAAGGGTTCGGACGAGTACAACCAGAAGCTGTCGGAATCGCGCGCCCGTTCGGTGCTGCAGTACCTGAGCGAGAAGGGCGTGGCGTCTGACCGGATGACGGCCGCTGGTTATGGCGAGAGCAAGCCGATCGCCGACAACGAAACCGACGAAGGCCGCGAGCTGAACCGTCGCGTCGAGCTCAAGGTGGTGGGTACCGACGCCGTGGCCACCGGCGCCGGAGACGCTGCGACGGTGCCGGCTGCGGAGCCGGCCCCGGCGGCGGATGCGCCTATGAGCGATCTGGCACCTATGGATGCAGCCGCGCCGATGGAAGCGCCTGCTGCGCCGGTGGCTGCCGAGGCACTGCCGCCTGCCGATGAAGTGCCGCCCGCTGATGAAGTGCCCAGCTTTCAGTAATCCGACCTAACTCCGGATGCTGCATTGGGGGCCAGACGATCTCCTCCGTCTGGCCCCCTTTCTTTTTCCGTCTTGCCGAATTGCGCGCATGTGGCAGCGATTGTCCTGATCGGCAGTCCGTTGGCGCGACCTGGTATTCGACCGCTGGCGGTGCCTGCTTAGGCTGTCGGGATAGAAGACGGAGGAGCGATGGCGCATAGCGAATTTCACGGCCGCCAGTTCCTGGTGCTCGGCGCGGCGGTCGGCCTGTCGACCGGCATGACGGCGACGATGTTCTACAGCCTGGGCGCTTTCGTGCCGTCGTTGCAGGCGGAGTTTGGCTGGGATCGCGGCAGCATTTCGCTGGCGGTGACGATCATGACGATCGGCCTGTTTCTGTCGGGGCCGCTGGTAGGTCGGCTCTGCGATCGATATGGCGCCGCGCTGCTCGGAGCAGGCAGCCTTTTGGCCTACGCCGCAGCGGTGGTCCTGCTGGCCTTGCTGGTGCAGCGGATCGAATGGTTCTGGGCCGGGTACTTCTTCATTGCTGTACTGGGCGCCGGCTCCACGCCCATTGCATTGGTGCGGCCGGTCACCGCGGGTTTCGAACGCCGTCGCGGGCTGGCGCTCGGCATCGTCCTGACCGGCGCGGGTATCGCCGGCTTCTGGGTGCCGAACCTGGTGGCCGAGGTGTCGGAGCGCGCCGGCTGGCGGATCGCCTATCTGGCCCTGGCGAGTACTGCGGTGCTGGCGGCGCCGCTGGTCTGGTTCGGATTTCGTCGCGGCAGTGTGCTGCGACCGACGATGACCCCGCCGGCGAATGCCACTGCAGGACTGAGCATGGGCGAAGCCTTGCGCACCCGGAGTTTCTGGCTGCTGATGCTGATGGCGCTGACGATGGCCCTGGGTATCGCCGGCCTCATCGTCCATCTGGTGCCGCTATTCCGCGACTTGGGGGCGCCGGCGCTGAACGCTGCGCACACGGCATCGGTGGTGGGAGTTTCCAGCGTGTTCGGCCGCATTGCGGTGGGTCTGATGCTGGATCGTTTTGCGGCATCACGTGTATCAATGCTGATCCTGTTCCTGGCGACCTTAGGCATTCTGCTGCTGTGGCTTGCCGGACTGCGCTACGCCGTCGCGGCAGTGATCCTGCTCGGCCTGGCGGCTGGCGCCGAGATCGATCTGCTGGCTTATCTGACGGCGCGACATTTTGGCCAGCGCGCTTACGGTGCGATTTATGGCTGGCAGTACAGCGTGTTTGCGCTGGGCTATGGCTTGAGCCCGTTCCTGGTTGGCCTGATGCGCGACGTCCGCGGTGATTACCACTGGGCCTTGCTGGGCAGCGCCGCGACAATGGCGGTAGCAGCGCTGGCGGCGTTGAGCTTGGGCGCCTCGCGGCAGCGGCTGACGGCCGCACCGGCTTGCTGAGCGGCGGCGCCGCATAGCAAAAAGGCCAGATCCGCGAAGATCTGGCCTTTGATGCGGTCGCCGACGCTGGCGAGTCTTACGGCATCCGCGCCGAATGACTGGCGTCGGTGAACTTGTCGTAGAAGATCGCGTCGAGCTTCATGCCTTGTTCGGTCATCGACGAAATGCCGGCGTCGATCATGCCCGGAGGGCCGCACATGTAGCCTTCGGCCGTGCTCCAGTCGATATCCGGCAGCGTGTCGGTGATGAACTGCGTGACCAGACCGCGTGCGCCCTTCCACGAACTGTCAGCCGGTTCGTGTGACAGCACCGGCATGAACACGAACTTGTCCTGCCAGTCCCCGGCGATCGACTGGATCTGCTCGACGGCGTAGAGATCGGCCTGCGTACGCGCGCCGAACAGCACCGCGCAGGGGCGCTTGACGCGCGTGCGACGGGCGTTCTCCAGAATGCTGAGCAAGGGCGCCACGCCCGAGCCGCCGGCGATGCAGATCATCGGCGTTGCATTCGGGCTGAGGTGGAAGTGACCGACCGGGCCTTCCACTTCGAGCGCCAGATCATTGAGCTTGCCGGCGAACAGCGCTTCGGTGAATTCGCCGCCCGGCACTTTGCGGATGAAGAAGCTGAGCTTCTTCATGCCTTCGCGCTCCGGCGCATCGGCAAACGAGTAGTTGCGGGCACGAGGGAAGCCTGGCGCCTTGATGTTGGCGTACTGGCCGGCGACGAACTTCATCGGCCGGTCGAGTTCGATCGTGACCTTGAGAATGTCGTGCGTCAGCGATTCGGTGGCGGTGATCTTGCCGGCGAAGTTTTCCGGCGGCGGCGCATCGGCCAGTGCGCTGTCGACGGAGACGATGGTTTCCGGGTCCTTCGGAACGGCCTGGCAGGCGAGGATGTAGCCGGCGGCGATTTCCTGATGCGACAGGGTGTAGCCGAAGTCGCACAGCGCATTGACGCGGCCGGCTTTCAGCTTGCTTTTGCACGAGCCGCAGGTGCCGACCGTGCAGTTGTGCGGGAACGGCACGCCATTCTTCAGCGCTGCCTCGAGGATGGTTTGGTTGGATTCCATCTCGAACCGCGAGCCGTAAGGCTCGACCACCACCTCTTTCGGCTTCTTGGGGCCGAACAGCGACTTCAGAAAGCTCATAGATTTTTTGACCGTAGCGATGATGGAAGGTGGCTGGCGGACGGCACTGCGAAGCGGGCGCTTATTCGAATGATCGACCAGCTGCGGTGCCGTGCGATCCTACCAGAATCGTACGTGACCCTACCAATGCTACGGGTGTGCCTGGGCGCCTGGATCGGCTGGCATGCTGACCGGCGCAGCCTTGATTTTGCCGAGCAGGCGCAGCCGGGTGGCGCGCTCCTCGTTGTCGAGTTCGGCCAGCACGCGGTGATTGAACACGTCCCTGATGGTGATCTTCTGGCGGATCAAGGGCCGCGTTGCCGGCGACAGACAAATGCGCTTTGCGCGACGGTCGCTCGGATCGTTGCGGCGCAGCAGCCAGCCGTCGGCTTAGAGCTGGTCGATGCCGCAGCCCAGGCTGGCTTTGCCGACGTCCAGCACTGCCGCCAGCTCCGTTTGTGCGCGGAATCCTGGCTTAATCGTCAACTCTGGGCAGATTCTGCTCGCCGCTCGGATTGGGCAACAGGCACCGCTGCCAGCGCCCATCGGCGAGGGCGAGGTACTCCATGCGCTCGCCATGCCAATCGGCCAGCACGATGCGCTGTCCGTGCTCGCCGACGGCATGCTCGTCGGGCCGATGCGTGTGGCCGTGAATCAGCCGGACGACGCCGGCCTTGAGCATGCCGGCCGCGACGCTATGCGGATTGACGTCCATGATCGCGGCCGTCTTGGTCTGCTTGGCGCCGCCGCTCTGCCGCCGCAGGCCGCCGCCGATTGCCAGCCGCCACTTCCGCGGCAGCCAGCCGAACAGGCGTTGTGCGAGGCGGTGGTGCGCAAAGCGTCGCCAGCGCTGATAGGCGCGGTCGTCGGTGCAGTACAGATCCCCGTGCGACAGCAGGGTTGGCACGCCATCGAGATCCAGCCGCGTCGGGTCGCCGAGCGGCCGCACGCCGCTGGCGGAAAAAAAGCGCGGACCGACGAGGAAGTCGCGGTTGCCGGCGATGAACCAGACCGGCACGCCCTGCGCGGTCAGTTCGCGCAGCCAGCGCACTTCGGCGGCGTAGTCCTGCAGGCCGACGTCATCGCCGACCCAGTATTCGAACAGATCGCCGAGCAGGTAGACCGCCTCGGCGTCGCGTGCCGGCCCTTCGAGAAAGCGCCGAAAGCCGTCGCGCAACGGCGACGGCCGGTTCGGCAGATGCAGGTCGGACAGCAGCAGGATCATGGAGCCGCGGCGTCCGCGCCGGCCATTCAGGCCAGGACGGTGACTTTCTTGATGATGACCGGCGTGACCGGCACATCGCGGCCGAACGGACGGGCCGAGCCGGTGGGCGTATCGCCGATCTTGTCGACCACGTCGAGGCCCTCGGTGACGGCGCCGAACACCGTGTAGCCGTAGCCGTCCTGACCCGGGTAGTCGAGGAAATCGTTGTCCTTGTGATTGATGAAGAACTGCGAGGTGGCCGAGTTCGGGTCCGAGGTGCGCGCCATCGCGATGGTGCCGCGCTTGTTCTTCAGGCCGTTGCTGGACTCGATGGCGATCGGCGCGCGGGTACGGCGCTGATCGTACTTCTCGTCATAGCCGCCGCCCTGGATCATGAAGCCGGAGATCACACGGTGGAACACCAGGCCGTCGTAGTGGCCGTCCTGGGCGTACTGCACGAAGTTCTCGACGGTCTTCGGCGCCTTGGCGGCGTCGAGCTCGAGCGTGATAGTGCCGAGCGAGGTTTCAATGGCGACGCGGGTGCTGGTCATGAGTGTTTCCTGTGGGAGTACAGAGTTTTTTGGGTTTTATAGGGTCAGGCGGCGGCGCGCGATGGTAGCGCGTCCATCGCCGCGCGGGCCTCGCCGAACAGTGCGGCGCTGGCGCCGGGCTGCGAGGCGCGTTCCGACAGCACGCGGCGGAACGCGCGGCCGCCGGGCTGGTTGCGATACAGCCCGAGCACATGGCGGCTGATGTGCTTGAGCGAGCTGCCGCGGGCCAGCTCGCGTTCGGTATAGCGCTGGACCTCGGCAAGGACTTCGTCGCGCGTCGGCATCGGGAGCGTGCTGCCGAACAGCCGCGCATCGACCTCGGCCAGCACGTACGGGTTCTCGTAGACTTCGCGGCCGAGCATGACGCCGTCGAGCTGCTGCAGATGGGTTTCGCAGTCGCCCAGTTCACGGATGCCGCCGTTGAGCACGATCGTGAGCTGCGGGAATTCCTGCTTGAGTCGATACACGTTCTCGTAGCGCAGCGGCGGGATCTCGCGGTTCTCCTTCGGCGACAGCCCCTGCAGCCAGGCCTTGCGCGCGTGGACGATGAAGACCTCGCAGCCGGCCGCGGCGACGGTGTCGACAAAACGGCGCATGAAATCGTATTCGTCGGAGTCGTCGATGCCGATGCGGTGCTTGACGGTGACCGGCAGGCCGGTGGCGCCGCGCATCGCGCGCACGCTGGCGGCAACCTGCGCCGGCTCGTTCATCAGGCAGGCGCCGAAGCCGCCGCCCTGCACGCGATCGGACGGGCAGCCGCAGTTGAGGTTGATCTCGTCGTAGCCGAAGCCTTCGCCGGCCTCGGCGCAGCGCGCCAGCGCCTCCGGATCGGAACCGCCGAGCTGCAGCGCCAGCGGATGCTCGGCGGCGTCGAAGCGCAGGAAGCGCTCGCGGTCGCCATGCAGGATGGCGCCGGTGGTCACCATCTCCGTGTACAGGCGCGCATGCTGCGACAGCTGGCGCAGGAAGAACCGGCAGTGCCGGTCGGTCCAGTCCAGCATCGGCGCGACGCAGAAGCGCCAGGGATTAACGGCGGAAGACATGGCAGACGTGAACGCAAGCGGACATCGGGCGGCGATTTTAGCCGGATCGCGGATCGGGCTCAGCCTCGCGGCTGGGCGAACCACTCCAGCAGGAGGCGGTTGAGCGTTTCCGGCTGGTCCAGCTGCAGCCAGTGGCTGGCGCCCTCGATGCGCTCGTAGCGCCAGGCGCCGCCGACGCGGCGCTGCGACTGCCGCATCTGTGTCTCGGTCAGCGCGCGGTCGCCGTCGCTCCACAGGCCGAGCACCGGCAGCGGCGTGGTGTCCGGTGCCGGCGCCCTGGCGCCGATGACATTGGCGCGATACCAGTTCAGCGCTGCGCGCAAACGGCCCGGGCGCGACAGCGAGGCGATCCACGCCGGCGTCTCCGGATGCCGGCCGACCAGCGCCCGGAACAGCTGCCAGTCGCGCTGCCGCAGCAGCCATTCGGCGAAGCGGCCGCTGCTGAACAGCAGCAGATACCAGGCGCGCAGCAATTGCTGCGAATCGCTGAGGTATTCGTAGGGGTGGCCGACCGACAGCGCCGCGTAGCTGGCGAAGCGCAGCGGATGGTGGATCGCCAGCTGCCAGCCGAGCACGGCGCCCCAGTCGTGGCCGACCAGATGCACCGGTTCGTGAATGTCGAGCGCATCGAGCAGGCCGATGACGTCGCCGAGCAGGTGACCGAGCGCGTAGTCGGCGACCTGCAGCGGCGCATCGCTATCGCCATAGCCGCGCAGGTCAGGGGCAATGACGCGGTAGCCCGCCGCGGCCAATGCCGGCAGCTGATGGCGCCAGACCTCGTGGGTGTCCGGGAAGCCATGCAACAGCAGCACCGGCGTGCCGCTTCCGGCCGTGGCGACCTGCAGCCGCAGCTCGCCGACGCGGACCGCCTGCAGGCCGGGCTTCATCCGGGCGGCGGCAGGCCGGCGCGGAAGCGCTTGTAGTCGCGCGCGGTCCGGTAGGGCGCTTCGAGCATCGGCAGATGGCCGATGCCCGGCATGATGATCAGATGCGAATTCGGCAGCGCCTGATGCAGGATCGATGCGCCGCTGACATCTAGGATGCGGTCCTGCTCGCCCCAGACGATCAGCGTCGGCGTCTTCAGGCCTGCAGCGGTTTGTTCGAGCGCCGGCATGGTCTCGATCATCCGCGCGAAGATGCGCGCATGCAGGGGTGCATTGGCGACGGCGGCGCGCGCCAGTTCGTGCAGCAGGCTGTACGGCATCGGCGGCGGCTTGTGCATCGCCAGCTCGATCATGCCCTTGAACTGTTCCGGCGTGCGCGCCACCAGCAGGGATTCGTGATCGGCCTGGAAGCGCTGGATCAGCTCGGTCTGCTTGGCGCTGGCCACCCCGGCCGGCGCCAGCAGCCAGAGGCTGGCGACCCGCTCCGGGTGCGCGCGCGTGTATTCGAGCGCGATCGCGCCGCCCATCGAGCTGCCACCGAGATGCACACGGGCCAGCTTCAGGGCGCCGAGCAAGCCTTGCAGCCGTTGAACCTGCGCCGCGACCGTGTAGTCGGCGTCCGCCGGCTTGGCGCTGTCGCCGAAGCCTGGCAGGTCGACGGCAATCACGCGGCCGCTGCCGCGCAGGAAGATGGCGCTGAGCGTGAAGTGGTCTTTGTCGGCGCCGAAGCCGTGCAGCAGCACCGTCGTTTCGCCGCTGCCGCCGTTGTCGAGATAGCGGTAGTCGATGCCGTCGACGCTGATCTGCCGGACCTGCATGCCGGCCAGCGTGCGCTGCGCGCCGAGCGCGAACTTCGCCATCGGCTGCGGCCATAGGTGGTCGGCCAGCACGTAGAGCACGGCGGCGGCGACGAGGACGACGATGAGGCGGAAGATGCCGCGCATGAAACCCCCTGGGTACCCTGATTGCAGTCTGACCGAATCGCTTGATGTTTCAAGCGTGCGCGGCGAGGCGGCGCTCGGCGTCACCGATCATGGCGTCGTAGAACATCACGCAGTGTTCCAGTATCGTTTCCAGCGGTTCGGCGAAGCCGCCGAAGGCCCAGCGCATGACGATGTACAGCGTGGAGCCGACCAGGCCATCGGCGAGCAGGCGAGCGTCGACGCCGTGCTGCGGCAGTTCGTGGAACAGCCCGCTGACCAGTTCTGCCACCAGATCGGAAAAGCTCTGGGTGGCACGTCGTGACTCGGCGCTGACCTTGGCGTCGATACTGAGCGAATCGATCAGCAGGATGCGCGGCAGCAGCGGATCGTCGCGCAGGGTTTCGAGAAAGGCGCGCAGCGCCGCGCGGGCCATCAGGCGCGGCTCGCCCGCCTGGCTGTGCAACAGGATGGCGTCGACGATGGCCTTGCGAACGATCTCGATGGCGTGCTCGTAAACCGCCTGGAACAGTTCCTCGCGGTTGCTGAACGACTCGTAGAAGTAACGTTCGGTCAGATGTGCCTCGACGCAGACCTCGCGCACGCCGACGGCGTGGAAGCCGCGGCTGCCGAAGGTCCTGAGGCCGGCGTCGATCAGCTGCTGGCGGCGCTGGCGGCGGCGCTCGTCCGGGGCAAGGCCGCGGAAACGGCGGCCTGGCGCGACCGGCGGCACGGGTTTAATGGTGTTCATGGCCCATGTTGACATGAACGATTGTCAAAATATAAGGTGACAATGAAAATTGTCACTTGAGGTGGTCATGGCGTTCGATGGGGGGCAGGAGGACCGTTCGGTCCTCATCATCGGCAGCGGCTTCTCCGGCCTGGGCCTGGCGATCCGCCTGAAGCAGGCGGGTATCGACGACTTCCTCGTGCTGGAGCGCGGCGCCAGTCTCGGCGGTACCTGGCGCGACAATCGCTATCCGGGTTGCGCTTGTGACGTGCAATCGCACCTGTATTCGTTTTCGTTCGAACTCAATCCGGACTGGACGCGGATGTTCGCCCGCCAGCCGGAGATCGAGGCCTACCTGCAGCGTTGCGCCGAAAAGTACCAGGTACTTCCGCAGCTGCAGTTCAATGCCGAGGTGGTCGAGGCGATCTACGACGAGGCGGCCGCGCTGTGGCGCGTGCGCTGCGCCGATGGGCGCCGCTACACCGCCCGCGCGCTGGTGTCGGCGATCGGGCCGCTGAGCCGGCCGGCGATCCCGCAGCTGCCGGGGCTGGATCGCTTTGCCGGCCAGCGTTTCCATTCCGCGCAGTGGGATCACCAGTACGACCTCAGCGGCAAGCGCGTGGCGGTGATCGGCACTGGCGCCAGCGCCATCCAGTTCGTGCCGCAGATCGCCGCCAAGGTCGCGCGGCTGGATCTATACCAGCGAACGCCGCCATGGATCATGCGCAAGCCGGATCGGCCGATCAGCGATGTCGAGCGCCGCATGTTCCGCCGCTTTCCGCTGCTGCAGAAGCTGTGGCGCGCGGCGCTGTACGCCAAGCTGGAGACGCGCGTGCTGGCCTTCGTGCTGCATCCCTGGCTGATGAAGCTGGTGCAGCTGTCGGCGCTGCGGCACATGCGGCGCCAGGTGCCGGATCCCGCGCTGCGCCGCAAGCTGACCCCGGATTACACCATCGGCTGCAAGCGCATCCTGATCGCCGACGACTACTACCCGGCGGTTTCGCGCGGCAACGTCGAGGTCATTACCGACGGCGTCCGCGAGCTGCGCGCGCACAGCATCGTCGACGCGCAAGGGCGTGAGCGCGCGGTCGACGCGATCATCTTCGGCACCGGCTTCGCCGTGCACGAGATGGTGCCGCGCGGGATGATCCGCGGCCGCGATGGCCGTGATCTCTGGGAGGTCTGGCAGCAGGGCAGCGAAGCCTATCTGGGTACGACGGTCAGCGGCTTTCCCAACCTGTTCGTGCTGCTCGGGCCCAACACCGGCCTCGGCCATTCCTCGCAGGTCTACATGATCGAGGCGCAGATCGCCTATGTGATGGATGCCCTGCGGCACATGCGCCAGCGTGGCTGGCGTGCGGTCGACGTGCGCCGGGAAGTTCAGGATCGCTATAACGACGGCATCCAGAACGAGGTGCGCAAGGCCATCTGGACCGCCGGCGGCTGCAAGAGCTGGTACCTCAATGCGCGGGGGCGCAACACCACGCTGTGGCCGGGATTCACCTTCATGTTCCGCAAGCGCACGCAGCGTTTCGTCGCCGACGACTACGTTTGCGAAAGCGCGCTGCAGCCCGCCGACGTCACGCCCGCCTGAGGTCCCCATGCAATCGTTTCGCAGCAAGGTCGCCGCGATCACTGGCGCTGCCTCCGGCATGGGACGCGAGCTCGCGCTGGAGCTGGCGCGCCGTGGCTGCCATCTGGCGCTGGCCGACGTCAACGACATCGGCCTGACCGAAACCGCGGGCATGGTGCAGGCCTTCGGCGTGCAGGTGACGACGACGCATCTGGATGTGGCCGACCGCGACGCCGTCTACGCCTGGGCCGATGCGGTAGTGCGCGACCACGGCAAGGTCAATCTGGTCTTCAACAACGCCGGCGTTGCCCTGGGCAGCACCATCGAGGGTGCCGAATACGGTGACTTCGAGTGGCTGATGAACATCAATTTCTGGGGCGTGGTGTACGGCAGCAAGGCCTTCCTGCCGCATCTGCGCGCCTCCGGCGACGGCCACATCGTCAACACTTCCAGCGTTTTCGGCCTGCTTGCCGTACCGGCCAACGGTGCCTACAACGCGGCCAAGTTCGCCGTCCGCGGCTTCAGCGAATGCCTGCGCCAGGAGCTGGAGCTCAGCGGAGCGCCGGTCAGCCTCAGCTGCGTGCATCCGGGCGGCATCAAGACCAACATCGCCCGCACGGCGCGGCTGGGGCAGGGCATCCAGGGTTCGCTGGCCGATGATGCCGAGGCGACGCGGGCGGATTTCGAGAAATTCTTCATCACCTCGCCGCGCCAGGCCGCGCTGGTGATCCTGCGCGGCGTCGAGCGCAACCAGCGGCGCATTCTCATCGGGCCGGACGCGCATCTGTTCGATCTGCTCGTGCGGCTGCTGCCAAGCCTGTATCAGCGCCTGATCATCCTGCGCGCGCGCCGGCATCTGCGCCTGCAGTGACAGCGGCGTACGATCGGATCATGGCTGCCGAACGCACCGCGGCGGATTTTCCGCACTGGCTGGCGCAGTTGCGCGCCCTGGCTGACGAGCGCGAGCTCGGCTGGCTGATCGGCCGCGAGGACGCGACGCATCGGGCCGCATACGACGCCGGTCTGAGTGCCGACGAGCACCTGTGCGGGCTCGCCGACATGGCGCAGTGGCGCGGCTGCGGTTGCGGCGGCTGAGCCGCGCCTACTGGATCTGCACCGGTCCGCGCAGCGTCTGGCCCAGCGTGCGCGCCTGCCGATCGCCCAGCTGCCCGCCCACGATCAGCTCATAGCGGCCCGCCGCCGTCAGCGGAAAGATCAGCATGCCGGCGTTGGCGCTGCTGATTTCCCAACTGCCGCCGACCGGCCGGCCGCTGCCGTCGAGAACCGCCAGGTGACGATTGGCGCTTTCCACGTCGACCGGCGCGCCATTGGTGAGGACCACCACGGCGCGGCGGAACGATGCCGAGCCGACGTAGAGCACCTGGAATCCTCCCGCCGACGGGGCGCTCGCCCACCACGCGGTAGCCGGCTCCGGCGCGGGTTTGGCCGCCGGCTTGGCGGGTGCGGACTTTTTGGCCGCTGGCTTTGGCTCCGGCGCCTTTGTTGACGCCGCTGCTGCAGGCTTGGCGGCGTCCGGCGCCTTCGCAGGGAAGGGCTCAGGTTTGGGCGACGCCTTCGGTTCCGGCTTGGGCTGTGGGGTTTTCGGCTCCGGCTGTACAGGCAACGTGGGCTTGCTTTCAGGCTTCACGGCCGTGTCCGCCGTGGCAACAGCTGTCGCCGGTGCGGGTGCGGGTGCGGGTGCGGGTGCGGGTGCGGGTGCGGGCGCAGGTGCTGGTGGCGGCGGTG
>CAMLDZ010000013.1 GCA_946478985.1 uncultured Solimonas sp.
CATGCGGCAGCAGTGCTGCTGAGATTTGAACAGCCTGCCGCAATCTGCTGATTTCGCAGCACGGCGTTCTGTGTCTGTCGCCGCCGACTCGGCGTCGCGTCCATGCAAATCATGCGTTTGCGAGTGGGGGCGATGGCTGGCTTCGCTGGCACGATAGCTGCGCTGCCGCTCGTCCCCTCCGGTTATTCACATGAGCGGTCCAGACTTCATGAACATCAAGATTCTTGCGGTAGCGGCCTTGCTGGTATCGGCCTCGGCGGTTCATGCGGCGCAAGCGCCGAAGGCGCCGGCGGCGCCTTCCGCGGCGACGCAGACCTATAAGACCAAGGAACTGCATCGCGCGCAGATCGACGCGCTGCTGGCCAAGCCGGACGAGCTGGTGATTATCGACATCCGTCGCCCGGACGAGCTGAGCAAGATCGGTGGCTTTCCGGCCTACCTGAGCATCCAGCTCGACGACCTCGAGAAGTACGCCGCCTTCATCCCCAAGCAGCGCAAGGTCGTCACCGTGTCCAATCACGCGCACCGCGCGTTCAAGGCGGGCGATCTGCTGTCGGCCAAGGGCTATAACGTGGTCGGTGCGATCGGCGTGCAGAACTACGAGCAGGAAGGCGGCACGCTGAGCAAGATTGCCGTGCCGCCGCCGCGCACCGCGGCGGCCGCGCCTGCGCTCAAGGCCAACTGAGCGGTTGTGAAGCGCCCTCTCCCGCTCGCCGGGCGAGGGCTTCTTGTCGTACGTCAGCCGCAGCGTGGCTCCACCCTCTCCCCGCGCGCGGGGAGAGGGTTGGGGTGAGGAGGTCGCGCCGCGTGCGCCGCCGCTCATCCGCCCCTTCGGGGCAGCTTCTCCCCCGCGTGCGGGGAGAAGGACACGCACAGCTTGAGGTGAAGATGCATAACGTCGTGCGCGCCTGTTTGCGCTTTCTCGTCGCGCTGGGATTGTTGTCCGCGGCCACGCTGGCACAGGCCGCCGATCTGCCGCCGGCCCAGGCCGCAACCGAACAGGTGCGCGCGCAGCTGCTGGCGTCGGTCGACGCGGTCTATCCGGGTGAGGAGATCCTGCTCGGCCTCGAGCAGAAGATCATCGCGCACTGGCACACCTACTGGATCAATCCTGGCGATTCGGGGCTGGCGACCCGGATCGCGTGGACGCTGCCGCCGGGCGCGCAGGCCGGCGAGATCCAGTGGCCGCTGCCGTCGCGCTACACGCTTGGCACGGTCACCAACTACGGTTACGCCGATGAAGTGACGTTGCTGAGCAGCTTGCGTGTGCCTGCCGATGCCGTCGTCGGCGGCAGCGTGCCGGTCCGCGCCAAGGTCAACTGGCTGGTCTGCGCGGAGGTCTGCATCCCGCAACAGGTGGAGCTCGGCCTGAGCCTGCCGGTGGTTGCCGCCAGCGGTGCGCGGAGCGCGGCCGACGGCGCGCAGATACAAAGCGCGCAGGCGCGCCTGCCGGTGATGAGCCCGTGGCCGATCGAGGCTCAGGCGAGCGAAGGCGTGCTGGCGCTGCAGATCGGCGGCGCACTGCCGAAGGCCGCGGAACTGTGGTTCTACGCCGACGACTGGGGCAAGGTCGTGCACGGTGCGGCGCAGACGCGGCACGATGAAGCCGGGGCGACGCGGTTGGTCCTGCAGCCCGGCGATGCTGCCGCGCAGCCCGGCGAGACGCTGCGTGGCGCGCTGGTGCTCAGCGAACCGGGCGCCGCGCCGCGTGGCTATGTCGTCAGCACGCCGGTCATCGCGGCGGCGCCGGGCACGTTACCGGAAGGTGCAACGGGAACAGAAGCGGGCAGAGCGGTGCAGGGCACGAGTCTCGTTTCCGCGCTGCTGCTGGCCTTTCTTGGCGGCTTGCTGCTCAACCTGATGCCCTGCGTGTTTCCGGTGCTGTCGTTCAAGGCGCTGTCGCTGCTGCAGCACTCGCATCTGCCGGCCGTACAGAAGCGCCTGCAGGCTTGGGTCTATACGCTCGGCATCCTCGCCAGCTTTGCGCTGCTCGGCGTGCTGCTGGTGGTGCTCAAGGCCGGCGGCGCGCAGATCGGCTGGGGTTTCCAGTTCCAGTCGCCGCTGTTCGTCACCGCGGTGGCGTATCTGCTGTTCGCGGTCGGCCTGAGCCTGTCGGGTGTGTTCACGATCGGCAACTCAGTGACGGGCGCCGGTTCCGCGCTCGCCGACAAGCCGGGTTACGCCGGCAGCTTCTTCACCGGCGTGCTCGCGGTGATCGTCGCCACGCCGTGCACGGCGCCGTTCATGGGTGCCGCGCTCGGCTATGCGCTGACGCAGCCGGCGGTGGTGCTGCTGGCGGTGCTGCTGAGCCTGGGCTTTGGTCTGGCGCTGCCGTATCTGCTGCTCGCGCACTGGCCGGGGCTGCAGCGCCATCTGCCGCGCCCCGGCCTGTGGATGGAGCGCGTCAAGCAGGTACTGGCGTTCCCGATGTACGCGGCGGCGATCTGGCTGGTCTGGGTGCTGGCGCAGCAGGCCGGCGCCACTGCGGTGGCCGCGGTGCTCGGCGGCATGCTGGCGATCGCGCTGGCGGCGTGGATCTTCGACAGCTCGCGCAACAGCCGGCCGCGCTGGCGGCGCGCAGGCAGCGCGCTGGCGACGGCCTCCATCGTCTTCGCGCTGTTCGGCGGCTACGTCGCCGTCGGTGCCGCCGGCGCCAGGCCGCAGGCCGCGGCGGGCGCGGGCGACACCGCGCGCCACTGGCAGCCCTACAGCGCCGAGACGTTGCAGGCGCTGCGTGCCGATGGCAAGCCGGTGTTCCTCAATTTCACCGCGGCCTGGTGCATCAGCTGCCTGGTCAACGAGCGCGTCGCGCTCAGCCACAGCAAGGTCATCGATGCCTTCGGCAAGGCTGGCATCACCTACCTGAAGGGCGACTGGACCGATCAGGACCCGCAGATCGCGCATGTGCTCGCGCAGTTCGGCCGCAGCGGCGTGCCGCTCTACGTGTTCTATCCGTCCGGGCGGGACAGCGGCTCGGTGGTGCTGCCGCAGATCCTGACGCCCGAGATCGTGCTCACCACGATTGCCGCGGCCACGTCGCCGTAGTCGTTTCGTTGTCCCTCGTCATCAAAGGAGAAAATGACATGTCACTACATCGCGCAGGCCGTAACGCGCTCCTGGGTCTGGCGCTCGGCGTCGCTTCGTTCGGCGCGCTGGCGGCCGCCAATGTCGGTCAGCCGGCACCGGCGTTCAGCGGCGTCGGCGCCGACGGCAAGCCGGTCAGCCTGGAAGCGCTGCGCGGCAAGACCGTGGTGCTGGAATGGACCAATGCCGATTGCCCGTTCGTGAAGAAGCACTACGAGAGCGGCAACATTCCCAAGCTGCAGGAAGAGGAAGTGGCCAAGGGCATCGTCTGGCTGCAGGTGATCTCCTCGGCACCCGGTGCGCAGGGCCATGTCGATGGCAAGACCGCCGCCAAGCTCAACGAGTACCGGGACGCCAAGCCGAGCAACACCGTGCTCGATGCGAACGGCAAGATCGGCAAGCTCTACGGCGCGCAGACCACGCCGCATTTCTTCATCGTCGATGCCAAGGGCACGCTGGTCTACAAGGGCGCGATCGACAGCATCGCCTCGGCAGACCCGGGCGACATTGCACGCGCCGAAAACTACGTGCGCACCGCGCTGGATTCGCTCGCAGCCGGCAAGAAGATCGAGCACAGCAACACCAAGCCGTACGGCTGCTCGGTGAAGTACGCCAGCTAGCCGGCCTTCAGCGTTCTGGCGACTGGGGGAAGAAAAAGTCCGGCGGTTCCGTGGCGTGGGCATGCCACGAAGACCGCCGGCATCTCGACTACATACCCGGGCGCGCCGCGATGCGCTGCGACGCGTGCGCTGCCTAACGCAGAGAGCGTGCCAGTCGATGCGGAGGTCGGCAATGGCGCTGGTATCAGGCCTTTTTCCCTTGCTTCGCATTGCCACGTCGAACCAGGTTCCGCGCCGTGCTGCACGCAAATCAGCAATGCGGCATCCGTTCTGTTGTTTTGCTACCACGGAGAAGTGCATGTCGTTCATCAAACAAACTGCCGATCGCCCGGCTCTGCGGCCGTCGCGATTGCTCGCGGTCAGTGCGCTGACGCTGGCGTGTGCATCGACCGCAGTGTTCGCGCAGGACACGGTGACGCCGGCGATCAAGGGCGTGGTCGACGCCGGCACCAGGATCGAGCTGATCAAGGACGGCTTCAATGGCAGCGAAGGTCCGCTCGGGCTGCCGGATGGCAGCTTCGTCTTCACCGAAACGCCGGCGAATCGCATCACCAGGATCGCCGCCGACGGCAGCACCTCGACGTTTCTCGACAACAGCAATGGTTCCAATGGCCTGGGCATCAACGCTGCCGGCGAGATCGTCTCCGTGCAGCGTGGCAAGCCGCAGGTCGGCGTGATCTGGCCGGTGGCCAGACAGAAGACGATCACCGACAACATCGACGGCACGCCGTACGCAGTGCCCAACGATCTGGTCGTCGGCCTCAAGGCCGGCATCTATTTCACCGATCCGGGGGCACAGCCCAGGCCCGGCGAGGCGCCGCCGAAGCCGGCCGTCTATCACATCGCCAAGGACGGCAAGCTCACGCGCGTGATCAGCGACGTCGAACGTCCCAACGGCATCCAGCTGAGCCCGGACGAGAAGACCCTCTACCTGGCCAACACCGCCGGCGAATACGTGCTGGCCTATGACGTGGCGGCCGATGGTGCGCTGGGCAAGGCGCGCCACTTCGCCAAGCTGCGCGGTGGCGTGACGCCGACCGAGACGGGCGGTCAATCGAGCGGCGCCGACTGTCTGGCGATCGACAAGGATGGCCGTCTGTATGTCGCGTCGAATTCCGGCATCGAAGTGTTCAGTGCCAAGGGCGAGGCGCTCGGCGTGATCGCGCTGCCGAAGAAGCCGCAGAACCTGGCTTTCGCCGGCAAGGACAAGAAGACGCTGTACATCGTCGGCCGCGGCTCGGCGTGGCGCATCCAGACACAGACAGCGGGCTATGCCGGCCGCGCCAAGTAAATCCTCAGACAAGCAAACTCCCTCAGGGAGTCCATCAGGAGACTCGATCATGAGCCGCAAGACCGCCGCCGATTTCGATCCGCAGGTTCTCAAGCTGTTCGACCAGTACGTGCACGGCGCGCTGTCGCGCCGTGGCTTCCTGCAGCAGGCGAGCCGCTTGGCGCTGGCCGCCGGCGTTACCGCCGAAGGCCTGCTGCTGGCGTTGAACCCCACATTTGCCGAAGCGCAGCAGGTGGCCGCCAGCGACGAGCGCATCAAGGCGCGCTATGCGGAATATCCGGCGCCGAACGGCTACGGCAAGCTGCGCGGCTATCTCGTCGAGCCGGCCCAGGCCAAGGGCAAGCTGCCCACGGTGCTGGTCGTGCACGAGAACCGCGGCCTGAATCCGCATATCGAGGACATCGCCCGCCGTCTGGCGCTCGACGGCTTCATCGCTTTTGCGCCGGACGCGCTGTTCCCGCTCGGCGGCTATCCGGGCAACGAGGACAAGGCGCGCGAGCTGTTCCAGAAGCTCGATCAGGACAAGACGCGCGCCGACTTCATCACCGCCGCGGGGGTGCTGAAGACCTTGCCCAAGGGCAACGGCAAGGTCGGCGTCGTCGGCTTCTGCTACGGCGGCGGCATCTCCAACTACCTGGCCACGCAGCTGCCGGATCTGGCGGCCGCCGTGCCGTTCTACGGCGTGCAGCCGCCGGCCGCCGAGGTGCCGAAGATCAAGGCGCCGCTGCTGCTGCAGTACGCTGGCGACGACGAGCGCATCAATGCCGGCTGGCCGGCGTGCGAGGAAGCGCTGAAGGCTGCGCACGTGCAGTACACCGCCTATGTCTATCCGGGCGTCCAGCACGGCTTCAACAACGACACCACGCCGCGTTATGACGAAGCTGCAGCCACGCTGGCCTGGCAGCGCACGGTCGGCTTCTTCAAGGAGAAGCTTCATGCCTGATCGTTGTCGTCGCCCGTGCAGACCGGGCCCGCTGCTCATGCAGCGGGCTTTTTTTGTTTCTGGCGATACCCTGAGCGCGGCATCTGGCGCCGACATCGCTGCGCGGCAATCAGCAGGATTGAATACGGCCTGCGCGCTTACACGCAAAGTCGCCCGGAGCCTTTGCTTCGATGCTTATCCGCTGCAGGCATATGGACCCGGTTCATTCTGATAAAGGTCTTCAATAACAGACGATTGCGAGGTGTTCCGGCAAGCGCTCCGCGCGCCTCTTCTCGATGATTTCGGTTGGTACGTTCCCTGCCTAGATCTGCCGCTCGTGACCGTCGTCACGCCAGTGGATCATGAAGGAGTAAGGGAATGCGCGGTGTTCTATCGGCTGTGCGACCGCTATCGGAAACGAAGCAAAGTGCGGCGGCAGCAATTTCTGGTGGACTGTTGCTGGTGGCGGCCCAGGCGACTGCGCAGCTCGCGCCAGTGGACGTGCCGCCGCCGCTCGATGCGCAGGCGGATACGCCAGCGGCGCCGGAGACGCAGCCGCTGGAGTTCGCGCCCGTCGAGGAAGTACAGGACGAGATTGCCGACGCGGCGCAGGTGCAGGACGAGGCGCCTCAGGAGATTTCCGCCGCCGGGCCGGGCGCGGCGGATGGCATCGAAACCATCGTCGTCAGCGCGCGCGATCGTGTGCTGCTGGCCGAAAAGCAGGACATTCCGGCATCGGTCTCGGTTGTCACCGGCGAAACCCTGCAGGTGCTCGGCGCGGATTCCCTGCGCGACATCACGCGTCGCGCCGCCAACATCTCGCGCAACAACACCAGCAATGCGCGCAGCCAGGGGCTGGTGGTGCGTGGCATCGGCCGTCGTGGTTCGACAGAGGCGCAGGATCCGACGGTCGGCATCAATGTCGATGGCATTCCATATTTATATCCGGGGCTGTCGGCCTGGGACTGGGTCGATATCGATACCGTCGAAGTGGCGCGCGGCCCGCAGGGTACCGAAGGCGGGCACTACAGCAGTTTCGGCCAGCTGACACTGAATACCAGGCGACCGAGCTTCGAGAAGACCGCCGAGTACTCGCTGCGCGTCGGCCAGCGCGACACGCTGTTCGGCACCGCCGCGTTCGGCGGTCCGGTGATCGACGACAGGCTGGCCTGGCGCGGCACGTTCTATGTCAACAAGCTGCTCGGCTATTACAAGAACGATTACTGGAACGGCAACCAGACCTATACCGATCGCCTGAAGATCTCCGGCAAGACACAGTTGCTGTTCAAGCCGGCCGATAACTACACGGTGCATCTGTCGGTCGATCTGCAGCCCAGGACCTTCGAGAACGACAACGGGCTGAACTTCTTCCATGCGACGCCGGAAACCTACACCGATGGCGTGGCGACCAACATGGCCACCGATGCGAAAACGCGTCTGGCGCGGCGCTGGTTCGGCCAGCTGCAAACTTATAGCTACGACGACAACTATCTGAACTACAACAGCGGAACGCAGAACAACGACAGCCAGCTGCCGCTGATCACCGGCACGCGCGGCGCCGGCCTGACGCAGACCTGGGCGTTCAGCGACGTCTCGACATTGACTTCGATAAGCGGCTGGCGCGATCTGGATTTCGAAGCGCGCAACGATGAGGGAACGCCGTTCGACATCTCCACGCAAGGCGGCGGTGGCGTGCGCTTCCAGCAGTTCACGCAGGAGTTGCGCCTCAATACCCAGTTCGGCGAGCGCGAGCACCAGCTGGCGACGGGGCTGTTCTACGCGCATCACACTTATGAAGTCGACGCCAAGACCGGCTGGGGCGATGACGCGGGTGCTTGGTTCGCCAATGCCTCGCAGTACAACGCGCTCGACGCCGATGGCGATGGCCGTTACCTGCTGACGCAGTCGCTCGCGGGTCTGCGTCGCATCAGCACGGCTTACATCAATAACGACAGCCCGGCAGTGTTTGCCAATATCAAGTGGAACTTCACCGACAAGGCCAAACTGGTGACGGGCCTGCGCGTGACGCATGAAGATCGCAAGAACCGCGTGTTCCAGCTGGTGGAGGAGAACGGCTATGGCGGCCTGCTGAATCCGTCCGTCTCCAGCTTTGGCGTCGAGTTGGGAGGATTCGATTCGTACTACAACAGCAGCGACGCCGCGGTGTGGGTGCGCGACGGCCAGCTATTGTCGGCAACGGCCGACAAGACCGGTGCGGTGCAGGTGGCGGGCAAGAGTTCGGCGCTGACCACGAGCACGGCCGGCGCTGCGCGCCTTGCGCAGGCGACGGCGGCTGCCGATGCGGCGGCGCAGAAGTACTTCCGCGTCGCCACCTGGGACGCGTTGAACGCCAAGCAGAAGCAGCAGCTGGCGTACGCGCAGGCGATCCGCAAGGCGCAGCTCGGCCAGATCTACAACATGCTGCGCGCCGAGGCGTACAAGAAAACGCAGTACGTCTACGTGTTCAGTCCGAGCTACCGGTTCAGCGACGAAGTGAGCGGCTATTTTTCGTTTCAGCATGGCGAGAAGCCGGGCATCTCGCAGGTGATCGGCGGCAACTCGCTGCTGGCCGACGGTGAATCCGGCAATCACTTCGAGCTGGGCGCCAAGACCAGCCTGCTCGACGACGCGCTGCTGTTCAATGCCGATATCTTCTTCTCGCGCCTGAAGAATTATCAGCAGACGACGCGTGTCTTCGACGAGTTCACTACCGCCCTCAACAGCGATGGCAGCAATTACTACCTCGATGCCGCGGCCAACGTGCCGAGTATCCAGATCCATGGCCTGGAGATCGACGGCTCGTACAACGGCATTGCGTACACCACGATCACGCTGTCGGCGGCGTACAACGTCGCCAAGTACAAGGAATTCCCGACCGCGCCGAACACGCCGGAACGCAATCCGGCGACCTCGGGTCCGTATCAGGATCTCGGTGGCCAGATTCTGCCGGGCGCCGCCAAGTACACCGGCAACCTGGGGATCGACTGGCGTTATCCGGTGGCGGGCAAATACGAGATCTTCGTCAATGGCAATGCCAACTACACCAGCCGCTACAACAGTGACATCACGCTGTCGCAGTACAGCTGGATCGACGACTACACGGTAGTCGACGCCGGCCTCGGCTTCGGTCGCCAGGACCGTGGCTTCTCGGTGACGCTGCTCGGCAAGAACCTCGCGCAAGCCGAAGGCAAGGCCTACAACTGGCAGAACGGCATGCTCGACACCACGCCGCGCTGGTACGGAATGGTCATTGCCGGCCGTCTTTAGCCGGACTGATGTCGCGCCGGTTCCGGCGGCCGATGGCAACGCTGCGCAGTCCCTGCCTCTGCTCCGGGGCGCCGGCGCAGCGGCCGCGCAGCTCGACGGCAGGCTGCCGTCGCAGGGAGATCGGCATTGGCTTTCTTCCTACAAAGTCGTCCGCAATCGGGCTACGCGGTCGATTAGCTTTGTCGTCAGGGCTTATGAACGCGGCGGAGAGCAGAAGGCGCCGCCTTTCGCTCGTGAACCTGCGTTCACGAAGGCGGAGAGGCCCTGTGGAATCAGCTTTCGGAATTCGGTAAGCGCTTGCCGGGCAATAAAAAAGGGCTCTCTCGGGGGGGGTGAGAGAGCCCTTGGGTGCCCTACGGGGGGGGACGTAGGGCGGGGGGACTGATGAAGCGTGGAAATGACTCTACGGGGCCAGGCTGAATTGAATCTGAACGAAGAATTCAGGCTTGGCGACGCAATTGTCCGGTCTTTTTCAAATGTACCAGTAACAGCGAGACGGCCGCCGGCGTCACGCCGGCGATGCGCGCCGCCTGTGCGACCGTCTCCGGACGGTGCTCGCCGAGCTTGGCGCGGACCTCGTTGGACAGGCCGCTGACCGCGCGGTAGTCCAGATCGGCGGGTAGCGGCGCCTCCTCGTAACGGCGCACGCGCTCGATTTCGAGCTGCTGGCGCTCGATGTAGCCGGCGTACTTGGCCTGGATCTCGACCTGTTCGGCAACCTGGACGTCGATGTCCTGCGGCGCCAGCTCCAGTGCCTGCAGGATCGCGAAGCTGCCTTCCGGCCGGCGCAGCAGATCGGTGGCCGACTGGCCGGCGTCTGCCGGTGCCGCGCCGAAGCGTTCGACGAAGGCCGGCTGCGACAGCTGTGCCGGCTTGAGCCAGACCGCGTCGAGGCGGGCGCGCTCGGCGTCGATCGCATCGCGCTTGCGCGCGAAGGCCTGCCAGCGCGCGTCGTCGACCAGACCCAGTTCACGGCCGGTCGGCGTCAGGCGCAGGTCGGCGTTGTCCTCGCGCAGCAGCAGGCGGTGCTCGGCGCGCGAGGTGAACATGCGGTAGGGCTCGGTGGTGCCGCGGGTGATCAGGTCGTCGACCAGCACGCCGATGTAGGCCTCGTGGCGCTGCGGCGTCCACGGTTCACGGTCCTGCGCGCGGCGCGCGGCGTTGATGCCGGCCAGCAGGCCCTGCGCCGCCGCTTCTTCATAACCCGTGGTGCCATTGATCTGGCCGGCGAAGAACAGGCCGGCGATGAGCTTGGTCTCCAGCGAGCGCGAAAGATCGCGCGGGTCGAAGTAGTCGTACTCGATCGCATAGCCGGGCCGCGTGATGCGCACCTGCTCCAGGCCCCTGACGGTGCGCACGAAGCGCTCCTGGATGTCGTACGGCAGCGAGGTCGAGATGCCGTTGGGGTAGATCTCGCGCGTGTTCAGGCCTTCCGGTTCGAGGAAGATCTGGTGCGAGTCCTTGCCGGCGAAGCGGTTGATCTTGTCCTCGACGCTCGGGCAGTAGCGCGGGCCGACGCCTTCGATCACGCCGGTGAACATCGGCGAGCGGTCGAAGCCGCTGCGGATGATCTCGTGCGTCGCCTCGTTGGTGTGCGTGAGGTGGCAGGGCACCTGGCGCGGGTGCTGCTCGCGCGAGCCCAGGAACGAGAACACCGGTACCGGGTCGTCGCCCGGCTGCGGCGTCAACACGTCCCAATCGATGGTGCGGCCGTCGAGACGCGGCGGCGTGCCGGTCTTGAGGCGGCCGACGCGCGGGTGCAGCTCGCGCAGCCGTGCGGCGAGCGGATTGCTCGGCGGGTCGCCGGCGCGGCCGCCCTGGTAGTGGCTGAGGCCGACATGGATCTTGCCGGCGAGAAAGGTGCCGGTGGTCAGCACCACGCTGCGCGCGTAGAACTTCAGGCCCAGCCGGGTGACCACGCCGCGCACGGTGCCGCCGTCGACGATCAGGTCCTCGACTTCCTGCTGGAACAGCGTCAGGTTCGGCTGGTTCTCCAGCGCCTCGCGCACCACCCACTTGTAGAGCATGCGGTCGGCCTGCGCGCGCGTCGCGCGCACCGCCGGGCCCTTGGACGCATTGAGGATGCGGAACTGGATGCCGGCGCGGTCTGCGGCATGCGCCATCAGGCCGCCGAGCGCGTCGATCTCCTTGACCAGATGGCCCTTGCCGATGCCGCCGATCGCCGGATTGCACGACATCTGGCCGAGCGTCTCGATCGACTGCGTGACCAGCAGCGTGCGGCAGCCCATCCGCGCTGGCGCGAGTGCGGCCTCGGTACCGGCGTGGCCGCCGCCGATGACGATGACGTCGAAGTGGTGCAGCTCGTCCATGGAGAATCGCTCGCGCCCGCGTCGCGGGCCGGGAAAACGGGCGAGGATTCTACGCCGGATCGGTCAAAAAATGAGCGGCCGCCCTCATCCGCCCCTGCGGGGCACCTTCTCCCGCGAGCGGGAGAAGGGAAAAGCCAAAGAGCCTCTCTCCCGCTTGCAGGAGAGGGCTTGGGGTGAGGGGATCAGAACGCCACGCGCCCCGTCAGCATCTCCCACCACATCCGCCAGTCGCTGACGAACGAGTAGAACGGGTGGCTGAAGCTCAGCGGGGCTTTCTTCTCGAATACGAAGTGGGCGACCCAGGCGATGCCGTAGCCGAGCAGCAGCGCCAGCGGCAGATACATCCAGTTGAGCTTGATCAGCGCGAACAGCAGGCAGGCCAGCGCCAGCGAGCTGCCGACGAAATGCAGGCGCCGCGTCATCGGCTTGGCATGTTCGCTCAGGTAGAACGCGTAGAAGTCCGAGTACGTCTTGAATTCGGGTGCGGCCATGGCTGTCTCGCTATCGGCGGCGAGTATATCGGCCGACCGCAGGCTATGCTTGAACGCATATTTTCCGGAGTCGATCTTGAAGCCCAGCGTGTCCGTCGGTGTGCCGCAGACCAAGCAGCTGCTCGGCTGGCGCGAGTGGCTGGCGCTGCCGGAGCTCGGCATTGCGCGCATCAAGGCCAAGGTCGATAGCGGCGCGCGCTCCTCGGCGCTGCACGCGGTGGAGCTGGAGACGATCGGCCTGAGCCATGTGCGCTTCGCGGTGCGGCCGCTGCAGAACGCCAGCGGGCAGCAGTGGTGCGAGGCCGAGCTGCTCGACTGGCGCTGGGTCACCGATTCCGGCGGGCATCGCGAGCTGCGGCCGTTCATCCTCACCGAGGTCGCGCTCGGCGACACGCACTGGAAGGTGGAGGTCTCGCTGACGGTGCGCGACACCATGCGCTTTCGCATGCTGCTCGGCCGCACGGCGCTGGCCGGCCGTTTCATCGTCGATCCGGAGGCGAGCTACGTGCAGAAGCGCAAGCGGCGCAAGGCATGAAGATCGCGCTGCTGTCGCGCAACCGCCGGCTCTACTCGACGCGACGGCTGATCGAGGCCGCCGAGGCGCGCGGCCACAAGGTGCAGGTCATCGACGTCCTGCGTTGCTACATGAACATCCAGCCGGGCCGGCCGGAGATCTGGTATCGCGGCAAGCTGCTCAAGGGCTTCGACGCGGTGATTCCGCGCATCGGCGCCTCGGTGACCTTCTACGGCACGGCGGTGGTGCGGCAGTTCGAGATGCAGGGCGTCTACACGCTCAACGAATCGGTGGCGATCACTCGCGCGCGCGACAAGCTGCGGGCGCTGCAATTGCTGGCGCGCAAGGGCGTCGGCCTGCCGCGCACCGGCTTCGCGCATTCGCCGGACGACACCGACGGCGTGATGCAGCTGGTCGGCGGTGCGCCGATGATCATCAAGCTGATCGAGGGCACGCAGGGCCAGGGCGTGGTGCTGGCGGAGACCGACAACGCGGCCTCGTCGGTGATCGACGCCTTCCGCGGCCTGGACGCCTACTTCCTGGTCCAGGAGTTCGTGCAGGAGGCCAAGGGCAGCGACATCCGCTGCTTCGTCGTCGGCAATCGCGTGGTGGCGGCGATGCAGCGCACCGCCTGCGCCGGTGAATTCCGCTCGAACCTGCACCGCGGCGGCACCGCCAGGGCGGTCGAGATCAGTGTCGAGGAGCGCCGCACCGCGTTGCGCGCCGCCAGGATCATGGGCCTCAACGTCGCCGGCGTGGATCTGCTGCGCTCCAGCACCGGGCCGATGGTGATGGAGGTCAATTCCTCGCCGGGACTGGAGGGCATCGAGGCGGCGTCGGGCGTCGACATCGCCGAGGCCATCGTCCGCTTCGTCGAATCGCACGCCGAGCCGAACAAGACCCGCACGCGGGGACGCGGCTGATGGCCAGGGCGCGGCCCGGAAGCGGCGTCGCCGACTTCGAGATCGGCGGCCAGCGCATCGGTCCCGGCGAGCGGCGCACGGTGCAGCTGCCGGTCGCGCATCTGTACACGAGTACGCCGGTGACGCTGCCGGTGCAGGTGCTGCGCGGCCGCGAACCGGGGCCGACGCTGTTCGTCAGCGCGGCCCTGCATGGCGACGAGATCATCGGCGTCGAGATCATCCGCCGGCTGTTGCAGCAGCGCGGCCTCAAGCAGCTGCGCGGCACGCTGCTGGCGGTGCCGGTGGTCAACACCCTGGCCTTTCTGCACCAGTCGCGCTACCTGCCCGACCGCCGCGACCTCAACCGCAGCTTTCCCGGCAGCGAGAGGGGCTCGCTGGCGGCGCGGCTGGCGCACCGCTTCATCCACGAGATCGTCGCCCGTGCGCAGTACGGGGTCGACCTGCACACCGGTGCCATCCACCGGCCCAACCTGCCGCACATCCGCGGCGATCTCGGCAACCCGGAAACCCTCAGGCTGGCGCAGGCCTTCGGCGTGCCCCTGCTGCTGCACTCGACGCCGACCGCCGGCACGCTGCGCCAGTACACCACCGAGCACGGCATCCCGGTGCTGCTGTACGAGGCCGGCGAGGCGCTGCGCTTCGACGAGATTGCCATCCGCGTCGGCGTGCGCGGCTTGCTCAACGTGCTGCGCGCGTTGCAGATGCTGCCGGCCGAGCGTGCCGCGTCGCCGCCGGAACCGGCCGTCGCGCGCGGCAGCACCTGGGTCCGCGCGCCCGGCAGCGGCGTGCTGCGCGCGCAGCTCGCGCTCGGCGAGGAGGTCCGCAAGGGCCAGCTGCTCGGCGTGATCGGCGACCCGCTCGGCAGCAGCGAGCTTGAGGTGCAGGCCAATGCGCATGGCGTGCTGGTCGGCCGTTCGGCGCTGCCGCTGGTCTACGAGGGCGACGCGCTGTTCCACATCGCCCGTTTCGACGCGCCGGAGACCGCCGCGGGCGTCGCGCGGCGGATCCGCGACGCCCGCCGTACGCACAAACGCAACCGCCGCAACCAGCCGCGCGTGGTGTGAGCGGCCAGGCCCGGCGCCTGCGCTGAACGTCGCGTATCGCGCCGGCGGGCCGGCCGTTTGCGGGCCAACATCGCGACCGATGCGTGCCGTTTGCGAATTTTCGGGGAACGGTTGTCGGAATTGGGCGGGCAGTCATATACAATTCCGCGACTTCACTGGACGCAAGGCCGCAACGGCGCTGCCGGCGGCCCTTCCAACTCAACAGCGAGGCGAGCGATGCCACCCATCAGCGCATGGACGGCGAATACGTGGTCACTCATCGTCTACGTCGTGGCCGTTTGCGGGCTCGTGGCGTTGATGGTGCTGTTGTCCTGGGTTCTCGGCGGCCGCGACTGGGGCCGCGCCAAGAATGATCCCTTCGAATCCGGCGTCGTCGGCCAGGGCACGGCGCGGCTGCGCATGTCCGCCAAGTTCTACCTGGTGGCGATGTTCTTCGTGATCTTCGACGTCGAAGCGCTGTTCCTGTACGCCTGGGCCGTGTCGGTGCGCGAATCGGGCTGGGCGGGTTTCATCGAAGCTGTGATTTTCATCTTCATCCTGACCGCGAGCCTCGTCTATCTGTGGAAGATCGGCGCACTCGACTGGGCCCCGGCGTCGCGCAAGGAATTGCTGCGCGCGCGCGACCGCAATGCAGAACGTGGCACGTCCCGCGCCTGACGACCTTCCCGACGCCAGACGCCAGCCATACGAGCGAGCCCCCATGGAATACACGCTGACCCGAATCGACCCCAACGCCCAGCGCTACCCGATGCAGGAGCGCGAGACGGTCGCGGACCCCATCCAGGAGCAGATCAAGAAGAACGTCTGGCTCGGCAAGCTGGAAGACGTGATGCACAACGTCGTCAACTGGGGCCGCAAGAACTCGATCTGGCCGTACAACTTCGGCCTCTCGTGCTGCTACGTCGAGATGGCGACCGCCTTCACGCCGACCCACGATCTCGCCCGCTTCGGTGCCGAGGTGATCCGCGCCTCGCCGCGCCAGGCCGACCTGATGGTGGTCGCCGGCACCTGCTTCATGAAGATGGCGCCGGTGGTGCAGCGCCTCTACGAGCAGATGCTGGAACCCAAGTGGGTCATCAGCATGGGCTCCTGCGCCAATTCCGGCGGCATGTACGACATCTATTCGGTCGTGCAGGGCGTCGACAAGTTCCTGCCGGTGGACGTCTACGTGCCGGGCTGTCCGCCGCGCCCGGAGGCCTTCCTGCAGGCCTTCAACCTGCTGCAGGACTCGATCGGCAAGGAGCGCCGGCCGCTGTCGTGGGTGGTCGGCGATCAGGGCATCTACAAGGCGCAGATGCCGGCGCAGCGCGTCCTCAAGGGTGACGAGCGCCGCGCGCAGACGATCCTGCGCACCCCGGATCAGGTCTAAAGGACGGATGTGATGGCTGACGACGCAGGCAAGGCTGCTGCGGGCATCGAGCACGCCGTCGTACGGCAGCTGTATGCGCGCTTCGGCGAGGCGCTGTTCCGCTTCCAGCAGACGCGCGACGGCATGCCGACGCTGTGGGTCGACAAGGCGCGCATCATCGAGGTGCTGCGCTTCCTCAAGAACGAGGTGCCCAAGCCGTACAAGATGCTCTACGACCTCACCGCGGTCGACGAGCGTCTGCGCAAGCATCGCGAGGGCCTGCCGTCGGCGGACTTCACCGTCGTCTACCAGCTGCTGTCGGTCGAGCGCGATCTGGAGCGGGGCTACGCCGGCGACCTGCGCCTGAAGGTGGCGCTGCACGGCGCCGACCTCGGCAACGTGCCGCACATCCCGACCGCGATCGGCGTCTACGCCAACGCCAACTGGTACGAGCGCGAGGTCTGGGATCTGTTCGGCATCGTCTTCGACGGGCATCCGACGCTGCGCCGCATCCTCACGCCGCCGCGCTTCGAGGGCCATCCGCTGCGCAAGGAGCATCCGGCGCGCGCCACCGAGTTCGATCCCTTCGTGCTCGACCAGATGCGCCAGGATCTTGATCAGGAAGCGCTGCTGTTCAAGCCCGAGGAATGGGGCATGAAGAAGGGCACCGAGAACGAGGACTTCATGTTCCTCAACTTCGGGCCCAATCACCCGGCCGCGCACGGTGCGTTCCGCATCGTCCTGCAGCTCGACGGCGAGGAGCTGGTCGACTGCGTGCCGGATATCGGCTACCACCATCGTGGCGCCGAGAAGATGGGCGAGCGCCAGAGCTGGCACTCGTACATCCCGTATACCGATCGCATCGACTATCTCGGCGGGGTGATGAACAACCTGCCGTACCTGATGTCGGTGGAGAAGCTCGCCGGCATCACCGTGCCGCCGCGTGCGCAGACCATCCGCATCATGATGTCGGAGTTCTTCCGCATCACCTCGCACCTGCTGTTCTTCGGCACCTTCCTGCAGGACGTCGGCGCCATGTCTCCGGTGTTCTACGCCTTCGTCGATCGCCAGAAGGCCTACGACGTGATCGAGGCGGTGACCGGCTTCCGCATGCATCCGGCGTGGTTCCGCATCGGCGGCGTCGCCCACGATCTACCGCAGGGCTGGGAGCGGCTGGTCCGCGATTTCGTCGAGTACATGCCCAAGCGCCTCAACGAATACCAGAAGGCCGCCGTCGAGAACGGCGTCGTCGTCGCCCGCTCGCGCCATGTGGCCGCCTATGACACCGCGCAGGCGCTGGAGTGGGGCGTCACCGGCCCGGGCCTGCGCGCCACCGGCTGCAACTACGACCTGCGCAAGGCGCGGCCGTACTGCGGCTACGAGAATTTCGACTTCGAAGTGCCGCTCGCCGTCAACGGCGATATCTACGATCGCTGCGTGGTGCGCGTCGAGGAGATGCGCCAGTCGGTCCGCATCATCAAGCAGTGCCTGGAAAACATGCCGTCCGGCCCGTACAAGGCCGATCACGCGCTGACCACGCCGCCGCCGAAGGACCGCACGCTGGCAGACATCGAGACCCTTATCACGCACTTCCTGCAGGTGTCGTGGGGTCCGGTGATCCCGCCGGGCGAAGCCTGCACGATGGTCGAGGCGACCAAGGGCATCAACAGCTATTACCTGACCTCGGACGGCAGCACGATGAGCTACCGCACGCGCATCCGCACGCCGAGTTTCGCGCATCTGCAGCAGATCCCCAGCGTCATCAAGGGCCACATGATTCCGGACCTGATCGCGTACATCGCGTCGATCGACTTCGTGATGGCCGACGTGGACCGCTAAGCCATGAGCAACGCAAGCAACGACCGCGTCATCAAGCTCGCCGAACTGACCGGCAAGGCCGCGCCCGCCGCCGTGCCCTTCGTGCTGTCCGACGAGGAGCGTCACGAGATCGAGCACGAGCTGACGCATTTCCCCGACGGCCGCGCCGCCAGCATCGAGGCGCTGAAGATCGTCCAGAAGCATCGCGGCTGGGTGCCGGACGGTGCGCTGGAACCGATCGCGCAGATGATCGGCGTCAGCGCCGCCGAGCTCGAAGGCGTCGCCACCTTCTATTCGCTGATCTATCGTCGGCCGGTCGGCCGTCACGTCATCAAGGTCTGCGACAGCATCACCTGCTTCCTGGTCGGCTACGAAGAGATCAAGAGCGCGCTCGAAAAGCAGCTTGGCATCGGCTACGGCCAGACCACGCCGGACAACCGCTTCACGCTGCTGCCGATCTGCTGCATCGGCGCCTGCGACAAGGGGCCGGCGCTGATGGTCGACGACGACCTGCATTACGACCTGACGCCGCAGAAGCTGGCGTCGGTGCTGGAGGCCTACCCATGAGCGTCGCCGCTATCGAGAAGGACTTGCTGGTCCGCCCGCTGACCGCGCGCATCGCCGCCAAGCTGCCGGTCGACCTGAAGTCCTACGAGGCCACCGGCGGCTACCGCGCGGTGCGTGCCGCGCTCAAGGAGCTGTCGCCGCAGGACGTGCAGGGTCGCGTCAAGGAATCCAACCTGCGCGGCCGTGGTGGTGCGGGCTTTCCGACCGGCGTGAAATGGGGCCTGGTGCCGATGGGGCCGGATGCTGGCGCCAAGTACCTGGTCTGCAATGCCGACGAGATGGAGCCGAACACCTTCAAGGATCGGCTGCTGATGGAGGATGCGCCGCATCAGCTGATCGAAGGCATGATCGTCGGCGCCTGGGCGATCCAGGCGACGTTCGGCTACATCTTCCTGCGCGGCGAGTACGTGGTCGCCGCCAACCGCCTCAACGCGGCGCTGGCCGAGGCGCGCGCCGCCGGCCTGCTCGGCCCCAACAATGGTAAGGGCATTCTCGGCAGCGGCTGGGACTTCGATCTGGTGGTGCACACCGGCGCCGGCCGCTACATCTGCGGTGAAGAGACGGCGCTGATCAACTCGCTGGAAGGCCGCCGCGCCAATCCGCGCGCCAAGCCGCCGTTTCCGCAGATCTCCGGCGCCTGGGGCCGGCCGACCGTCGTCAACAACGTCGAGTCGCTGTGCAACCTGCCGCCGATCATCACCAACGGCGCCGACTGGTTCAAAGGCCTCTCGCAGGGCAAATCCAAGGACGGCGGCACCAAGCTCTATGGCTGCAGCGGTCGCGTCAAGCGCGGCGGCGTCTACGAGCTGCCGATCGGCACCAGCGCCCGCGAGATCATCGAGGAGCACGCCGGTGGCATGCGCGACGGCTACACGCTGAAGTGCTGGCTGCCGGGCGGTGCCTCGACCGACTTCCTGATGCCCGAGCACCTCGATCTGCCGATGGACTTCGACAGCATCGCCAAGGCCGGCTCGCGCATGGGCACCGGCCTGATCATGGCCGTCGACCAGACCGCCAACATGGTTTCGCTGGTGCGCAATCTCGAAGAGTTCTTCGCGCGCGAGTCCTGCGGCTGGTGCACGCCCTGCCGTGACGGCCTGCCGTGGTCGGTGCGCCTGCTCAAGGCGCTCGAAAGCGGCCAGGGCAAGGCCGAGGACATTACCCAGCTGGAGAAGCTCACCAAGCTGCTCGGCCCGGGCCGCACCTTCTGCGCCCACGCGCCCGGCGCGATGGAGCCGCTGCAGTCGGCGCTGAAATTCTTCCGCGCCGAGTTCGAAGCCGGTATCGCCACGCCGTCCGTCGCCGCGGCGATCGATGCCACCGACCCTGCGCTGACGCTGGCCGCCGGCAACACGCCGGCGCAGGCCGCCTGAGACCGCCATGGCCAAGATTTTCGTAGAAGGCAAAGAGTTCGAAGTCCACGGCGCCGACAACCTGCTGCAGGCCTGTCTCAACCTCGGACTCGATATCCCGTATTTCTGCTGGCACCCGGCGCTCGGCAGCGTCGGCGCCTGCCGCCAGTGCGCGGTCAAGCAGTACCGCGACGAGTCCGACAAGATGGGCCGTATCGTCATGTCGTGCATGACGCCGGCGTCCGACGGCACCTGGATCTCGATCGATGACGAGGAGGCCAAGGCCTTCCGCGGCGCCATCGTCGAATTCCTGATGACCAACCACCCGCACGACTGCCCGGTCTGCGAGGAAGGCGGCCACTGCCATCTGCAGGACATGACGGTGATGACCGGCCACCACAGCCGAAACTACCGTTTCGACAAGCGCACCCATCTCAACCAGGATCTGGGGCCGTTCATCGGCCACGAGATGAACCGCTGCATCTCCTGCTACCGCTGCGTTCGGTACTACAAGGACTACGCCGGCGGCACCGATCTCGGCGTCTACGGCGCCGCTGCCAATGTCTATTTCGGCCGCGTCGAGAGCGGCACGCTGGAGTCCGAATTCTCCGGCAACCTCGCCGAGGTCTGCCCGACCGGCGTGTTCACCGACAAGACCCACTCCGAGCGCTACACGCGCAAGTGGGACATGCAGTTCTCGCCGAGCGTCTGCTCCAGCTGCGCGGTCGGCTGCAATGTCTCGCCGGGCGAGCGCTACGGCGAGATCCGCCGCATCGAGAACCGCTACCACGGCGAGCTCAACGGCTACTTCCTCTGTGATCGCGGCCGCTTCGGCTACGGCTATACCAACGACAAGGCGCGCCCGCGCCAGCCGCTGGTACAGAACGCCGTGGCCAGCGTCGCCGAGGCGCTGTCGGCGGGCCGCGTGATCCTGCAGGGCGCCGGCAAGCTGATCGGCATCGCCTCGCCGCGCGCCAGTGTCGAGGCCAACTTCGCGCTGCGCGAACTGGTCGGCGCCGACAATTTCTACGATGGCCACGCCGCCCACGAAGGCGCGCTGGTCAAACTGGCGCTGAACATCGTCCGCGACGGCCCGGTGCCGGCGGCGACCATCAGCCAGATCGAGGAAGCCGACGCCGTGCTGGTGCTCGGCGAGGACCCGACGGCCACCGCGCCGCGCTTCGCGCTGGCGCTGCGCCAGGCCGCGCGCGGCAAGTCGCGCGAGATGGGCGCCGAGAAGAACGTGCCGGAATGGCAGGTCATCGCCCTCGCCGATCTGGTCCAGCGCGGCAAGTCGCCGGTGTTCGTCGCCAGCGTCGATGCGACGCGCGTCGATGATCTGGCCACCAAGACCCTGCGCGCCGCGCCGGACGATCTGGCGCGCTTCGGCTTTGCCGTTGCCGCCGCGCTCGATCCCTCGGCTCCGGCTGTCAGCGGCCTGGACGCTGCGACCACGGCGCTGGCCGATGAAGTCGCGCAGACGCTGGCCAAGGCCAAGCGTCCGCTGGTGCTGTCGGGCACCGGCGCGGCTTCGGCCGCGGTGCTGCAGGCTGCCGCCAACGTCGCCTGGGCGCTGCACAAGAACAACGCCCAGGCCAGCCTGGCGCTGAGCCTGCCGGAAGCCAACAGCTTCGGTCTGGCGCTGCTGGAGCCGAAGCCGCTGGACGTCGCGCTGGACCGCCTCGCCGCCAAGGACTTCGACGCGCTGGTGGTGCTGGAGAACGATCTCTATCGCCGTGCCCCGAAGGCGCGCGTCGACGCCGCGCTGGCGTCGGGCAAGCCGCTGATCGTCATCGACCACCAGGCCACCGAGACCACCGCGCGCGCGCAGCTCGTGCTGCCGGCGGCGACGGTGTTCGAATCCGACGGCACCTTCGTCAACTACGAAGGCCGCGCGCAGCGCTATTTCCAGGTCTTCGATCCGACCTATTACGACGCCAAGATCGCGCTCAGCGACGGCTGGCGCTGGCTGGTGCAACTCAAGGATGTCAGCTGGCCGAACCTCGATGCGGCGACGCAGGCCGTCGCGCAGGCGGTGCCGGCGCTGGCCGGCATCGTCGCCGCAGCGCCCAACTCGGCGTTCCGCATCGACGGCCTCAAGGTCGCGCGCGAGCCGCATCGTTACTCCGGCCGCACCGCGATGCGCGCCAACCAGTCGGTGCACGAGCCGCGCCAGCCGCAGGACATCGACGCGCCGCTGAACTTCTCGATGGAAGGCTACAACGGCGTCGGCAGCCTCGACCGCCCCAGCGAGCTGGTGCCGTACGCCTGGTCGCCAGGCTGGAACTCGCCGAGCGCCTGGAACAAGTTCCAGGACGAGATCGGTGGCGCCCTGCGCGGTGGCAATTCCGGCAAGCAGCTGCTGGCGGGCGGTAGCACCCGCGGCTACTTCGATGACGTGCCGGCCGCGTTTGCCGCGCACAGCGGCACGCTGCACGTGCTGGCGCTGCCGCAGCATTTCGGCGGCGACGAGTTGTCCAAGCGCGCCAAGCCGATCCGCGAGCGCAGTGAGCCGGCCTTCGTCGCGCTCAATCGCGCGGATGCCGCCCGCGCCGGCGCGGGCGGCCATGCGACGCTGTCGATCGACGGCCAGCTGCTCAAGCTGCCCGTGCGGCTCAGCGATGCGCTGCCGGCCGGCACCGTCGGCCTGCCGGCGGGTTTCGATGGCATTCCGTTCCTCGCGCCCGGCGCGACGGCGACGCTGCTCGGAGGCTGACGCGTGATCGACGCCATCTGCACCTGGTTTACCGAGCACCCGCGTGTCGTCGAGTCGCTGATCGCGATCGCCAAGACGCTGGTGATCCTCGTCACCGTCATGCTGACGATGGCCTGGACCACCTGGCTGGAGCGCCGCATGCTCGGCGTCTGGCAGGACCGCTACGGCCCGAACCGTGTCGGCCCCTTCGGCCTCGGCCAGGTGCTGGCCGACATGGTCAAGGCGCTGTTCAAGGAAGACTGGACGCCGCCGTTCGTCGACAAGTTCACCTACGTCATGGCGCCGATGCTCGGCATGGGCCTGACGCTGCTGATGTTCATGGTGATCCCGATCGCGCCGGGCTGGGGCATCGCCGATCTCAACGTCGGCCTGCTGGTGTTCCTGGCGCTGGCCGGCCTGGAGGTCTACGCGGTGATGCTCGGCGGCTGGTCGAGCAACAGCAAGTACTCGCTGCTCGGCGGCGTGCGCGTCACCGCGCAGACGGTCAGCTACGAGGTCTTCATGGGCTTGTCGCTGATGGGCATCGTCATGCAGGCGGGTTCGTTCGACCTGCGCACCATCGTCGACGCGCAGGCGGGCCTCTGGAACATCGTTCCGCAGTTCCTCGGTTTCTGCACCTTCGCGATCGCCGGCATTGCCGTCGTGCACCGTGCGCCGTTCGATCTGCCGGAAGCCGAGTCCGAACTGGCGCAGGGCTTCCACACCGAATATTCGAGCATGAAGTTCGCGATGTTCATGCTCAGCGAGTACATCGGCGTGGTGCTGATCTCGGCCGTTCTCGTCACGCTGTTCTTCGGTGGCTGGCGCGGTCCCTTCATCGACGACTACCCGCTGCTGGGGCTGCTGTACTTCGCGATGAAGACCTTCTTCTTCATGCTGGTCTTCATCCTGCTGCGTGCCTCGCTGCCGCGGCCGCGCTATGACCAGCTGATGAGCTTCGGCTGGAAGATCTGCCTGCCGCTGACGCTGATCAATCTGCTGGGAACTGCCGCCGTCCTGCTGTGGCAGTCGCAAGGAGCCTGAGGATGACTTTCAAGGAATTCTTCAGCGGGATCTACACGACGCTGCGCAGCATCGTGATGATCGCCAGTCACACGTTCCGCAAGCGCGACGTGATCCCGTATCCGGAGGTCAAGCCCTATATGCCGCCGCGCTATCGCGGCCGCATCGTGCTGACGCGTGATCCGGACGGCGAGGAGCGCTGCGTCGCCTGCAACCTCTGCGCGGTCGCCTGCCCGGTCGCCTGCATCTCGCTGCAGAAGGCGGAGAAGGACGACGGCCGCTGGTATCCGGAGTGGTTCCGCATCAACTTCTCGCGCTGCATCTTCTGCGGCCTGTGCGAAGAAGCCTGCCCGACCACGGCGATCCAGCTGACGCCGGACTACGAGCTCGCCGAGTTCAAGCGGCAGACGCTGGTGTACGAGAAGGAAGACCTGCTGATCAGCGGTCCCGGCAAGTACCCGGACTACAACTTCTACCGCGTCGCCGGCATGGAGATCGCCGGCAAGCCCAAGGGCGCCGCCGCCAACGAAGCGCCGCCGGTCGACGTCAAGAGCCTGCTGCCATGAACCTGGACAACGTGTTCTTCTATGTCGCCGCAACCATCGCGGTGCTCGGCACCGTGCTGATGATCTGCGGCCGCAACCCGGTGCACGCGCTGCTCAACCTGGTTGTCGCACTGCTGGCGATCGCCGGCATGCTGTTCATGCTCGGCGCGCCGTTCGCCGGCGCGCTGGAGGTGATCGTCTACGCCGGCGCGATCATGGTGCTGTTCGTGTTCGTGGTGATGATGCTCAATCTCGGCCCCGAGACCAGCCGGCAGGAAGCGCAGTGGCTCAAGCCCAAGGTCTGGGTCGGCCCCGGTGTGTTGTCGCTGCTGCTGCTCGCCGGCCTGCTCTATGTGCTGCTGGGCGGCAGTTCGCAGCCGGCGGCGCTGGCCACGGTTGACGCCAAGCAGGTTGGCATCGTGCTGTTCGGACCTTATCTGCTCGCCGTCGAACTGGCGTCGATGCTGTTGCTCGCGGCGCTGGTCGCGGCCTACCACCTCGGTCGCAACGACTGACCACGGATCGAGGAAGGGGAGTCCTACAAGAATGACGACACCGGAACTGAGCGGCATCCCGATGGAGCACGGCCTGGCCGTGGCGGCGGTGCTGTTCTCGCTCGGCCTGCTCGGCGTGATGGTCCGCCGCAACATCCTGTTCATGCTGATGTCGCTGGAAGTGATGATGAACGGCGCCGGCCTGGCCTTCATCAGCGCCGGCAGCCGCTGGCAGCAGGCCGACGGCCAGATCATGTTCATCCTGGTGCTGACGCTGGCCGCGGCCGAGGCCTCGGTCGGCCTGGCGATCCTGCTGCAGCTGTACCGCCGCTTCCACACCCTGGATGTGGATGCGGCATCCGAGATGAAGGGGTGAGGGACCACGCTATGAAAACGAAGTTTTCAGTGGTTCCGAACGCCCGGCCGTGTTTGGCCGGATCGGGACTGACTCAATGTCAGTCCCGCTTGAGCCAAACACTGGCCGGGCCGGGGGTAGATCAGGCATCTGAGGTCGCGCCATGGACGGCAGGCGCGAGTGTTGGGGAAGTGAACTGATGGAACAGCTCTTTCTCGTCATCCTGTCGCCGCTGATCGGCTTCGTGCTGCTCGCCCTCGGCGGCAAGCGCCTGTCCGAGAACCTTGCGGCCGTCATCGGCGTTGGCTCGGTCTCGCTGTCGGCGCTGCTGGTGGCGTACATCGGCTTCGAGTTCTACCAGCTGCCGGCCGGCGAAAGCTACGTCAAGGTCGTCGGCACCTGGATGAGCGTCGATGGCTTCGCGCCGCGCTTCGCCTTCCGCCTCGACCAGCTGTCGATGCTGATGCTCGGCGTCATCACCGGCGTCGGCGCCTTCATCCATCTGTTCGCGTCCTGGTACATGCGCGGCGACGAGGCATATGCGCGCTTCTTCGCCTACATGAACCTGTTCGTGTCGGCGATGCTGGTGCTGGTGCTCGGCGACAACCTGCTGCTGCTGTTCTTCGGCTGGGAAGGCGTGGGTCTGGCCTCGTACCTGCTGATCGGCTTCTGGTTCCAGGACGCCGCCAACGGCGCGGCCGCGCGCAAGGCCTTCATCGTCACGCGTGTCGGCGACACCTTCATGGCGATCGGCCTGTTCATCCTCTACCAGGCGCTCGGCACGCTGGACCTGCACGACCTGTTGCAGGCAGCGCCGCAGGCCTTCAAGGCCGGCGACCCGCTGATCACCGCGGCAGCGTTCCTGCTGCTCGGCGGTGCGGTCGGCAAGTCGGCGCAGATTCCGCTGCAGACCTGGCTGCCGGATGCCATGGCCGGCCCGACGCCGGTGTCGGCGCTGATCCACGCCGCGACGATGGTCACCGCCGGTGTCTACCTGATCGCGCGCACGCATGTGCTGTTCGAGCTGGCGCCGCTGGCGCTGGAAGCGGTCGGCTGGGTCGGCGGCATCACGCTGCTGATGGCGGGCTTCATCGCGCTGACGCAGTCCGACATCAAGAAGGTGCTGGCGTACTCGACGATGTCGCAGATCGGCTACATGTTCCTGGCGCTCGGCGCCGGGGCCTACCAGCCGGCCGTGTTCCATCTGATGACGCATGCCTTCTTCAAGGCGCTGCTGTTCCTGTCGGCCGGCTCGGTGATCCTCGCCTGCCATCACGAGCAGGACATCTTCAAGATGGGCGGCCTGCGCAAGCAGATCCCCTTCACGTTCTGGGTGTTTTTGATCGGCTCGCTGGGCCTGGTCGCGTTCCCCGGCACCTCGGGCTTCTTCTCCAAGGACGAGATCCTGTTCCAGGCCTGGGCCTACGGCCACGCCGAGTTCTACTGGATGGGCCTGGCCGGCGCTTTCATGACGGCGCTGTACACCTTCCGCCTGATCTTCATCGCCTTCTTCGGCGAGGCGCACGGGCATGAGGTGCACAAGCCGCACGGCATCGATCACGGCCTGCCGCTGCTGGTGCTGGCCATCGCGGCGCTGTTCGGCGGCTTCATCCACATCCCGCTCGATGCGGTGCTGCCGCAGGCGGCAATCGCCGAGGAGCTGGAGCACGCCAAGCATCAGCTGGAGATCACCTCGGTGCTGGTGTCGTTTGCCGGCATTGCGCTGGCCTGGCTGCTGTTCCTCAAGTTCCGCGGCGTGTCGGCGGCGATCCGCAATTCGTTTATCGGTCGGCCGCTGTTCGCCTGGTGGCGCGCGGCCTTCGGCTTCGACTGGCTGTATGACTGGCTGTTCGTGAAGCCGTACTTCGGCCTGGCGCATCTGAACCGTCGCGATGTCGCCGATCAGGCCATCGGTCTGATTCCAAGGCTGAGCCTTGCCCTCAACTCCCGGCTGACGCAGACGCAGACCGGTCAGCTGCGCTGGTACGCCGGCGCCACCGCTGCCGGCGCGATCCTGATCGTCGCGGCCGTGATCATCCTCTGAAGCCACGCCCATGATCCTTCTCTGGCTGATCCTCATCCCCTTCATCGGCGGCCTGCTGTCGTGGCAGGGCGAGCGCATCGTCGGTCGCGGCTTCCCGCGCTGGGTGGCGCTGGCGACGATGCTGTTCGCGCTCGGCATCTCGGTCTGGCTGTGGGTGACCGGCGACTACTCGCTGGCGCCGGTCGACGGCGTGCCGCAGTGGACGATCGAATACCGCGTGCCGTGGATTCCGCGCTTCGGCATTTCGCTGCATCTGGGCCTGGACGGCCTGTCGATCATGCTGGTGGTGCTGACCAACCTGCTCGGCGTGATGGCGGTGGCCTGCTCGTGGCGTGAAATCAACCGCAACGTCGGCTTCTTCCATCTCAACCTGCTGTGGAACCTCGGCGGCGTGGTCGGCGTGTTCCTCACGCTGGACCTGTTCCTGTTCTTCTTCCTGTGGGAAATGATGCTGGTGCCGATGTACTTCCTGATCGCGCTGTGGGGCCACAACGCCCCCGGCGGCAAGGGACGCATCTATGCGGCGACCAAGTTCTTCATCTTCACGCAGGCGTCCGGCCTGATCATGCTGCTGGCGATCCTCGGCCTGGTGTTCGCGCACTACCAGTCGACCGGCATCGTCAGCTTCGACTACATGGATCTGCTGAAGACCAGCATGTCGGCGAGCACCGAGTGGCTGCTGATGCTCGGCTTCTTCATCGCCTTCGCGGTCAAGACGCCGATGGTGCCGCTGCATTCGTGGCTGCCGGATGCGCATTCGCAGGCGCCGACCGCGGGCTCGGTCGATCTGGCCGGCATCCTGCTGAAGACCGCTGCCTACGGCATGCTGCGTTTCGCGCTGCCGATCTTCCCGAACGCCTCCGCCGAGTTCGCGCCGGTGGCGATGGCCTTCGGTGTCGTCGGCATCATCTACGGCGCGCTGATGTGCCTGCAGCAGAACGACATCAAGCGCCTGATCGCCTATTCCTCGGTCAGTCACATGGGTTTCGTGCTGATCGGCATCTACGCCGGCACCGAACAGGCCTTGCAGGGCGTGATCGTGCAGATGCTCGCGCACGGCCTGTCGGCCGGTGCGCTGTTCATGCTTTGTGGCGAGATCTACGAGCGCCTGCACACGCGTGAGCTGTCCAAGATGGGTGGCCTGTGGTCGCGGATGTCGTATCTGCCGTCGATCGCGCTGTTCTTCACCATCGCCGCACTGGGCATGCCGGGGCTCGGCAACTTCGTCGGCGAGTTCCTGATCCTGCTGGGCACCTGGTCGGTCGATCCGGTGATCACCATGCTGGCTGCCACGGGCCTCGTGGTCGGTGCGGTCTACTCGCTGATCCTGATCCAGCGCGCCTTCATGGGGCCGACACAGGGCTCCGAACCGATCAAGGATCTGGGCAAGCGCGAGCTGGCGTCGATGGCGGTGCTGGGCGTATTGCTGCTGCTGCTCGGCGTGCACCCGCAGCCGGTGCTGGATACCTCGGCTGCCTTCCTGCAGCACGTGCATTCGATCTACCACACGGCGCAAGCCGGCATTGCCTCGGGTGCCACCGGGGTGTCGCCATGACCATCACGACTCCGCAATTGCTGGCGCTGCTGCCGATCCTGATCGTCTCGGCGACGATCGTCGCCGTCATGCTGGCGATCGCCTTCAAGCGGCATCACCGCATGAACGCCACGCTGGCCGTCATCGGCGGCAATGTCGCGACAGTGGCGATGATCTGGCTGTTCTTCTTCCAGGAAGGTGCGCAGCAGGTGACGCCGCTGCTGGTCGTCGACAAATACGCCTTGCTCTACATGGTGATGATGGCGATCACCACGCTGGCCACGGCGACGCTGTCGCATGCCTACCTCGAAGGTTTCCAGGGCGAGAAGGAGGAGTTGTACCTGCTGCTCGCGCTGTCCGTGCTCGGCGGCATGACGCTGGCCTGCGCGACGCATTTCGCCTCGCTGTTCATCGGCCTGGAACTGCTCAGCGTGCCGCTGTACGCGATGATCGCCTACCCGGTGAAGAAGCGCCGTTCGCTGGAAGGCGGCCTCAAGTACCTGGTGCTGTCGGCAGTCGCCTCGGCCTTCATCCTGTTCGGCATCGCCTTGATCTATTCGCAGGCCGGCTCGCTGGCCTTCCGCGAAGTCGGCGCTTTTTTTGCCGCCGGCGACAATGCCATCGCCCTGCTCGGCGGTGGTCTGCTGCTGGTCGGCATCGCCTTCAAGCTGTCGCTGGTGCCGTTCCACCTGTGGACGCCGGACGTCTACGAGGGCGCGCCGGCGCCGGTCGCCAGCTACCTGGCCTCGGCGTCCAAGGTGGCGGTGTTCGCGGTGCTGATGCGCTATTTCGTCGAGGCCGGCGGCTACCGCCAGGTGCAGCTGGTCGAGGTGCTCAGCGCGCTGGCGTTCGCGTCGATGTTGATCGGCAATCTGCTGGCACTGCGCCAGAACAACATCAAGCGACTGCTCGCCTACTCGTCGATCGCGCACTTCGGCTATTGCCTGGTCGGCCTGCTCGCCGGCGGTCCCCTGGCGATCGAGGCGGTCGGCATCTATCTGCTGACCTACGTCGTCACCACGCTCGGCGCCTTCGGCGTCGTCGCACTGACCTCCAGCCCGATGGGCGAGCGTGACGCCGACCTGATCTACGACTACCGCGGCCTGTTCTGGCGGCGTCCGTATCTGGCGTCGATCCTGACGGTGATGCTGCTGTCGCTGGCCGGCATCCCGGCTACCGCCGGCTTCATCGGCAAGTTCTACGTGATCGCCGCCGGCGTCGGCGCGCAGAGCTGGTGGCTGCTCGGCGCCCTGATCGTCGGCAGCGCCATCGGCCTGTACTACTACCTGCGCGTGCTGATCTCGCTGTACCTGCCGGACCCGGAGAAGGCCCGCTTCAGCGCGCCGCTGGACTGGGCGCAGCGCACCGGTGGCATGGTGATGCTGTTGCTGGCCATCCTGATGCTGGTGCTCGGCGTGTTCCCGCAGCCGTTCATCGAACTGATCCAGGCAGGCGGCCTGACGCCGGGCTGAGCGGTGCGGGCGCCGTGAACCTCGCCAAGGCCGCACGGACCTTGCTGTCTCGCCAGGACTGGCAGCGCCGCATCGTCACACCGGACGTGCAGGCGCTGATGCGGCGAATGCCCAAGCCGGTCGGCAGCTTCGGCTACGACGCCTGGGGCTACCACGAGGACGCCGCGGCGGTCGCGCTCGGCCTCAGCCGCTGGCTGTACCGACACTATTTCCACGCGCAGGCGCAGGGCCTGGAGCACGTGCCCGCGCAGGGACGTGTGCTGATCGTCGCCAACCACTCCGGGCAGCTGCCGGTCGACGGCATGCTGATCGGCTGCGCGCTTGCCAGCAACGAGCACGGTCCGCGCGCGCCGCGCGCGATGATCGAACGCTTCGTGTCCACCGTGCCCTGGGTCGGCACGCTGATGACGCGGGTGGGCGCAGTGATCGGCGATCCGCACAACTGCCAGAAGATGCTGCAGCAGGAGGAGGCGATCATCGTCTTTCCGGAAGGCGTGCGCGGCTCCGGCAAGCCGTATCGCGAGCGCTACCAGTTGCAGCGTTTCGGCAGCGGCTTCATGCATCTGGCGATGCAGACCGGGACGCCGATCGTGCCGGTCGGCGTGATCGGCTGCGAGGAGATCATGCCCTCGCTCGGCAACATCGCGCCGCTCGCCCGGCTGCTCGGTCTGCCCTATCTGCCACTGGCCTTGCCTCTGCCCTTGCCGGCGCGCGTATCGCTGCGCTTCGGCGCGCCGCTGCGTTTCGACAATGACGCTGCCGGCGAGGAAGAGGTGATCGCCCGCGTCGATCAGGTCAAGAACGCCATCGCCGCGCTGATCGAGCGTGGCCGGGCCGAACGCACGCGTCTCTACCAGTGGCCCGGCGCATGAGCACGCCGCCGCGCAAGACCGTGCTCGTCACCGGTGCCGCCGGCTCGCTGGCGAAGCGGGTGATTGCGCGACTGCACGGCTCTTGCCAGATCATCGCCGTCGACTTCCGCCGCAAGGTGGAGACCGATGCCGACATTCCCTCGTACAAGGTCGAATTCGACAAGCGCGGTTTCGAGGAAGTTTTCCGCCGCCACCGGATCGACGCGGTCCTGCATCTGGGCCGCGTGTTCACGCACGAGCACGACCGCATGCGTCGCTATAACGCCAATGTGCTCGGCGGCAAGCATCTGTTCGAACTGTGCCGCAAATACGGCGTGAGCCAGCTGCTCGTGCATTCGACCTATTTCGTCTACGGCGCCTCCGCCTACAACCCGGCGCTGCTCGACGAGGATGCGCCGCTGAAGGCCAGCGAGCTGACGCAGGATCTGGTCGATTCGGTCGAGCTTGAGAGCCTGGCGCAGATCTATCTGTGGAAGGCGCCGGAGCTGAACATCAGCATCCTGCGGCCCTGCAACGTGCTCGGCCCGGGCGTGCGCAACACGATGTCGTTGTTGCTGTCGCGACCCCTGGTGCCCGTGCTGATGGGGTTTTCGCCGCTGATGCAGTTCCTGCATGTCGACGACATGGCCGATGCACTGCTGCGTGCCTTCGAGCGCAACCGGCCGGGTATCTACAACGTCGCGCCGGACGACTATGTGACCTGGACGGATGCGGTCGAACAGTGTGGCTGCCGCGCGATGCCGGTGCCGTCGATCCCGCCGCTGCTGCCGAGGCTGATCAGCGCGGCGCTGAACCGCCGCGCCTTCTTCCCGCCGTACCTGATCAACTACCTGAAATATCCGGTGACGATCGACGGCTCGCTGTTCCGCCAGACCTTCGACTGGACGCCGCAGCGCAATCTCGGCGACATCTTCAGCTACTACCGCAAGGCCAAGCTGATGTAGGCGGCGGTCTTGGTACGGCACGATAGTCGGGCGCAATCGAGTCGAGCAGAACACTGCATTTCCCATTTGCGCGCTGCCGCCTAGACTGACGGCCTCTGATCCATTTCCGCAACGGAGGCAGCTGACGATGGCCAAGGCCAAGACGAAGGAAAAAGACGGCGCGGCGCCGAAGATCGACATCGGCATCGACAAGGGTGGCCGCAAGGCGATAGCCGATGGCCTGTCGCGCCTGCTCGCCGACGAGTACACCCTGTACCTGAAGACCCACAACTTCCACTGGAACGTCACGGGGCCGATGTTCAACACCCTGCACCTGATGTTCGAGACGCATTACAACGAGTCGGCGCTGGCCGTCGATCTGGTCGCCGAGCGCATCCGCGCGCTGGGGTTCCCGGCACCGGGCACCTACAAGCAGTACGCCGCGCTGTCGTCGATCGAGGAAACCGACGGCGTGCCCGAGGCGATGGAGATGGTGCGCCTGCTGGTGAAGGGACACGAAGCTTGCGCGAAGACCGCGCGCAGCGTCTTCCCCACTGCCGAGAAGGCGCAGGACGAGCCGACCTGCGATCTGCTGACGCAGCGCATGCAGCTGCACGAGAAGACGGCGTGGATGCTCCGCTCTCTCCTCGAGTGAAGCGTACGAGCTGATCTGCTGCGCGGCCCGATCTCGCGCCGCCCGTGCTCGCCGTACCGATGTACGGCTGCGCGCGGGCGACGCGACCTCGGGCCTGCTCACAACGATCATCTCGTCCGCTTCGGCATCTGCACACCCTCATGACAATCGCATCACCCCTGCTCTCGGTTCGCCATCTGTCGGTGCGCTATCCGCTGCGCCGCGCATGGCCGTGGCAGCGGGCCGGGGTCTTGCGCGCGATCGACGATCTGAGTTTCGAGCTGCGCGCGGGCGAGACGCTGGGCGTGGTCGGCGAGTCCGGATCGGGCAAGTCGACGCTGGCGCGGACGCTGGTGGGCTTGCAGAAGATCGATGCCGGTTCGGCGCGCTTCGATGGCGAGGAGCTGGCGACGCTCGATGCCGCAGGCTGGCGCAAGCTGCGCGGCGATGTGCAGATGGTGTTCCAGGATCCGCTGGCGAGCCTGGATCCGCGCATGAACGTCGCGGACGCGGTGGCCGAGCCGCTGCGCGTGCTGTGGCCGGAGCTGGGTGCGATCGAGCGCGAGGCGCGCGTGCGCGAGATGCTGGAGCAGGTCGGCATCGCGCTGGCCGATGCGCGGCGCAAGCCGCACGAGTTCTCCGGTGGCCAATGCCAGCGCATCGCGCTGGCGCGCGCGCTGATCGTGCGGCCGCGGCTGCTGATCTGCGACGAGCCGGTATCGGCGCTCGACGTGTCGGTACAGGCGCAGATCGTCAATCTGCTGCGCGACCTGCAGCGCCGCCTGCAGCTGGCGATGCTGTTCATCTCGCACGACCTCGCCGTGGTTCGCCATATCAGTGACCGCGTCCTGGTGATGTACTTCGGCAAGGCGATGGAACAGGCGCCGCGCGCGTTGCTGTTCGCGCAGGCGCGTCATCCCTACACGCGGGCCCTGCTGGCGGCGATTCCGGGGCGCCTGCGGATGCGCCAGCACGCCGCCCGCGCCGGAGCCTTGCCGGATCTGTCGATGCCGCCGAGCGGGTGCCTGTTCAGCAGCCGCTGCCCCGATGCCGGCTCGCGCTGCGCCTCGGACATCCCCGCCGAGCGGCGCTTCGCCGACGGCAGCAGCGCCGCCTGTCATTGGCTCGACACGGCCGCGTCCTGAGCCGCATTTCCCGTCGTCGAGGCCGCGCCTGCTGGCGCGTCGCCACCGGCCGCTGCGAAGATGGCGCCATGACCAAGATCTCCAAACCCCTGCTCGCGATCGTCGCCTGTGCCGGCCTGTCGCTCGCTGGTTGTGAGCTGTTCGACGACGGCCGCATCGACCTGCAGATCACCGATGCGCCGATCGACGACGTCGATGCCGTGGTCGTTTCGATCTCGCGCGTCGACCTGTATGCGCAAGACGGCGAGCGCGAAAGCTTCGACTTCTCGCCAGCACTCTCGATCGACCTGATGCAGTTGCGCAACGGCGACGCCTTCAAGTTGCTCGACAACGAAAATCTGCGCTCGGGGCGCTACGAGCAGATCCGCCTGCGTATCGACAGCGCGCCGGACCGCTTCGCCTCGTACGTGCAGCCGCGCAGCGGGCCGCGCCGTGCGCTGTACGTGCCCGACGACGCCAGCAGCGGCTTGGGCGTGCCGTTCGATTTCGAGGTGGACGACAACAAGCGCACGCGGCTGACGCTGGACTTCGATCTGCGCAGTTCGCTGCGCATGCCCGACGACGATGAGCCCGATGCCTATCGCCTGGTGCCGCGGCTGCGCGCGGTCGAGGATCGACGCAGCGGCACGATCGTCGGCAACGTCAGCCCCACGCGCATCGTCAGCGGCTGCGTGCCGGCGGTCTACGTCTACAGCGGCCATGAGCTCGATGCCGACGACGTCGGCGGCAGCGGCGCGCGGCCCTTGAGTTCGACGATCCCGTTCAGTGACGGCAGCTACATCGCCGCCTATCTGCCGGCCGGCGACTACACCGTTGCCTTCACCTGCGATGCCGGCCGCGACGACCCCGAGCGCAACGACGCCGTGGATTTCAGCGAGCGCGAGACCACCGTGCGCGCCGAGCAGGAAACGCGCGTCGACTTCTGAACGCCGCGTTCAGCGCGCGCGGCCGGACGGCGGCCGCGGCAGCTCGTCGATGCGCAGCTCGAACAGCCGCGGCCACAGCTTGCCCGTCACGTAGAAATGGCCGGTACTGGCGTCATGGGCGATGCCATTGAGCACGGCGTCGCTGTTATGCCGCGTCAGCGCGGGCAGCTGTTCGCGCAGCGCGTCGAGCTCCAGCCAGGCCAGCACGCGGCCATCGGCCGGATCGATCACGGCGATGCGATCGCTCAACCAGACGTTGGCAAACAGCAGGCCTGCGGCGTACTCCAGCTCGTTGAGCATCGCCACCCGACGGCCGCCATCGTGCACCTCGATGCTGCGCAGCACCCGGAAGTCATCGGCGCTGCGGAAGCTCAGCCGCGCGCTGCCGTCGCTCATGATCAGCTGCTCGCCGTCGTTGGCGAGCCCCCAGCCTTCGCCTTCGTAACGACGCGTCCCCAGCAGTTTGAAGTCGCGGTCGTAGATGAACAGCAAGCCTTCGCGCCAGCTCAACTGATAGATGCGCTGACCGAGCATCGTCAGTCCTTCGGCGAACACATCGTCCTGCAGGCGACGCTCGCGCAGCGGCCTGCTGCTGCCGATGCGCGTCGCAGTTAGCGCAGAACGGCCATACAAGCCAACGCTTTCAAGCAAGGCGCCGTCACCGAACTCGAGCCCTTGCGTGAAGCGTGAAGCGTCATGCGTATGCATGCGAACGATCTCGTAACGCAAACTGCGCGAGCCCGTGAAAGCCGCATCAGCGCTGGGTTTGCGGGCATCGACGAGACACGCGGACAGCGTCAGCGCGATGACGGTGACGCAGCACGCGAAGCGATGAACAGACATGATCTTCTGAGTTTTGTCCTGATGAAGACGTTGATTCGAAAACTTTTTATCAGTAAAAATTCACATTGTGTAAACATGCATGGCATGTCTATGCGATATCCGCGCGGAGATCTCCGCGAGCATAGTGGCTCCATGGAGGAATATGACGATGGCTGCTGCGAAGAAAGCTGTTAAGAAGGCGCCGGCCAAGAAGGCCGCTAAGAAAGCCACCAAGGCCGTGAAGAAGCTTGCCAAGAAGGCTCCGGCCAAGAAGGTTGCTGCGAAGAAGGCGGTGAAGAAGGTTGCCAAGAAGGCGCCGGTGAAGAAGGCCGTCAAGGTTGCCAAGAAGGCGGTCAAGGCCGTCAAGAAGGTTGCCAAGAAGGTCGTGAAGAAGGTCACCAAGTAAGTAGCCGGGCAGGGCGGCAAGACAACGCCGCAACGGGCGGCAAGGCCGCAGGCCTGCCGCCCGTTCTTTCTGCCACCTTGTCGTGCCGCCTGTGCAATGCAGGCCGGGTCTGCCTCGCTGTCCTGAAAGCCCGCTCGTCGCTGTCGTGTCGGTCCAGCCGCTACAATCGCCGCCCTCATCGCGTCGCCATCAGGGCGCGCCAAGCCGAACGGAGCATTGCCGATGATTCACAGCATGACGGGCTATGCCCGCGTCGAAACGTCCGCCAGTTGGGGACGCCTGGTGTGGGAGCTGCGCTCGGTCAATCACCGCTATCTCGACGTGCAGCTGAAGATGCCGGACGAGTTTCGCGTGCTGGAAGGCGAGCTGCGTCAGGCGGCGTCCACCAAGCTCGCACGCGGCAAGGTCGAATGCGGGCTGCGTTATATCCGCGAAGCCGGCGGCGCCGAACGCATCGAGCTCGACGGTGAGCGCATCACGCAGCTCAAGGACGCGCTCGATGCCGTCAATGCCGAACTCGGCGCCACCAGCGTGCCCGACCCGATTCGCGTTCTGGCGTTCCCCGGCGTGATGCGCGAGCAGCAGGCGGATTTCGCGCCCCTGCTGGCCGCCGCCCGCAAGCTGTTCGAAGCGGCCTTGGCTGATTTCGGCGCGGCGCGCGCGCGCGAAGGCGAGCGACTGCTGCAATACATGCTCGAACGCTGCGAGCTGCTGGAGCGCCTGGTGGCGCAGGTGCGCGCCCGCCATCCGCTGGTCCGCGAGCAATGGCTGGCGCGTCTGCGCGCACGCTGCGCCGAGCTGGGCGTGGAGATCGAACCGCAGCGCCTGGCGCAGGAGATCGCGCTGAACGCGCAGCGACTCGATGTCGAGGAGGAGATGTCGCGTCTGCTCAGCCATCTGCACGAGGTCCGCCAGGCGATGTCACGCGGAGAATCGGTCGGCCGCCGCCTCGACTTCCTGATGCAGGAACTCAACCGCGAGGCCAATACCCTGTCATCGAAGTCGCAGGATGCCGAGATGACGCGCTGCGCTGTCGAGATGAAAGTGGCGATCGAGCAGATCCGCGAGCAGGTGCAGAACATCGAGTGAGCGGGCAGTTCGACGGAAGGTCGCGGCGCGCTAGACTCGCGCCGCCAATCGGGAGAGCCTCATGAGCCAGGGCAGTCTGTTCATCGTTTCTGCGCCGAGCGGCGGCGGCAAGACCAGCCTGACGCGCGCCCTGGTGCCGAGGCTCGCCGAGCATGGCGTGACCGCGACGATCTCGGTGTCGTTCACCACGCGCTCGCCGCGGCCGGGCGAAGCCGATGGCACGCACTACCATTTCGTCGACGAGGCGCGCTTCGTGTCGATGATCGGGCAGCGTGAGTTTCTGGAGCATGCCGAGGTCTTCGGGCGTCGCTACGGCACCGGCCGCGACGCCACGCGCGCGCTGCTCGATGCCGGTCATGACGTCATCCTCGACATCGACTGGCAGGGCGCGCGGCAGGTCAAGCGCGAATGGCCGCAGGCGATCGGCATCTTCATCCTGCCGCCATCGGTGGCCGAGCTGGAGCGGCGCTTGCGCGGCCGCAGCCAGGACAGCGAGGCAATCATCGCCGCGCGCATGCAGGAGGCGCACGACGAGATCGCCCATCACGCCGAGTACGACTACCTGATCGTCAACGAGCGCTTCGAGCAGGCGCTGGACGAGATGGCGGCGATCTTCCTGGAGCCGCGTCTGCGCGCCACGCGCCAGCTGGCCACGCACGCCGGCCTGATTCAGCAATTGCTCGATCGTTAGCGCAGTTCGACGCGATGCCGATGTGCCTGCAGCGCGCCAGCGGCGCCTGACCGGTCCGCCGGCAAACGCTCAAGCTTGTGCGGCGGCCTCTTCGCGCTTGAGCGCCTTGAGCATGTACCAGGTCGTCAGCACCAGGTAGAGGCCCCAGATCGTCATCGGCATGTAGAAGCCGAGCAGGCCGTGATAGGCGAACGGGCCGCTCTTGAAGAAGGCCGGACCCATGGCCGTCAGCTCACCGGCGGCGCCGGCGAAGGTGGCCCAGGTCAGCCAGCGCGGAATCATCGGTTCCGGCCGCCGGTCCATCAGTTCGACGATGCCGGTCGCCAGCATCTCCACTACCAGATAGATCCAGCCGAGCAGGAAGGCCATCCACGCCCAGTCGCTCCAGGACTGGATCACGTCGGCGCTGGTCTCCGGACGGTAGGCCGTGACGATCCACGCGCAGGCGTTCATGAAGATGATGATCGAGATGAAGATGCCGCCGACCGCAGCGGTGATCGACCAAAGCGGCCAGCGTCCTTCGATCTTCGCCAGCATGATGCCGAACTGGATCGACGCCGGTACCAGAAAGCCGCAGGCGATGTAGAAGATCGTGCAGCCGATGATGGTGCGCCAGCGGTAGGTCTCCGAGAACCAGGTCTTGGTGGCGTCGATGCCCAGATCGGCGGGCGCCGGCGCGTAGAAGTGCGCGATGCCGAGCCAGCCGATCGCCGTCAGCGCGGCAAAAATCCAGCTGCAGTAGAGACCCATTCGTTGCGACATGAAGTTCTGTGCGGCGGGCGACACGGACATCGTTCTCTCTCCCGGACGACCGGTCGAGCACCTCGCCGGTCCTGTTTGTTCTGATTGGTGTGTATCCGGACGATATGGATGCACGTCGCGATTGGGCCCGCGGTGAGCGTCGCCGTCAAGTGCGCGGCCGGCGCGGCGGCGATAATGTTGCTTCCTTACGTCTGCCCCGTTCTCGTCCATGGAACTCCCGATCTTTCCGCTTGGCAACGTGCTGTTCCCCGGCGGCGTGCTGGCGCTGAACATCTTCGAGCCGCGCTACGTGGCGATGACGCGGCGCTGCCTGGAGCGCAACACGGGCTTTGGCGTGTTCCTGATCCAGGGGGGCTACGAGGTCGGCGCGCCGGCAGTGCCGCAGCGGGTCGGCTGCCTGGCGCGCATCACCGAATGGAGCCAGCCGACGCCGACGACCTACCGGCTGCAGGCACGCGGCGGCGAGCGGCTGCGACTGCTGAGCCGCCGCGTGCAGGACGACGGCTTGATCATCGGCGAGGTGGAGGGGGTCGAGCCGCCGGAGCCGACGCCGCTGCCCGAGCGCTTCCGCGCGATGGCTGAGCAGCTGCGCGAGCTGGACGAGCGCCTGGTGCCCGGCTATGCGCTGCCCAAGCCGATGCGGCTCGACGACTGCAACTGGGTGGCGTACCGCTGGGCCGAGCTGCTGCGCGTCAATCCGGAGACGCGGCAGCGCTGGCTGGAAATCGACGAACCGCTGACGGCGATCGACGCCGTCGCCCGCGTGCACCGCGACGTCAGCCGCTGAGGCTGGCGCCGCGGCGCTTCAGGCGGCGCTTACGCGGCCTTGGCGAACGGCGTGGCGCCGGCCTTCTTGGCCGCGGCCTTGCCGGATTTCTTGGCGGCCTCGACCGTTTCGGCGGCCAGCGCGATCGCTTCCTGCTTCTGCGTCGCCAGCGTGACGCGCAAGGTGTTGATCGGATGGCGCTTGCCCATCTCCATGCCGAGCATCTTCAGCAGCGCGTCGCGTTCCTCGGTGTTCGACAGGTACTCCAGGTACGGCACGAAGTGCTGGTATACGAACTGCAGGAACCAGGACTTGATCGGCCCGAGCTGCGACGGCACCAGCATGTGGTTGGGCGGCTGCTGGTACCCGCGGTTGAGGCTGATGTTGTAGAACAGCTCGATGATGTCGTGATCGAAGTCGCTCAGCGTGACCTCCGGCGCATACATGGTCGGCACCTCCGTGCTGAGCGCGTCCTGTAGCCAGGCCTTGGTGGCGAAGTCGAGGTCGTTGACGATGCGCAGATAGCTGTTCTTGTTCTTGGCAAACAGCGCCTCGGTGTAATCGACGAAATCCCGGTTGCCCGGCGTGATGCCGGCGACCGGCCAGACCGTCAGGCGGCCGCTGATGTCGAGACCGCGCGCCGTCAGTTCGTCCTGGATCCACACCGGGTACATCATTGCCGCCATGCCGCCGAGGCTATGGCCGGTGACGCGGATCCTGGCGTTCTCGTGCGCCACCTTGTCGGCCAGGAAGTCGATGATGGTCTGGCCCTTGCTCTTGAGCGCGTTCAGATAGTCCAGCGTGCGGCCGGCGCCCTTGTAGATCGCCGGGTCGCTGTCCTTGGGCACCTCGGCGTTCGGCGACAGCAGCTTCCACGGTGTCATGTCGTGCACTGCCAGGTCCTGGAACAGCACGGTGCTCCACGACAGCACATTGGTGCCGCGGATCACCACCGTGTACAGCGATTCGCCGGCGGCCTCGGCGTCGCGGTCCTTGGTGATGTAGGCCAGCGTCGAGGTGAACAGGTCGAGGAACGAGGTCGAGCTCTTGGGGCCCCAGGCCATGGTCTGGGTCGGGGCGTGCTTCTTGACTTCCTTGGTGACGGCGCGGTCGGCGCCCCAGGGGCTGAGCCGGTAGATGCCGGCATAGGCCAGGAAGGACAGCTTCAGCATCAGATCGATTTCAGCCTTGTCGGTTTTGGGCGGCGCACTGCTCATGGCGGACTCCTGTGACGGCGTGGTTTTGGGGTGCGGCGACAGGCGTGGAGCCTGCGCGGCGCAGATGTCGCGCTGATGGCGCCCCCACGCCGGTACTGAAAGCGTAGCGATTAGCGCGCCATCCCGGCATCGGCAACTGTCGCAATCGCGTGCCGGCCAGCGGCTGACGTGACGGCGGTCTCATCGCTGCGGCCGCCGCCGCCGCTTGCAAGCGGCGGCGCTTGTCCGCAAAGTCGCGCCCGCCCGCTCCGGGGCCCGGATCCCAGTTCGCAATGTCCTTCGATGTCCTGATCATCGGCGGCGGTGCCGCCGGCCTGATGTGCGCGCTGAGCGCGGCGCAGCGCGGCCGCCGCGTGCTGGTCGTCGAGCACGCCAACCGGGTCGGCAAGAAGATCCTGATGTCCGGCGGCGGCCGCTGCAATTTCACCAATCTGCACACCACGCCGGCCCACTTCCTGTCGCGCAACCCGCATTTCTGCAAGTCGGCGCTGGCGCGCTATACGCCGGCGCAGTTCCTGGAGATGGTCGAGCGCCACCGCATCGCCTGGCACGAGAAGGAGCTGGGCCAGCTGTTCTGCGACGAGTCGTCGAAGCTGATCGTGCGCATGCTGCTCGACGAATGCGCTGCCGCCGGCGTGCAGATTGAGGTCGACTGCGCCGTCGGTGGCGTGCGCCACCAGGACGGCGGGTTCACCGTCGACACCGCGCGCGGCCGCCAGCGCGCGCCGGCGCTGGTCGTCGCCACCGGCGGCCTGTCGATTCCCAGCCTGGGCGCCAGCGGCTTCGGCTTTGCGCTGGCGCGGCAGTTCGGCCACCGCGTGCATCCGACGCGGGCCGGACTGGTACCGCTGACGCAGAGCGGCACGCACCAGCAGCGCTACGCCGATCTGGCCGGCGTCTCGCTGCCGGTGATCGCCCGCTGCGGCGAGGCCGAGTTCCGCAATGCCATGCTGTTCACGCATCGCGGCATCAGCGGTCCGGCGATCCTGCAGATCTCCTCGTACTGGGAGCCGGGCGCGGCGCTGACGCTGGACCTGCTGCCGGGCGCCGATGCGGTCGAGCTGCTGCAGCAACAGCAGCAGCGGCATCCGGACGCGGAGCTCAAGACCATGCTCGGCGAGCTGTTTCCCAAGCGCTTCGCGCAGCGGCTCTGCGAGGTCTGGTTCGACAACAAGCCGATGCGCCACATCCGCAGGCAGACGCTGCGCGAGATCGGCGAGCAGCTGCAGCAGTGGCCGCTGGTCGCCAGCGGCACCGAGGGCTACCGCACCGCCGAGGTGACGCTCGGCGGCGTCGACACCACCGAGCTGTCGTCGCGGACGATGGAGTCGCAGAAGCAGGCGGGCCTGTACTTCGTCGGCGAGGTCGTCGATGTCACCGGCCATCTCGGCGGCTTCAATTTCCAGTGGGCCTGGGCGTCCGGGCATGCGGCAGGGCAGGCGGTGTAGGCGCCTCGCCCCCTCACCCCCAGCCCCTCTCCCGTATACGGGAGAGGGGAGCTTTTTGTCCTTCTCCCGCTTGCGGGAGAAGGTGCCCCGAAGGGGCGGATGAGGGCGCGTGGCCACCTCGCCTCTCGTCGCAAAGCCCCCGACAATGCCGCCATGTCCATCGTCCTGACCCCTTTCGCCCGTCCGCGCCTGTTCCCGCGCGACGCTCGCCTCAACGCCATCCAGGGCTGCAGCCCGGAGGCCTTCGAGCAGCATCTCAACGCCGAGCCGCCGCTGCGGGTGCTCGACGGCTATGCGCCGTTCTGCAAGCTGCACGTACATCGCAACTGGACGCAGACGCGCTGTCTGACGATCCCGATCACCGACGCCAACCGCCACTTGCTGCGGTCCGGCTACGAGGCGCGCAACAAGCGCGAACTGCCGGTGCTGGTGCGCTGGTTCGAGGGGCTGGAAGCGCCGCTGGCCCACTATCTGATCGTCATCGTCTACAGCCGCGAGCAGATGCAGAAAGAAGGCGAGGCGATCGATGCCGACTGGGGCGTGGTCGGCTGTCTGGCGACGGCCGAGCCGGAGGAGATCCCGATGGCGCCGATCACCATGCTGCGCAATGCGCTGGGCGTCGAGGAGGGCGGCTCCGGCGTGGCGATCGACCGCGAGGCCTATCGCCGCAGCGTCGAGTTCTGGGAGCGCAACGCCAACTGGCGCGTCTGATCAGCGCGCGCCGAGTCCATGCGGGCCGCGCGGCGCCGCCGCAAAGCTGCTGCGCATGAACTCGCTGAACGCGCGCACCGCCAGCGACACCTGGCGATGGCTGGCATACAGCGTATGGATGCCGAGCGCCGGCGGCTGGTAGCCGTCGAGCACGCTGACGAGCCGGCCGTCGGCCAGCGCCTCGTCGACCAGGAAGCCCGGCAGCTGGACGACGCCCAGGCCCGCGCAGGCGGCGTCGCGCAGCACCTCGCCGTTGTTGGCGCAGAGCCGGCCCTGCACGGCGACGGCGAGCGGCTTGCCGTCCTGGCGGAACCGCCATTCGACATGGCGCTGGTGCCCGTACGACAGGCAGGCGTGGCCACGGAGGTCTGCCGGCCGCTCGGGTCGGCCATGCTGCGCGACGTAGTCCGGGCTGGCGCAGCACCACATCGGCGTATCGGCGACGCGCTGCGCGATCAGCGTCGAGTCGGCCAGCGTGCCGATACGCACGCCGACGTCGAAGCCTTCGCCGATCAGATCGACGATGCGGTCGTTCAACTCCAGCTCCACCTCCACCTGCGGATGCGCGGCGAGAAAACGCGGCAGCGCCGGTGCCAGCCGCAGCGTGCCGAAGCTCATCGGCGCGGCTATGCGCAGCCGCCCGCGCGGGCTGGCGTTCTGCTGCGTGATCGAGGTTTCCAGCGCCTCGACCTGCTCGATCAGCTGCTGCGCCTGCTCGTAGTAGCGCAGGCCCAGCTCGGTCAGGCGCAGGCTGCGCGTGGTGCGGATCAGCAGCCGCGCGCCGAGCCGCTCCTCCAGTGCCGCGACACGCTTGGCGACGTACTGCTTGGACAGGCCGAGCCGTTCGGCGGCCTGCGTGAAGCTGCCGCCGTCGATGGTCTGCACCAGCAACCGCATGTCTTCGATCTGGTTCATGGCCGTTCTATTGTCGCCTTATAGATGACGATCCTGCGCATCCTAAGTGATTTATCGGCTGATCCGGCGTCACTACGATGGCCTCCATGCGGTGTCCACCGCACCACGCAACCGGAGTACTGAAGATGATCGACATCACCCGAGCCGAAACCCGCGGCGTCGCCGAGCACGGCTGGCTGCATTCGCGCCACACCTTCTCGTTCGGCAGCTACTACAACCCGCAAGCCGTCGGCTTCTCCGATCTGCGTGTCATCAATGACGACCGCGTCGACCCCTCCGAAGGTTTCGGCACGCACCCGCACCGCGACATGGAGATCTTCTCCTACGTGCTCGAAGGCGCGCTGCAGCATCGCGATTCCATGGGTACCGGCTCGGTGATTCGCCCCGGCGACGTGCAGCTCATGAGTGCCGGCACCGGCGTCGCGCACAGTGAGTTCAACCCTTCACGGGTGGAGGACGTGCACTTCCTGCAGATCTGGCTGCTGCCGGCGCGCAACGGTACCGAGCCGCGCTATCAGCAGCGGCATTTCAGCGACGACGAGAAGCGCGGCCAGTTGCGCCTGATCCTGTCGCCGGACGGCGCCGGCGATTCGCTGCAGATCGGTCAGGACGTGCGTGTCTACGCCGGCCTGTTCGACGGCGAGGAGACGGCCCGCTACGAGCTGCCGGAAGGCCGCTACGCCTATCTCCACGTCGCCCGCGGCGAGCTCGAGCTCAACGGCGAGAAGCTGCGCGCCGGTGACGGGGTGCGCATCCGCGAGGCACAGCCGCTGCAGCTGGCGCGCGGTCAGGATGCCGAGGTGCTGCTGTTCGACCTGCGTCCGCACGAGCGTCCGCAGCTGCAGTAAGCCCCGCGGTCGGCGGGCCAGCCAAACTATCGGCTGGCCCCGCTGGCGGCGCGTCCGGCCAGCATGCTCCCTGACAGAAAACGGCCGGATGGCCGGGGTCGGAGGAGAAAAATGTTCGATTACTTCAAGTATCTGCTGTCGCCGCTGATCCTGGCGGCGCACGCTTACGGGCTCTGGCTCGGCGGCAACTACGCCTGGCTGGGGCTGGCGCTGCTGCTCGGCGTGCTGTTCTTCGACGCCTTCCTGCCGCGTGACTACTCGATGCGCGACCAGCGCTGGGTGCGCGTCTACGACCTGATCTGCGCGGTGACCGTGCTCGGCGGCTTTGCCAACGTGTTCTTCTACAGCTGGCTGGTCGGGCAGGACCACTTTGTCAGCACCGCATCGGCGATCGGCGCCTTCGCCAGCACGCTGTTCATCGGCTTCGTCATCGGCGCGCCGCCGGTGCACGAGCTGTTCCACCGCGAGGAGTTCGCGCTGCGCTGGCTCGGCCGCATCGGCCAGTGCCTGATCTTCGATCCCTGGCGCGAGATCACCCATGTGGTCACCCACCACATGCGCGTCGCCACACCGGACGATCCGGACTACGCGCGCCGCGGCGATACCGTCTACGGCCACATCCTGCGCACCTTTCCCGGCCAGTGGAAGGAGGCTTATCACCTCGAGAAGATGATGTGGACCAAGCGCGGCCGTCGCTGGTACGACCCGCGCAATGCCTGGGTCTACAAGGCGGCGACCTTGCTGGCGTTCACCGCGATCCTGGCCGCGCTGGGCGGGCCGAAGGGCGCGCTGCTGGCGATCCTGTCGCTGCTGCTCGGGCCGCGCATGCTGCTGGAAGTGTTCAACTACGTGAACCACTACGGCCTGGTTTCGGCCACGCCGGGCCGCTTCGAAAAACATCACACCTGGAACCACATCACGCCGCTGACGCGGATTCTGGCGCTGGAGATCACCAATCACGCCGGCCATCACGACGACAGCTACAAGCCGTTCTACAAGCTGGAGCCGGACCCCAACGGGCCGGTGCAGCCGCAGTTCCTGCTGGTGGTGATCCTGGCGCTGGTGCCGCCGCTGTTCTTCCAGATGATCAAGCCGCTGCTCAAGCACTGGGACCAGTACTACGCGACGCCGCAGGAGCGCGAGATCGCCCGCCGCGAGAACGAGCGCGCCGGCTGGCATGAGCTCAACGAGCCGGATCCGGCGAACGACTTGCCGGCCGGCATCTGGAACATGACGGCCAAGGCCGCCGGCTGAGCGAGGCACCTGACGACATGTTCAAAGAGAAACCCGCCGCCGCGGCGCCGGCGCGCGCCGAGCTGTGCCGCATCAGCGTGCACGGCCGTGACGGCCGCGAGGAAGTCTTCGACATCAGGCGCAACGATCTGCTGCTGAAGGCGGCGATCGAGCAGGGCATCGACTATCCGCACAATTGCCGCGTCGGCGTCTGCGGCCAGTGCAAGACCAGGCTGCTGTCCGGCCGCGTCAGCCCGATGGTCGATCTGGCGCTGTCGCCGTTGACCAATGAGGAGATCGAGGCCGGCTATGTGCTCGCCTGCCAGGCCAAGGTGCGTGGCGATCTGGCGGTGGAGGTCAGGCTCGGCCGTCATGCGATGCTGCCGGTGCGGACCGTGTCCGCGCGCGTCAGCCGCTGGCGGCGTCTGCCGGGCGAGGTCATCGACCTGCGTTTGAAGCTGGATACGCCGGTGCATTTCCACGCCGGCCAGTACTGCACGATCGCCGAGTCCGGCTCGTTCACGCGGCGCAGCTATTCGTACTACGACCTGCCGCCCGCCGATGACGGTGCGCCGGCGCAGGAAGTGGGTTTTCTGGTCAAGCGCCTGCCCGGCGGCCGCTTCTCCGAATGGCTGTTCGAGCGCGACCGCAGCGGCACCAAGTTCTGGCTCGAAGGCCCGTACGGCGTGATGGGCGTCGACGAACCGGACCGCGACGGCATTTGCGTGGCCGGCGGCACCGGCATCGCGCCGATTTTGTCGATCGTTGCCGACCGCCTGCGCAAGTCGGCGACGGCACGCTTCACCATCGTCTTCGGCGTGCGCAGCGCGCAGGACAGCTTTGCCGACGCGGCACTGGCGGCGCTGCAGGCGCAGGCGCCGGGCCGCGTGCGGGTGCTCAAGATCCTTTCGCACGAGCCGTCCGGTTCGGCGTGGACCGGCCTGCGCGGCCTGGTCACGCAGGCGCTCGACGCCGATCTGGGTGTCAGTTTCGGCGACAGCGCCGCCTTCGTCTGCGGCAACTTGGCGATGGTCGAGACCGTCGAGAAGAAGCTGATCGGACTCGGCGTCGACGCCGAGCGCATCCACGCCGACAAGTTCGTGCCGTCCGGCACGCCCTGAAACCCAAGGGCGACGGCGCCGCGGCGTCGTCGCGCCGTGTGAGCCATGCTGAGTACAGACCAGAAACTGATTCAGGACGCCGCGCAACGCTACGCGCGCGAGGTGCTGGCGCCGGGCGCCGCCGCCCGCGAGAAGGCGGCGGCCATCGAGCCCGAGGTGTTCGCCGGACTCGCCGGCATGGGCCTGCTCGGCATGAACGTGTCGGCGGACTGGGATGGCGCCGGCGCCGACTACGTGAGCTATGCGCTGGCGCTGATGGCGGTGGCCGAAGGCGATGGCGCGGTGTCGACGGTGATGAGCGTCCACAACGCGCCGTTCTGCGCGATCCTCGAACGTTACGGCTCGACGCAGCAGAAGGAGCAGGTACTGCGGCCGGCGGCGCGCGGCGAATTCATCGGCGGCTTCGCGCTGACCGAGAGCCAGGCCGGCTCCGACGCCAGCGCGCTGCGCACGCGAGCGGTGAAGAAATCCGACCGCTACGTCATCGACGGCGCCAAGCAGTTCATCACCTCGGGCAAGATCGGCCGCTACGTGATCGTCTTCGCCGTTACCGACCCGGCCGATACCAAGCGCGGCATCTCCGCGTTTCTGGTGCCCACCGAGAGCCGCGGGTATACGGTCAGCCACATCGAGCGCAAGCTCGGCCAGAAAGCGTCCGATACCTGCAGCCTGCAATTCGACGGACTCGAAGTGCCGGAGGAACTACGCATCGGCGCCGAAGGCGAGGGTTACAGGATCGCGCTGTCGAGTCTGGAAACCGGCCGTATCGGCATCGCCTCGCAGAGCATCGGCATGGCGCAGGCAGCGCTGGATGCGGCGATCCGCTACGCCGGCGAGCGCAAGGCCTTTGGCCGCTCGCTGCTCGATCATCAGGCCGTCAATTTCCGTCTGGTCGACGCCAAGACCCGGCTGGAGGCGGCGCGGCAACTGGTGCTGTCGGCTGCGCGGCTCAAGGACGCCGGCCAGCCCTGTCTGGAACAGGCCTGCATGGCCAAGCTGTTTGCTTCGGAAACCGCAGAGGCGGTCTGCTCGGCGGCGATCCAGACCTTCGGCGGCTACGGCTACACGGAGGACTTTCCGGTCGAGCGCATCTACCGCGATGTCCGCGTCTGCCAGATCTACGAAGGCACTTCGGATATCCAGAAGCTGATCATCGGCCGCGGCCTGGCCAGCGGCTGAGCTGATCTTTAGACGCGGGCGGTCATGGCCTGGCGTGTTCAGCCTGCCGGCTCGCTTCTATCCTGCAGCGCTCCAACGACGAGGTAACTCCATGAGCCTGTGCAAGCTGAACCTGGATGCCGACAGCGGCATCGCCCGCGTCACCGTCAATCGACCGGATGTGCTCAACGCCATCGACGTGCCGACCGCGCGCGCGATCCGCGACGCGGTGCTGCCGCTGGCCGGCGACGCGCGCGTGCGCTGCGTGGTGCTGTCCGGGGCCGGCCGCGCCTTCGTCGCCGGCGGCGATCTGGCGCGCTTCGCCGAAGACTTCACGCAGGCGGCCGGTGTCGTCGACGAACTGCTCGACGCGCTGCATCCGGCGATCGAAACCCTGCAGGCGCTCGACGCGCCGGTGCTGGCCAGCGTGCACGGCGCGGTCGCCGGCGCCGGCTTGTCGCTGATGGCAGGCTGCGATCTGGCGATTGCCGCAGAGGGCACGCGCTTCCTGCTCGCCTATGACCGCGTCGGCGCCTCGCCGGACTGCGGCGGCAGCTGGTTTCTGCCGCGGCTGCTCGGCACACGCCGTGCCGCGCAGTTCGTGTTCCTGAGCGAGACGCTGGATGCCGCCGCCGCGCTGCAGGCCGGTCTGGTCAATCGTGTGGTGGCGGCCGGGGAGCTGGCTGCGGTCACCGACGAGACGGCGCGCAGGATCGCCGCCGGGCCGACGCGCGCCTACGGCCAGTACAAGCG
>CAMLDZ010000014.1 GCA_946478985.1 uncultured Solimonas sp.
TGGCGCCGCCGATCTCGGTGGCGTCCTGCGTGCCCGGGCGTTCGAGGGCGACGTCAATGGCGATGCCGACGTCCGGGGCCACACGCAGGCCGCTGGCCTGCGCGTCCTGGTAGCCCTCCGCCGACACGCTCAGCGTGTACTGGCCACGTGGGGCCTCAATGCGGAACAGGCCTTCGGCGTCGCTCTGCACTTCGGCGCCGCTCGGTTCGATGCGTGCGGTGGCGCCGGCCAGGGGATTGCCCTCGGCATCGGTGATCTGGCCCTGAATGACGCCGGGCGCCCCCTGCTCGGGTGCACTCGGGTCGTACTTGTCGAAGCTGACTTCCGGTGCGGTCTCGAAGTCGCTGTAGGTGATCGCGACGTCGGCGTTCTCGTTGGGTGCCAGCTCGAAGCGGTACTGGGAAATCTCGGCGCCCTGTTCGAGAACGCGCAACAGATGCGTGCCGCCCTCCAGCTGCGCAACGATGCCGCCGCGATGATCGGTGGAGCCGAGCATGCGGCCGTCGAGTTCAATCTCCAGGTCCTTGAGCGGATTGGTGCCGAGGAAGGTGCTGACGTACAGCTCGGCCGGCCAGGCGGCGGAACTGAGCAGGAGAAGGGAGACAGAGCCGGCGAGGCGGCCAGCGCAGCGGATGGGAGATTTCATTGAGCGGCGAGATTTCAATGCGGCGGTCACGAGTGCGTCGTCTGATCGGGCGGCCGCTGCCGGCGAGGCAGGGTCCGGTATCTGCGCGTCCATGCGCGGGTGTCCGACGGAACTCCGGCGGGCGGTGCGGCGGTGGGGATTGACGAAGCCGACGTGCGATGCGCGGCGCCGCCATGCGCGCCTGCAGACAGGGCGTCGACGCCGGTTGCGCGCCGAAGTCCTGTTGTGTGTGCCGTCAGATTCGTGGGCAAGCCCCCGAGTGTCGGGGGTGCCGGAATCAGCATCCCCGCCTCAATGGCCGGGGAAGTTAGAGGCGCGATGTTACGGAGGTTTGACCGCTTGATGACAAAGGCGCGACAGCGCGCCGCGGCGGCTTCGCCGCAGCGTGCCGGGTGTGTGGCAGATAGGCAGCGGCCCGGATTCGATCGGTGGGCGACACTCCAGCAGCGGTCTGTGACGGCCAGATGCCGCAGCGGCGGCAACTGTGTGGCGCTTGTGCGTCGGACATGTTGCAGCCGCCAGAGGTCTGTCGTGTCCGCCGATTGCCGCCGATTGCCGCCGGTGTCGGCCGTTTCGGATAATCTTCCGCGCTCTTCGTCTCGCGCTGCACGGCAAGTTCCTGGAAGTCCCTTTTTATGGCGGTCAATCTCAAAGCTCCCGAACTCCTCCATCCGGTTGCCGGCGTGCGCCTCGGTCCCGCCGAGGCGGCGATCAAGCGTCCGGGTCGCCACGATCTGCTGCTGATCGAACTGGCGCCGGGCAGCCGTGTCGCCGGCACGTTCACGCGCAATGCCTTCTGCGCAGCGCCGGTGCAGCTGTGCCGCGAATCGCTGGCGCGCGGCGAAGCGGTTCGCGCGCTGCTGATCAACGCCGGCAACGCCAACGCGGGTACCGGCGCGGCGGGACTCGCCGGCGCGCGGGCAACGCAGGCTGCGGTGGCGGCGCAGCTTGGCTGCGCGCCGGCCGCGGTGCTGCCGTTCTCGACCGGCGTGATCGGCCAGCGCCTGCCGGTGGAGCGCATCGAGGCGGCGCTGCCGGCCGCGTTTGCCGCGCTCGGCGCCGATCGCTGGCTCGACGCCGCGGCGGCCATCATGACCACCGACACCGTGATGAAGGGCGCGACGCGCCGCGTGCCGACCTCGCAGGGCGAGGTGACGGTCACCGGCATCGCCAAGGGTGCCGGCATGATCTGTCCGGACATGGCGACCTTGCTGGCCTTCGTCGCCACCGACGCGCGGCTGACGCCGGCAGCGACGCAGCAATGCCTGCAGACCGCGGTGCGGCGCTCGTTCAACTGCGTGACCATCGACGGCGACACCTCGACCAACGATTCCTGCGTGCTGATCGCCAGCGCGCAGCAGGGCAGTGAGGACATCGATTCCGCGCACGCCGATTTCGCGCTCGTGCAGCAGGCGGTCACCGAAGTCTGCGAGGAGCTTGCGCAGGCAATTGCCCGCGACGGCGAGGGCGCGACGCGGCTGATCACCATCGACGTCTCCGGTGCCGGCGACGAAGCCGAGGCGCGGCTGGCGGCGTATGCGCTGGCGCATTCGCCGCTGTTCAAGACGGCGGCTTTCGCCGGCGATGCCAACTGGGGCCGCATCCTCGCCGCGGTGGGCCGCAGCGGTATCGAGGGCCTCGACGTCGGCAGGATCGACATCGACATCGATGAGGTCGCACTGATCCGTGGCGGCGAGCCGGATGCTTCCTATGAAGAAGCGCGCGGCGCTGCGGTGTTCGCACGCGCCGAGTACACGGTGGCGATCCGCCTCGGCCGCGGCGACGCCGGCGTGCGGGTCTGGACCTGCGACTTCAGCTACGACTACGTGAAGATCAACGCCGAGTACCGCACCTGATGCGACAGACCGCGGCCGCGCGGCCGGTCATCGCCGTCGCTGCCGGCTGCCTGATCAACGCCGCCGGCGAGGTCCTGATCGCGCAGCGGCCGGCCGGCAAGATCGCGGCCGGCCTCTGGGAATTTCCGGGCGGCAAGATCGAGGCGGGCGAGTCTGCCTATGACGGCCTGTGCCGCGAGCTGCGCGAGGAAATCGGCATCGAGGTCGAGTCGGCGCGGCCCTTGTTGCAGATCACCCACGCCTATACCGAGCGCACCGTGCGGCTGGACTGCTGGCGCGTCGAGCGCTGGCGCGGCACGCCGCAGAGCCGCGAGCAGCAGGCGCTGGCCTGGGTGCGACCCGAGCGCAGTCACGAATACCCGCTGCTGGCCGCCGATGGTCCGATCGTCAGCGCGCTGTGCCTGCCTTCGCTCTATGTGTTCACGCCGCCGGCGGCTGGCGCACAAGCGCTGCGCGACGGACTCGCCGGCCTGCCGGCGGGTGCGCTGCTGCGCCTGCGGCTGCCGGCGCTCGACGATGCGGCTTATGCGGAGGTGGCGGCGGCGCTGCTGCCGGCGGTTCGCGCCGCAGGACTGCGGCTGATCGTCGACCGCGATCCGGCGCAGGCCCTCGCGCTCGGCGCCGACGGCTGGCATGCGCGCAGCGCGGTGCTGATGGGCCTGCGCCAACGGCCGGCGCTGCCGCTGTGTGTGGCGTCCTGCCACGACGCCGCCGAGCTCGCGCAGGCGCAGCGGCTGGGCTTCGACGCTGCGGTGCTCGGCGCGGTGCTGCCGACGGCCTCGCATCCAGGTGTGGCCGGGCTGGGCTGGGAAACGGCTACGGCGCTGCTGCAGCAGGCCAATCTGCCGGTCTACCTGATCGGCGGACTCGGTCCGGCCGAGCTGGGCGCCGCGCATGCGGCATATGCGCAAGGCATTGCCGCGATCCGCGCCTACTGGTGAACCTCAGCGTTCGGGATCGTCCGGTGCTTCGTCGCTGGGGATGCCGTAGCGGTCGCCGAACCAGCCGCCGAGGTCGACCAGCTTGCAGCGCTCGCTGCAGAACGGCCGCCAGCTATTGGATTCGTCGAGGCGCGTCGAGTGCCCGCATTGCGGGCAGGCACCGATGCGCACCCTGGCGCCGGTGTTCGCCGGCTCGCCGCTCACAGATGGCAGCACTGCAGCTGGAAGGGGATGTCGGTCTGCGCCTGCACCGCGCGCGCGGCGACGTCGCGGACCGTCATGAAGCGCACCGTGAAGCGGTGGCGACCGGCGCTGATTTCCGGGTAGACCTCGGCGGTCGACGGCACCAGCACGCGGACCAGCAGGCAGGGGCCGGTCGGCGTATGCAGGTAGATGCCCTTCTGTGCGCGCACATGTTCGGCCGGCTTGCTGGCCCGCAGCAGCTTCAGGTACAGCAGGATCGCGCGCTCGAACGGCTGCAGATCGGCGAACCAGACATCGAGGTCGTGCTCGACGCGCTCGAACGGCCGTGACAGCCAGAACTGGTAATGCGGCAGATCGAAGCCGCAGGTGCCGCCCGGAATCGTCGAGCGGTTGAGGATGCTGGTGAGGAAGTCGCTGCCGCGCAGCAGCGAGCTGGCGAACTGCGTGGTCAGCTGCTGCAGGCCATTGAGCGCCTGCGTGATCTCCGCCAGCGTGATCTTGAGCTGTTCCTGGTCAACCGCGGCGCGCGCCGCCAGCCGCATCAGGTGCTGATGCTGGTCGCCGAGTTCCTTGAGGATGTCGCCCTTGAGGTCGGAGCGCGAGATCACCACCAGCAGATCGAGGAAGGCGTCTAGCGCGGCGCGGGCGCCGGCGATCGTGCGATCACGTCGATGATGGCGGTACTGCGCGAACAGCAGCTCCAGACGCAGGAACGTCCGCACCCGCTCGGTCAGCGGTTGCTCGAAGGTCAGGTCTGCCGCGACGACGTTGCTCACCAGGGGCTTGCGCCTTGCTCGACACGCTAAATTTTGATTGTGACGGAGTTCTCAGCATCGGGCAATCGCAAACCTGGCGCATCGATGCGGCCATCTGCCGCAATCTGCAGATAAAACGCGTGCATCGTCTTGACGGCCTCGCGCAAGGTCTCGACCGTGCCGGTGTTCAGCAGCACGTCGTGGGCCTTGGCCAGACGTGCCTCGCGGCTGGTCTGCGCGGCGAGCATCTGCCGCGCCAGCGTCAGGTCGGCGTCGTCGCGTGCCATCAGCCGCTGCAGTTGCGTCTCCACGGGCACGTCGACCACCAGCACGCGGTCGACCATCGCCAGCATGCTGCCCTCGACCAGGATCGCGACGCTGAGCATGCAGTAGGGCGCGGTTTGCGCCGCGCACCAGGCCCGCATCTGCGCGCGAATCGCCGGATGCGTGATCGCCTCCAGCTGCTTGCGCGCATCGGCATGGGCGAAGACGTGCTCGCGCATGCGGCGCCGGTCGAGGCTGCCGTCCGGCAACAGGAACTGAGCGCCGAATTGCGCGGCGATCTGCGCCAGCGCCGGCGAGCCGATCGCGACCACGTCACGGGCGACCTGATCGGCGTCGAGGACCGGCACGCCAAGCGCCTCGAACAGCGCCTGCGCCAGCGATTTGCCGCTGGCGATGCCGCCGGTCAGGCCGATGCGCAGTGCCATGCCTCAGCCGCCCAGATAAGCGCGCTGCAGCGCGTCGCCGAACAGCAGCGTCAGCCAGCCGGCCGCGGCCAGGAACGGACCAAACGGCATCGGCACCTGCCGGCCACGGCCGCGCAGCACGATCAGGCCGATGCCAGTGAGGGCGCCGACCACCGACGACAACAGGATGATCGACGGCAGCGCCTGCCAGCCGAGCCAGGCGCCGAGTGCGGCCAGCAGCTTGAAGTCGCCATAACCCATGCCCTCCTTGCCGGTGACGAGCTTGAACAGCCAGTACACCGACCACAGCGTCAGGTATCCGGCGACGGCGCCGAGCACCGCATCGTGGAGGCTGGCAAACACCGGATGCAGTGCCAGCAGCAGGCCCAGCCATAGCAGCGGCAGCGTCAGATCATCCGGCAGCAGCTGCGTGCGCAGGTCAATCACCGCCAGCGCCAGCAGCGTCCAGCTCAACAGCAGCGCAGCGGCCAGCGCGGGGCCGTACCCGAAGTGCCAGGCACAGCTCGCCGCGAGTACACCGCCGGCCAGTTCCACCAGCGGATACTGCGCCGAGATCGGTTCCCGGCAGTTCGCGCAGCGGCCGCGCAACAGCAGCCAGCCGAGCAGCGGGACGTTGTGCCAGGGCTTGATCGGCGCCTGGCAGCGCGGGCAGCACGAGGCGGGCCTGAACAGCGAGACCGCCGGCTCCTCGACGGCTGGCAGCTGCAGCACCTCGCGCGCATCGCGGCGCCAGTTGCGCTCCATCATCTTCGGCAGGCGCAGGATCAGCACATTGAGGAAGCTGCCGACGACCAAGCCGAGAAGAGCGGACAGGCCGATCAGCAGCGCGGGGCTGTCGCGCAGCCCGTCGAGTAGGCTCATGGTGTGCTCAGATCGCCTGGCCGAGCTTGAAGATCGGCAGGTACATGGCGATGACCAGGCCGCCGACCAGCACGCCGAGCGTGGCCATGATCATCGGCTCCAGCAGGCTCGACAGCGTATCGACCAGCGAATCGACTTCGGCTTCGTAGAAGTCGGCGACCTTGGCGCACATCGCGTCGAGCGCACCTGATTCCTCGCCGATCTGCACCATCTGTACCGCCATGTTGGGAAACATCGTCGACTGCTGCATCGTGAAATTGAGCTGTTGGCCGGTGGCGACCTGGTCCTTCATCTTCATGATCGCCTCGGTGAAGACGATGTTGCCGGCCGCCTTGCCGACTGAATCCATGGCCTCCACCAGCGGCACGCCGGCGGCGAACATCGTCGACAGGGTCCGGGCGAAGCGCGCCACGGCCGACTTGTAGAGGATGTCGCCGACCACCGGCACCTTGAGCAGCAGCCGGTCGAGCACGCGGCGGACTTTCTGCGAGCGGCGCTTGGCCTCGAACAGAGCGTAGATGCCGCCGCCGACTACTGCGGCGATCGCCCACCACCAGGCCTGCACGAACTTGGACAGGCCGATCACCATCAGCGTGAATGCCGGCAGATCGGCGCCGAAGCCCTGGAACAGGCTCTGGAACTGCGGCACGACGAAGTACAGCAGAATGCCGGTGACGATGAAGGCGACGACGATGACGGCGGTGGGGTAGGTCAGCGCCTTCTTGACCTTCTTCTTGATCGCCTCGGTCTTTTCCTTGTACGTGGCGATCTTGTCGAGCAGCGCCTCCAGCGTGCCGGACTTCTCGCCGGCGTCGATCAGGTTGACCACCAGTTCGTCGAAGTGCAGCGGAAAGCGACGCAAGCTTTCGGCAAAGGAGTTGCCGCTTTCGATGTTGAGCTTGACGGCCATGATCATCTCGCCGAGCGAGGGGTTTTCATGGCCGCGGCCGATGATCTCCAGCGACTGCACCAGCGGCACGCCGGCGGCCATCATCGTGGCCATCTGCCGCATGAAGATGGCGATCTCGGCGGACTTGATCGCGCGTTTGCGCTTGCGCAGCAGCGACGACTGCTTGCGCACGAAGATCGGATTGATGCCATCGCGGCGCAGCTGCATCCGCACGAAATGTTCGGAGGGGCCGAGTCGCTCGCCCTTGATGCGATTGCCCTTTCGATCCGTGCCCTCCCAGCGGAAATTGTGCTCCTTGGGCGGCTTGGTGGCGGCGGCCATGGCCATGATCGTGGTTCTCAGTCGCCGATCGTGCAGGCATTGGCCTGCAGCAGATCGATGATGCCGGCGCTGACCTTGCGCAAGGCCGAGCGGCGCAGGTCGGGCACGCCTTCACGGTCGGCCTGCGCGCTGATCTCCAGCGCGCTGCCGCCTTCCATGATGATGCGGCCCATCTCCTCGCTGAAAGGCATCACCTGGTAGATGCCGGTGCGGCCCTTGTAGCCGTTGTCGCATTGCTCGCAACCCACCGCTTCGAACAGGCTGAAGCCGGGGCGGTCCAGCTCCGTGGCCGTGAAGCCCTGGCGCAGCAGTTCGACGCGGGGAATATCCGCCTGTCGCTTGCAGTGTGGACAGAGCTTGCGCGCGAGACGCTGCGCGATCACCAGCGTCAGCGTCGAGGCGATGTTGTAGGCGGGCACGCCCATGTTCATCAGGCGCACGACCGTCTGCGGCGCATCGTTGGTGTGCAGGGTCGACAGCACGAGGTGGCCGGTCTGCGCCGCCTTGATGGCGATCTCGGCAGTTTCCAGGTCGCGGACTTCACCGACCATGATTACGTCCGGGTCCTGGCGCAGGAAGGCTTTCAGTGCGGCCGCGAAGGTCAGGCCCACGCGCGGATTGACGTTGACCTGGTTGATGCCGGGCAGATTGATCTCGGCCGGGTCCTCGGCGGTGGAGATGTTGATGTCGTCGGTGTTGAGGATGTTGAGGCCGGTATACAGCGACACCGTCTTGCCCGAGCCGGTCGGGCCGGTGACGAGAATCATGCCCTGCGGCTGCTGCAGCGCCTTCAGGTAGGCCTCCTTCTGCTCCTGCTCGTAGCCCAGCGCGTCGATGCCCAGCTGCGCCTGCGAGGGATCGAGGATGCGGCAGCAGATCTTCTCGCCGAACAGCGTCGGACAGGTGCTGACGCGGAAGTCGATGGCCTTGGTCTTGGAGATGTAAAGCTTGATCCGGCCATCCTGCGGTACGCGCCGTTCGGCCAGATCCAGGCGCGACATCACCTTGACGCGCGCGGCGAGCCGGCCTGCCATCGCCTGAGGCGGCGTGGCGATGGTCTTCAGTTCGCCGTCCTTGCGGTAGCGGATGCGGAAGCTCTTCTCGTAGGGCTCGAAGTGCACGTCGGATGCACCGGCGTGGATCGCGTCGACAAAGATCTTGTTGATGTAGCGGACGATCGGCGCGTCCTCGGCATCCGCCCTGGTCGCGTCGATGCCGGCTTCCGGGCCATCGCCGGTATCGGCGACTTCGAGGTTCTCCAGGTCGGCGTCGCCCAGATCGATCTTCTGCGCCTCGGCCGCCGAGATCGCGGCGTCGAGCGCCTTGACCAGCTTGTCTTCCTCGACCAGCACGCCTTCGGTCATGTTGCCGGTGGCGAACTTGATCTCGTCGAGGGCCTGCAGGTTGGTCGGATCGGAGACCGCGACGAAAGTCTTCTTGCCGCGCTTGAACAGCGGCAGCGCGTGGACTTTGCGCAGCACCTTGTCGCTGACTTCGCGGGCAACGGCGGTGTCGAGTTCGATCGCGTTGAGGTCGAGCAGGGGCGTGCCGAACTCGATGCTGGCGGCCTCGGCGATCTTGTAGGCGGAGAGGTGGCGGCTCTCGACCAGCGCGGTCACGAACGGCACGCCGGTCTTCAGCGCCTTCTGCTGCGTGTCGCGGGCGTGATCTTCGGAGATCAGCTTGTCGGCGACCAGGCGGCGGGCAAGGCCGCCGAGGAGTACGGCATTTGCGGTGGGCGCGGTGCCGATCGCCATGAGATCAGGAGTGCATAGCGGGAATCATGGCGGCAATGTTGTGTGGCCGCGCCGGCAACGTCAATGCGACCCGGCCGGACGGCCGCCTGCATGGCGCAGGCGGTCGCCGCGGGCGACGCTAGTTGCGCTTCATCGAGTCGAAGAAGGCCGCGTTGGTCTTGGTCTGGCGCATGCGGTCGATCAGCATCTCCATCGCCGCGATCTCGTCCATGTCGTGCAGGACCTTGCGCAGGATCCAGACCTTGTTGAGGTCGGCCGGATCCATCATCAGCTCTTCCTTGCGGGTACCGGAGCGGTTGATATTGATGGCCGGGAAGACGCGCTTCTCGGCGATGCGGCGCTCCAGATGGAGCTCCATGTTGCCGGTGCCCTTGAATTCTTCGTAGATGACCTCGTCCATCTTCGAGCCGGTATCGACCAGCGCCGAGGCGAGAATGGTCAGCGAACCGCCTTCCTCGATGTTGCGCGCGGCACCGAAGAAGCGCTTCGGCTTCTGCAGGGCGTTGGCGTCGACACCGCCGGTCAGCACCTTGCCCGACGACGGCGCAACGGTGTTGTAGGCGCGTGCCAGACGCGTGATCGAGTCGAGCAGGATGACCACGTCGCGCTTGTGTTCGACCAGGCGCTTGGCCTTCTCGATCACCATCTCGGCGACCTGCACGTGACGCGAGGCCGGCTCGTCGAAGGTGGAGGCGACGACTTCGCCGCGCACCGTTCGCTGCATGTCCGTGACTTCTTCCGGGCGCTCGTCGATCAGCAGCACGATCAGGTAGGCATCCGGATAATTGGCGGCGACCGACTGCGCGATGTTCTGCATCATGATCGTCTTGCCGGCCTTCGGCGGCGACACGATCAGGCCGCGCTGGCCCTTGCCGAACGGCGCCACGAGGTCGATCACGCGAGCGGTGATGTCCTCGGTGGTGCCATTGCCGCGTTCCATCTTGTACTGCTTGTCGGCAAACAGCGGCGTCAGGTTTTCGAAGCTGACCTTGCGCTTGCTGACTTCCGGCGGCTCGAAGTTGATCGTGTCGACCTTGAGCAGCGCGAAGTAGCGCTCGTTGTCCTTCGGCGAGCGCACGCGGCCGGTGACCGAGTCGCCGGTGCGCAGCGAGAAGCGGCGGATCTGGCTCGGCGAGATGTAAACGTCGTCCGGACCGGCGAGGTAGGAGCTGTCCGGACCGCGCAGGAAGCCGTAGCCGTCCTGCATGATCTCCAGCACGCCTTCGGTATAGATGTGGTCGCCGCGCTTGGCGGCCGCGCGCAGCAGCTGGAAAATCAGATCCTGCTTCTTGATGCGCGCGATGTTCTCGAGGCCTTGCGACTCCGCCAGCTCCAGCAGCTCCGATGCGGTGCGGCGCTTGAGATCCTGGACGCGGATGACCTTTGGCGGTTCCGGCGGCTGGCCGTTCGGCGCCGCGCCGTTGGCGCCGGCCTCTTCGTCGTCGGACATCTGCGGGGCCGGACCGCGCGGCTGGTCGGCGTGCGCTTCCGCGCTGAGCGTGACCGTCAGGGCCTCGTCGCCGCCTTCAACGTCATCCGGCTGGATGTCCTCCGGAAAGCCATTGCCGCCCTGATTGCCCCCTTGATTGCCCTGGCCACCCTGGCGATTCTGGCCCCGCTGAAAACGACGACGATGCTTCATGAAGGAGGCGCTCTTTAGGCGACGGTGATGTGGGGAGCCACGAACGCCGTCAGCTGTGCCTTGTGCACGGCGCCGACCTGCGTGGCGGCCGGCTGGCCGTTCTTGAAGAGAATCAGCGTCGGAATGCCGCGGATGCCGAGCGCTGCCGGCGTCTGCGGATTTTCGTCGACGTTGAGCTTGACGATCTTGAGTTTGCCGGCCTGCTCGGCGGCGATCTGATCGAGGATCGGTGCGATCATCCGGCAGGGGCCACACCATTCGGCCCAGAAATCGACCAGCACCGGCTGCGTCTGACTGGCAACGCGTACGTCCTGCTCGAAACCGGCGTCGGTTGTCGCTGAAATGAGTTCGCTCATGAGAACCTCTACGGAAGATGGGACACGGGGATTAAGACCCGCACGCTCCGCATGTGGGGTGATTTCTGGTCGATCCAAGCCGCGCAAAAAAAACGGCGGACCGTTATGATTTCTTGACAACGGGGAATAACCGGGGCCGGAAGCAGCTGGCGTTACTTGAAACGCTGCCGGGCCATTGACAGCGTTATTTGATCCGAAACCTCCGCGCCTTGCAAGAGCCGGTCAACCGGCGAATCCGACTATTTAATGCAATCTGACCATCTGTCCGCTGTCCGCTTCTCGGAGTTGCCGCTGCATCCCACGCTGCATAGCAGCCTGGCGATTCTCGGCTACACCCACTGCACGCCCATCCAGGCGCAGGCCTTGCCACGCGCGCTCGCCGGCGAGGATCTGGCGGGCCAGGCGCAGACCGGCACCGGCAAATCGGCGGCATTCCTGCTGGCGACGATGCAGCACCTGCTGACGCATCCACGCGCCGAAGCCGACGATCCCAACCAGCCCCGCGCGATCATGCTGGCGCCGACGCGCGAGCTGGCGGTGCAGATCCATGCCGACGCGCTGGGCATCGGCAGCCAGACCGGTCTGCGGATGACCGTCTGCTACGGCGGTGCAGGCTATGAACTGCAGCGGCAGAACATCGAGGCGGGCGTCGATATCCTGATCGGCACGCCGGGCCGGCTGATCGACTACTTCAAGCAGGGCACCTACCACCTCAAGCAGATCGAAGTGCTGGTGCTGGACGAGGCGGACCGCATGTTCGATCTCGGCTTCATCGCCGACATCCGCTATCTGATCCGCAAGATGCCGCCGCCTGCGCAGCGCAAGAACTATCTGTTCTCGGCGACGCTGTCGCATCGCGTGCTCGAGTTGGCGTTCGAGCACATGAACAATCCGCAGAAGCTGGAGATCGTGCCGGAGCAGGTGACGGCCGAACGCGTCAGCCAGGGGCTGGTCCACGTCGCCAACGACGAGAAGCTGCCGTTCCTGATCGGCCTGCTGCGGCAGCGCCAGGCGGTGCGCTGTCTGGTCTTCATCAACACCAAGCGCGGCGCCGAGTTTCTCGAGAACGGCCTGCGCGCCAACGGCTTCGAGGCGCGCGTGCTGTCCGGCGACGTGTCGCAGGGCACGCGACTGAAGCTGCTCGAAGAGTTCAAGGCCGGCAGCTTGCCGGTGCTCGTGGCCACCGACGTGGCAGCGCGCGGCCTGCACATTCCGGGTGTCGATCTGGTCGTCAACTACGACCTGCCGCAGGACCCCGAGGATTACGTGCATCGCATCGGCCGTACTGCGCGGGCCGGCGCCTCCGGCGATGCGATCTCGCTGTGCTGCGAGACCTGGGTCTATTCCTTGCCGGAAATCGAGAAGTACATCGGCAGCCGCATCCCGCTGATGGACGACGGCCACGCACTGATCGCCAGCGACGTCGTCGTACCGAGCATGCCGCGGCGCCAGCACAGCGGCCCGCCGGGGCGCGGCGGTGGCGGCGGGCGTGGCGGCCGCCGGCCCGCCGGCCGGCGTCGCTAGAAGGTTTCGCCGCTCGGCGATTGTCATCGCTGGATTTGCTGATATATTCCGAGACTTAGAGTCACATCTTGAACCTGGGATGAAGCCGAATTCTCCGCGCCTGCTGACCGGTATCGACTACCGAATCTCTGGTCTGGGCTCTCGCTCGCGTCGGCGCCTGCGCATCCTGCTGAGCCTGGTCGCGATTTCGGCGTTCGGTTCGGCCTGGCTGATTCGTGAGGAGGCCAGCGCCGCGGCCGAGGCCGCCGCGCTGGCGGAATCGATGCCGCAGAGCGTGGCGGCGGCCGATCGGGCCACATCGGCCGCTCCCACTTCACCGTTCGCAGTCGTTTCGGCAACGCCGGATCCGGCGCCTGCGACGAGCGCGGCCAGCGCCATGCCCTCGGTGCCGGAGACGCTCAAGCCTGCCAGCGCGGCGGTTCAGGCTGCAGTTGCCGCCGCACCGACTTCCGACGAAGCGGTCGTCGATGCGATCACTGAAGAACTCGAGGAAAAGCCGGGCCGCAAGCAGCTGACGCTGCCCGCCGGCCTCAAGCTGCGTTCCAGCGTCGTGCTGGTCGTCGACCAGAACACGCACGAGGTGCTGGCCGGGCAGAACATCGACGCGGTGCGGCCGATCGCCTCGCTGACCAAGCTGATGACGGCGCTGGTGGTGACCGACGCCAGGCAGCCGCTCGATGAAGTGCTCGAAATCACCCGCGAGGACTTCGACACCGAGAAGCACTCGTACTCGCGGCTGACCGCCGGCATGAAGTTCACGCGTGAGGAGATGCTGATCCTGGCGCTGATGTCCTCGGAGAACCGCGCCGCGTCGGCGCTCGGCCGCAACTATCCGGGCGGCCGGGCGGCCTTCATCAAGGCGATGAATGCCAAGGCGCGCGCACTCGGCATGAGCCGTACGGCGTTCGGCGACAGCACCGGTCTGTCGAGCCGCAATGTGTCGACCGCGCAGGATCTGGCCAAGCTGGTCGAGGCCGCCTACAAGGTTCGCCTGATCCGCGAGTTCTCGACGCAGACCGAGCACACGGTCAAGCCGACCAAGCGGCGTCAGCTGCATTTCGTCAGCAGCAACCGTCTGGTGCGCGCCAAGAACGACTGGCGTATCGGCTTGCAGAAGACCGGCTTCACCAACGAAGCCGGTCGCTGCCTGGTGATGCAGGCGACCGTCAAGGGCCGCCAGATCATCATGGTGCTGCTCGACTCCGACGGTAAGCTGACGCGCTTTGCCGACGCGCAGCGCCTGCGTCAGTGGATCGAGTCCGGCCGCAATACCGCCAGCGCCAAGGCGCAATCGAAGAGCAAGGCCAAGGCCAAGGCCGGCACTTCATAGGCAGGACGCCTGCTCAGGCCGGCACGCTGGGCAGCAGCTCGGCGATCGTTTCCACCGAGCGCATCGCTGGCAGCGGTCTCGCTGCGACGCCGCTATCCGGCTTGCGGATGCCGATCACCTGCTTGATCCCGTAGGCCTCGGCCGACGACAGCACCGGCATGCTGTCGTCGACGAACAGCGTGCGCTGCGGGTCGAAGGGGTATTGCCGCTGCACGTTCTCCCAGAAGCGCTGGTCCTCCTTCGGATGACCGAAGTCGTGCGAGCAAATGATGTGTTCGAAGTAGGGCCGCAGCCCGGTCTGCTGCAGCTTGAGCTGCCAGCTGTCGCGGTGTGCGTTGGTGGCCAGCCACAGCTTGCGGCCGCTGCGTCGCACCGCCTTGAGAAAATCCTCGGCGCCCGGGATCGGCGTGATGCGCGCGCGAATCTCCTGCTTGAGCGACGCCATGTCGATGCCGGTGACGGCGCTCCAGTGGTCGGTGCAGTACCAGGGCAGCGTGTGCTGGATGTCGAGAAACCTCGGTTCCAGCGCGGCGCGTGCCTGATCCAGACTGAGCCGGTGCCGCTCGGCGTAGCGGCGCGGTACCAGCTCGCGCCAGAAGTAGTTGTCGAAGGCCAGATCGAGGATCGTGCCGTCCATGTCCAGCAACACCCATTCGACCTGGTCCCAATCGACCAGATGCGCATTCGCCAGTCTGTCCATGACCGTATGATACGGGCATGACTACGCTCAACGAACTGTTCGATCACGTCGTCGCCACCGCGCTCGCGGCCGGCGAGGAGATCATGAAGGTCTACCGCAGCGCCGATTTCTCGGTGACGCAGAAGGACGATGCCTCGCCGCTGACGCAGGCCGATCTGGCGGCGCACCGGCATATCGTCGCGGCGCTGCAGCAGCTGACGCCGGAGCTGCCGATCCTGTCCGAGGAGGCGGCCGATATCCCGTACGAGACGCGGCAGACCTGGACGCGCTACTGGCTGGTCGATCCGCTCGACGGCACCAAGGAGTTCATCAAGCGCAACGACGAGTTCACCGTCAACATCGCGCTGATCGATCGCGGCGTCGCGCAGCTCGGCGTGGTCCACGCGCCGGCGCTGGATCTGAGCTATGCCGGTGCGATCGGCCTCGGCGCGCAGCGCTGGAAGGCCGGCCAGCGCGAGACGATCCGCACGCGTGCCGTGCCGGCCAGGCCGACGTTCGTCGTCAGCAAGTCGCATCGCGATGCCGCACTCGACGCCTTCCTCGCCAAGGCGCCGGAGCACGACGCCGTCAGTCGCGGCTCCTCGCTGAAGTTCTGCCAGATCGCCGAGGGCAGTGCCGACCTGTATCCGCGCACCGGCCCGACCTCCGAATGGGATACCGGCGCTGGCCAGTGTGTGGTCGAGCAGGCCGGCGGCATCGTGTTGCGTACGCCGGAGCTGACGGCGCTGCGCTACAACGAGAAGGATTCGCTGCTCAATCCCACCTTCCTCGTCATCGGCGATCCCAGCTACGGCTGGCCGGCGAAGCTGGCGTAGTGAGCCGCAACCACGTCGACGCCTTGTTGCATGAACTGGGCATCGACGTTGCCATGATCCGCCGCCGCCGGCTCCCCCGTTATCGCGAGGCTCAACGTCTGCAGCCGGTGGGTCTGGGCACCGATGGTCGCGACAAGCTGCTGATCGCCGAAGCGGCCAAAGCCTGGCAACAGATGCGCGCCGCCGCCGCGGGGGACGGCATCGAACTGCTGCTGATCTCGGCGTTCCGCAGCGTCGCGTTCCAGGCGGCGCTTATCCGCGACAAGCTGCGTCGCGGCATGCCGATCGACGAGATCCTGCGCGTCAACGCGCCGCCCGGCTACAGCGAGCATCACAGTGGCCGCGCCGTCGACATCGGCTGTGCCGGCACCACCGCACTCGACGAAGCCTTCGAGCACACCGCGGCGTTTGCCTGGCTCACAGCACGGGCTGGCCGACATGGCTTCCGGCTTTCGTACCCGCGGGGGAACGCCCAGGGCTACCAGTACGAGCCCTGGCACTGGTGCTGGCAGCGCGGCTCCAGCGCTCCTTGAGTCGCGTCGCCGGTTTCTCGATCAGGTAGTAGCCGAGCGCGCCGCAGGCGATCGCCGCAAAAATGTTCCACGGCCAGCTGCTCAGCACCCAGGGCTTGAGGTAGGCATCCGCTGGCGCGAGGAAAATCTGCTGCCACAGGTAGAGGCTGTACGAGATGCGGCCCAGCCAGCGCAGCGGCGCGACAGACAGCAGGCTGCGCAGACGCCCGTCGGGCAGCGCAGTCTCGGCAATGATCAGCAGCGCCGCGACCGGCACCGTCACCGCATACAGCGGCATCCACCTCAGATCCTGCAGATCCTCACCGCGTGCCCAGGCGATCGCCAGCGTCATCGCCGTGAACAGCGCCAGCCAGCGCCCGCGATGGGCAAGCCGGACATATGCGGTGAACCAGCGCGGCTGCCGCGGCTCGCGCAGCATCAGCGCGAACAGGCAGCCGGCGGCCAGATGCGGCAGGAACGGCAGGATGTTCTGCAGCGGCTTGGCGTAAGCCACTGTCAGCGGTGTCACCGCAAACGCGGCGGCGATCAGCAGGCTCAGGCCGAGTATCAGTTTGCGCGGCGTCAGCACGGCAGCGAACAGCAGCGGCCAGAACAGGTAGAACTGTTCCTCCAGCGACAGGCTCCAGGTGTGGCCGAAGAACCAGTCGCCTTTGAACAGCGGCGTGTTCTTGGTCAGGGTGATCGCGCCGGTGAACGAAGGCCAGGACCACTGGATGTAGCCGAGCCAGGCGACCATGGCGATGCCGGCGGCCGCGGCGACGAACGGCGGCACGATCCGCAGGACGCGGCGCAGCCAGAACTGCTTGAGATCGACGCCGCCGGTGCGCGCGCGTTCGCGCAGCAGCAGGTGGGTGATGATGAAGCCGCTGATCGCGAAGAACAGTTCGACGCCGACGATGCCCATCTCGCGCAACGGATGCAGCCAGGCCGGGGCATTGGCGGTGGAGGCTCCGTGGCCGAGCAGGACGATGAAGATCGACACCGCGCGCAGGCCGTCGAGACCGTCGATGCGCGTGCTGGTCCCTGCGCTTGTCGTGACGGACGACGCAGGAAGGGGCGCGGCTGCCTGCCGCACGGCCGGGGCTCTGGACTCCATTGCGAACGCTTGCCGGTGACGCGACGGTTTCGTCGCTGTCATCAGGGTGCGTCGGAGCGATGAATCGCGGCTGAAATGGCGCGCTCGAGCCTGCCCCTAAGTCGCCGATTTAAATTGCAATTTGCAAGAGGCTCTGCGCCTGCGGGTGCGCTGCGGCGGGCTGCGCCTTGTCGTCGCGCAGCAGCTGCCAGGTCTGCATGCCGGCCTCGCGGGCGGCATCGAGTTCGGCACCGACGTCGGACAGGAACAGTACTTCGCTGCCCGGCAGGCCGATCTGCTGCAGGATCGCCCGGTACGCGGCGGCCTCGCGCTTGGCGCCGATGCGCGTGTCGAAGTAGCCGGAGAACAACGGCTGCAGATCGCCGTAGGCGGTGTGGCCGAAGATCAGCTTCTGCGCCTCGACCGAACCGGATGAGTACACGTAGAGCTTCTTGCCGGCGGCATGCCAGGCGCGCAGCGCCTCCGGGGTGTCGGCGTAGACATGGCCGTTGAGCTCGCCGCTTTCATAGCCCAGCCGCCAGATCATGCCTTGCAGCGTTTTCAGCGGCGTCAGCTTCTTGTCCTCGGCGATCCATTGCTCCAGCACATCGGCGGCGTCGTCGATCGACAGATCGCGGCCGACGATGTGCTCCACGTCGTCCAGCGCATGCTGGACCGCGTCGACGCCGGCCTGTTCGCGCAGAAAGCGGCGCAGATGCTGCCTGGCGTACGGGAACAGCGTCTGATGGACGAAATCGATCGACGAGGTGGTGCCTTCGATGTCGGTGACGATGGCCCGGATCAAGCTGCCACCTCGTACTTGGGATAGCGCTCGGAAATGGTGTCGCCGGTAAAGCGGCCGACCCAGCCTTCCGCAATGCGGAAGAAGCGGATCGCCTTGAAGTCCGGCTGCGGGCCCATGTCGAACCAGTGCGTGGTGTCGGCCGGCAGGTTGATCAGATCGCCCTTGGTGCAGACGGTCAGGTACACCTTGCCGCCGGCGCGGATGTAGAAAGCGCCGCTGCCGTCGACGAAGAAGCGTGTCTCGAAGTCGTCGTGCGTGTGTTCGGACAGGAACTTGCCGCGCGCCTCGGCGGCGTTGGGGTGATCCGGCGTCATGCTGACGACATCGATCGTCACGAAGCCGTATTTCTTGTTGAGGGTGTCGATCGCGTCCTGATAGGCGGCGATGACTTCCTCGGCGCCGGCCGTGCGCGTCAGCGGTTTGGAGGCGTCCCAGCGCTCGAACTCGACGCCGATCGCCGCGAGCTGCGCGCGGATCGATTCGTAGTCGTGGTACTGGCCGAGCACCTGGCCGGCGTCGGTGTCGGAATAGACCGTCAGCGTCGTCATTTCAAACCTCCATTTGCGTTGCTGGCTTGCAGCTCGCACTCGAACATGAATTCCAGGGCCTCGACGCGCCAGCGCGCCTGCGCCACATCGGCGCCCCAGGCATAGAGCCCGTGGCCTTCGATCAGATAGGCCGGCACCGCAACCCGTTTCATATGGGCATCGATCGCCGATGCCAGACGGGCGATGTCCTGATCGTTCTCGAACACCGGAATCTCGACCCGCACCGCATGCGTGCTGATGCCCGGCAGCAGCTTCAGCAGCTCGTAGTTCTGCAGCACGATGCGTTCATGGCGCCGCGACAGCACGGTGTTGGCGATCGAATGCGTATGCAGCGCCGCGCCGATGGCCGCGTCGTGGCGATACAGCTGGCAGTGCAGCAGGGTCTCGTACGAGGCCTTGCGCGGGCTGTCGAGCGGCCGGCCGGCGAGGTCGGCGACCAGAAAATCGGCCGGCGTCAGCTCACCCTTGTGGCAGCCGCTGGCGGTGATCAGCATGCGCTCCGCCGTCAGCCGCGCCGAGAAATTGCCGCCGGTGGCCGGTACCCAGCCACGGCGGTGGAACAGCTGGCCGGACGCGATCATGGCGTCGGCAAGAGGCTGGAGGTCGGGCAGGGGTGCGCTCATGGGGTGCGCATTGTGGGCCAGGCTTGCAGACCTGCCAATGACAGTGCGGTGAAATGCTGTGCATATGCCGGGCCGCCGGCACGCCGGCCCCTTGTGCGACCGGCCTGCGGTTCAGCCGACCAGCAGCAGCGAGGCCAGCCCCAGGAAGATGAAGAAGCCCATGCTGTCGGTGGTCGCCGTCAGCATCACGCTGGAACCCATGATCGGATCGCGGCCGAAGCGTTGCAGCAGCACCGGGATCATGATGCCGGCGGCGGCCGCCAGCAGCAGCTCCAGCAGCATCGCCACGCCGATCACGCCGGCCAGCTGCCACTGGTGGTAGAGCGCAAAGGTGGCGGCGCCCAGCGCCGCGCCCCAGACCGTGCCGTTGATGCCGGCGATCGCCAGCTCGCGCGCCAGCATCTTGCGCAGCTGCTGCGGGCCCATCTGGTTGAGTGCCAGGCCGCGGATCACCAGCGCCATGGTCTGGTTGCCGGTGTTGCCGCCGATGCTGGCGACGATCGGCATCAGCGTCGCCAGTGCCACCAGCTGCGCGATCACCGGCTCGAAGGCGTCGATCACGCGCGAGGCGACGAAGGCCGTCAGCAGGTTCAGCGCGACCCATGGCCAGCGCTTGCGCGCGCTTTGCACCGGCGGCGCGAACAGATCCTCGTCTTCCTCGGACAGGCCGACCTGGCGCAGGCCTTCGCTCTGCGCGCGCTCGTTGATCTCGTCGATGACGGCGTCGACCGTCAGCCGGCCGACGACCTGCTTGTGCAGGTTCACTACCGGCGCCGAGATCAGGTCGTACTTCTCGAAGGCTTCGACGGCGTCGCGGTCGCGGTCGTCGGTATAGAAGTAGGTCGGCGTCGTCAGCATGACGTGGGCGACTTCTTCCTCCGGCTCCTCGAGCAGCAGGCGGTGCAGCGGCAGCACGCCGCGCAGCACGTTGGAACGGTCGACGACGATCAGCTCGTTGGTGTGCGCCGGCAGTTCCTTCTTGCGCCGCAGCAGGCGGTGCACGGCCTCCAGCGTCGCATCCTCGCGGACGACGATGAAGTCGAGGTCCATCATCGCGCCGACGGTGTCCTCGGGGAAGCTCAGCACCGAGCGCACTTCCGCCTGGTCGGCGCGGTCGACGTGCTCCAGCACGGCGGCGCGCTCGTCGTCCGGCAGGCTGCTGACCAGATCGGCGATATCGTCGGAATCCAGAGTGCGGACGATGCCGGAGATTTCTTCCGGGGTCATCTTGCCGACCAGCGAGCGCACCACGGTATCGGAGACTTCCAGCAGCACCGCGCCGCGGCGTTCCGGCCGCACCAGCGACCAGGCCATGCCGCGGGCGTCCGGCGGCAGTGCTTCGAGCACGAAGGCGATGTCGGCGGGGTGGAAGTGCGACAGCCGCTGCGCCATCGCCGCCTGGTGCTGGCGCGCGACCAGCTGTGCGACGACGTCCGAGTTGCGCGCTTCCGAGCGCGACACCAGCTCCTTCTCCAGCGCCTGCCGCGACAGCAGCTCGATCACCCGGGCGCGCGCTTCCTCCAGATGGCGGTGATGCGGCGATGGCGGCTGGCTATCGTTCATCGGCGGGCGGTGAGGGGGTGCGTTAAGAGAAGCGCGCGGTGCGCGCGGCTATCTTACGCCGCGACGCTGGCGGGCACGCAGGCTGCGTGCATTCGATGACGATTGCTTTAAGGTGCGCACGCATGAACTCCCCCTTGTACGGCTGCTCCATGACATGGCGCGCATGAGCCCGCGTCCGCCGCCGCCGGCACTGCCGGCGCCGCCGCGAGCGCAGGGCGGCGTGGCCGGCTTTCTGCGCATGTTCCGCTTTACCGGTCGTGCCATCGCTCTGGTCTGGAGCACCAGCCCGAAGCTGCTGGTCTGGCTGGTGCTGCTGACCATCGCTGCCGGCGTGCTGCCGGCCGCGATTGCCTACGTCGGCGCCCGCATCGTCGACGCCGTGGTCGATGCGATCGCGCTGACGCGCCAGGCCGGCAGCACGCACTACGGTGCGGTGCTCGAATGGGTGCTGATCGAGGGGCTGCTGGTCGCCGCCGCCGGCGGCGCGGCGCGGATGCTGTCGATGTGCCAGGCGTTGCTGCGCATCCAGCTCGGCCAGCGCGTCAACGTGATGATTCTCGAAAAGGCGCTGACGCTGGAGCTGACGCACTTCGAGGACTCCGAGTTCTACGACCAGCTCAATCGCGCTCGGCGCGAGGCTTCGGTGCGGCCGCTGGCGCTGATCATGAAGACCTCGGGGCTGACGCAGAACGCGATCTCGCTGCTCAGCTACGGCGTGCTGCTGGTGCAGTTCTCGCCGTGGGCGATGGCGGTACTGCTGCTGGCCGGCGTGCCTTCGTTCATCGCCGAGGCGAAGTTCTCGGGCGAGGCCTTCCAGCTGTTCCGCTGGCGCTCGCCGGCGACGCGGATGCAGATCTACCTGGAGACCGTGCTGGCGCGCGAGGACCACGCCAAGGAGGTCAAGCTGTTCGGTCTCGGCCCGCTGCTGCTCGACCGCTATCGCGGCATCTTCGACACGCTGTACGGCGAGGAGCGCCGGCTGGCGATCCGCCGGGATGGCTGGGGTTTCGCGCTCGGCCTGATCGGTGTCGTCGCCTATTACGGCGCCTATGCCTGGGTCGGCATCTCGACCATCGCCGCGCGCATCACCCTGGGCGAGATGACGATGTATCTGGCGCTGTTCCGCAACGGCCAGGGTGCGGTGACCAGCATCCTCAGCAACATCAGCGGCATGTACGAGGACAACCTCTATCTGTCGACGCTCTACGAGTATCTGGAGACGCCGGTGGCGCCGGCGCGGGGCCGCGCGCGGCAGGGGCCGCAGCCGAGCGACGGCATCCGCTTCGAGGCCGTCTCGTTTACCTATCCGGGCACGACCACGCCGGCGCTGCAGGACATCAGCCTGCATATCCGGCCAGGCGAATCGCTGGCGCTGGTCGGCGAGAACGGCGCCGGCAAGACCACGCTGATCAAGCTGCTGACACGGCTGTACGCGCCGACGCGAGGCCGCATCCTGCTCGACGGTCTGGACCTGCAGGCGTGGAGCGAGGACGCGCTGCGCGCGCGGATCGGCGTGATCTTCCAGGACTTCGCGCGCTATCAGCTCAACGTCGGCGAGAACATCGGCGCCGGCGACGTCGGCGATTTTGCCGATGAGGCGCGCTGGCGCGACGCCGCCGACAAGGGCATGGCGACGCCCTTCATCCGCCAGCTGCCGCAGGGCTTCCAGACCCAGCTCGGCAAATGGTTCCGCGACGGCCGCGAGCTGTCCGGCGGGCAATGGCAGAAGATCGCACTGGCGCGTGCCTTCATGCGCACGCAGGCCGACATCCTCGTCCTCGACGAGCCGACCGCGGCGATGGACGCCGGCGCCGAGGCGGAAATCTTCGCGCACTTCCGCGCGCTGATGCGCAGCCGCATCGCCATCGTCATCTCGCACCGTTTCTCGACAGTGCGGATGGCCGACCAGATCATCGTCGTCGACCAGGGGCGCATCGTCGAGCGCGGCGGCCACGCCGAGCTGATGCGCGCCGACGGCATCTATGCGCGGCTGTTTTCGCTGCAGGCCAAGGGCTACCAGTAGGGGCCACCAACAGCGCGGCGCGTACAATGAGCACCTTGCCGCTGTTGCCAGCGCCGGAGTCTCTACGATGGACCGATCCCTGCCCGAGCGGCTCGATGTCCGCGCCCAGGCCGCGGCCGAGCGGCGCATCGCCCGCCAGGTGCGGCAATCCTGGCTGCGCTGCCGCACCGAATTCGCGCTGGAGCCCGGCGCGCAGCGCAATCCCTCGTTCGTCGGCCGTGCCGAGCTGCGCCGCAGACGCGGCCGCATGGGTGCGCTGTACGCGATGGCGACGCTGGAAATGCAGAGCCTGGCTGCGCTGATGCAGGCACCGGTCGGCATCACCCTCAGTGACGCCGATGGGGTGATCCTCGCGTACCTCGGCGACGCCGCCTTCAACGCACTGTCGCAGCGCGCCGGCCTGCGCGAAGGCGCGGTGTGGAGCGAGGCCGAGCAGGGCACCAACGGCATGGGCACCTGCCTGGCCACGCGCGAGCCGGTGCTGATCCGTGCCGGTGAACACTATCTGCGGCAGAACACCTTGTTCGCCTGCTGCGCCGCGCCGCTGCACGACGCGCACGGCCGCATCGTCGGCGCCCTCAACCTCTCCTGCCCGCACGAGCTGAGCCGGGCGCCGACGATGGCGCTGCTGACGCGCGCCGCCGAGGCGATCGAGGTGCGGGCGATGCTCGATACCGCGCAGGAATCCTTCCTGCTGCGCCTGCATCGGGTGCCGGCGCTGCTGACGACGGCGGGCGAGGGCCTGCTGATGCTGGATGCGCAGGGCCGTGTCGCCGGTGCCACCCCGGCGGCGGCGCGCTGGCTGCAGGCGCGCAGCGTCGAGGCCTTGCTGGATCGCGATATCGAGGCGCTCGGCGGCCGCAGCCTGGCCGAACTGCAGCGCCTTGCCCGGTTGCAGCCCTGGCAGCCGCAGGCCTTGTCCGCCTGCGATCTGTATGCCCTGCTGCGTCTGCCGCAGGCAGAGCCGCCGCTGCCGGCGCCGCTGCCGGGCACCGACGCCGCCGGTGCGCTGGCGCGGGCCGAGCGCGCTGCGCTGCTACAGGTGATCGAGGCCTGCGGCTGGAATCTCAGCCTGGCGGCGCGGCAGCTGCGCCTCGGCCGCAAGACGCTGTATCGCAAGCTGCACCGCTATGGCTTGCTGCGGCCGCAGCATGACGGCAGGCGCCGCGCTGGGTCATAAATGACACAGCATTGAGGCGCGAGGAACACGCTCCTAGCATGGCGGCCACATCCGAGGGAACGCCATGAAGACCAGAGCCGCTGTCGCATTCGAAGCCAAAAAACCGCTGGAGATCGTCGAGCTGGATCTCGAGGGGCCGAAGGCCGGCGAAGTGCTGGTCGAGATCATGGCCACCGGCATCTGCCACACCGATGCCTACACGCTCGACGGCTTCGACTCCGAAGGCATCTTCCCGAGCGTGCTCGGCCACGAAGGCGCCGGCATCGTCCGCGAAGTCGGTGCCGGCGTGACCAGCGTCAAGCCAGGCGATCACGTCATCCCGCTGTATACGCCGGAATGCCGGCAGTGCAAAAGCTGCACGAGCCACAAGACCAATCTCTGCACCGCGATCCGCGCCACGCAGGGCAAGGGCGTGATGCCGGACGGCACCAGCCGCTTCTCGTACCGCGGCCAGCCGGTCTACCACTACATGGGCTGCAGCACCTTCTCCAACTTCACGGTGCTGCCGGAGATCGCGGTGGCCAAGATCCGCGACGACGCGCCGTTCGACAAGGCCTGCTACATCGGCTGCGGCGTCACCACCGGCGTCGGCGCGGTGATCAACACGGCCAAGGTCACACCGGGGTCCAACGTCATCGTCTTCGGGCTCGGCGGCATCGGCCTCAACGTCATCCAGGGTGCCAAGCTGGCCGGCGCCGACATGATCGTCGGCGTCGACATCAACAGCGACAAGGAAGAATGGGGCCGCCGGTTCGGCATGACCCACTTCGTCAATCCCAGGCAGATCAGCGGCGATATCGTGCCGCATCTGGTGGCGCTGACCGACGGTGGCGCCGACTACAGCTTCGATTGCACCGGCAACACCACAGTGATGCGCCAGGCGCTGGAAAGCTGCCACCGCGGCTGGGGTGAGTCGATCATCATCGGCGTGGCCGAGTCCGGCAAGGAGATCAGCACGCGGCCGTTCCAGCTGGTCACCGGCCGCGTCTGGAAGGGCACGGCGTTTGGCGGTGCGCGCGGCCGCACCGACGTACCGAAGATCGTCGACTGGTACATGAGCGGCAAGATCCAGATCGACCCGATGATCACGCATGTGCTCAAGCTCGAAGACATCAACAAGGGTTTCGAGCTGATGCACGAGGGCAAGTCGATCCGCAGCGTCGTGGTGTTCTGATGCCGGCCATCGAGACGCGCAGCGAGCACGCCTGCTTCGGCGGCCGCCAGGGCTTCTATACGCATCCGTCGGAGCAGACCGGCACGCGGATGAATTTCTCCGTGTTCGTGCCGCCGCAGGCGCGCACGCGGCCGGTGCCGGCCTTGTACTACCTGGCCGGCCTGACCTGCACGGAAGAGACCTTCATGATCAAGGCCGGCGCGCAGCGTTTCGCTGCCGAAGCCGGTCTGGCACTGGTCGCCTGCGACACCAGCCCGCGCGGGCTGAACCTGCCGGGCGATGCGGAGTCCTGGGACTTCGGCGTCGGCGCCGGCTTCTATGTCGATGCCATGCAGGCGCCGTGGGCCGCGCATTACCGCATGGGCAGCTACGTCAACCTGGAGCTGCCGGCACTGATCGAGCGGCACTTCCCGGTGCTCAACACGCGCCGCGGCCTCTTCGGCCATTCGATGGGCGGCCACGGCGCGCTGGTCACCGCGCTGCGCCATCCGGATCGCTGGTGCTCGGTATCGGCGTTTGCGCCGATCGCCAATCCGGTCGCGGTGCCCTGGGGGCAGAAGGCATTCAGCCGCTATCTCGGCGACGACCGCCTCGCCTGGGACGGCTACGACGCCAGCCTGCTGATCGCCGCGCGGCCGTATCCCGGCACGCTGCTCGTCGATCAGGGCCGCGACGACCCGTTCCTGCAGCGCGAACTCAAGCCCGAGGCGCTGGAAGCCGCCGCGCAGCGCTCAGGCCAGGCGCTGCAGCTGCGCCTGCACGAGGGCTACGACCACTCGTACTGGTTCATCCAGAGCTTCATCGCCGATCACATCGCCCATCACGCGCGTGCGCTGGGCGGCGCCGGCTGAGCCACCGTCAGCCGTAGCGGCGATAAATGCCGTGCACGCGCGCCACCGGCTCGCCGTCGGCGGTGACGATGGCCTGCGTGAAGTACATGGTCTTGGTCGCCTTGGCCAGCGCCACCGTCATCTCGACCCACTGGCCGAGACGGCTGGGGCCGAGATAATCGACCGTCAGATTGATCGTCGGCGCGTGCCGTTCGCTGGTGCCGGCGCCCTCGTGCACCGCCACCACCATCATGTCGGCAAACGTCGCCATCGCGCCGCCATGCACCGTCTCGACCGGATTCAGGTGCTGCGGGCCGACGCGGAAGCCCAGGCGCGGCTCGCTGCGGTGGCGGTAGATCGGGCCGAAGCTGGCGTTGAAACCGCCGTTCATCGGGGTTTCGACAAAGCCTTCCGGGGCCGCGCTCATGGTGCTCATCGTGTATCCAGAATGTAGAGATCGTGTCGATGATAACCGCCGCACCGCACGCGCTGCGGCGACCCGCGCCATGACGCCGGTCAAGGTCGGGTGGTGATGCTGCACCTAGATTGGATTCCGATCGTTCTTCCCGCGATCGTCCATGTTGGCCCGCGCCCTGCTCACGAGGCGCGGGCTTTTTTCTGTCCGACGGACAGCACAAGGCCGGCGCAGAACGCTGCGTGGAGCAGCTGCGCGCGAGAGTTGGAATCAAAGACTGGAATGGTGGCCGGGGACGGAATCGAACCGCCGACACGGGGATTTTCAATCCCCTGCTCTACCGACTGAGCTACCCGGCCGGGTAACGCGAGGCCGCGTATTAAAGCGGCGCGACTCGATGCCGTCAAGCGCGCCGCTGCAAATAGTTTCGATGCGGCGCAGCTACTCGACTTTGTGCGCCTGCGGCACGTAGCTGGTCTGCGTGAGTTCGCCGCCGTCGAAGAAGAATTTCTCCAGCTCCTCGGTCAGCAGCTTGCGCGCGGCGGGATCGGCGAGCACGAGGCGGTACTCGTTGATCAGCCGGGTCTGGTGGTCGATCCACATCTTCCAGGCCTGCTTGGAGACGTTGTCGAAAATGCGCTTGCCGAGCGGGCCGGGCAGCGGCTGACGGTCGAGACCTTCGGCTTCGGCGCCGAGTTTGATGCAGTGGACGGTGCGGCTCATAGCAGGGGCACGGTGGTGAGCGAGGTGAGCATTCTACGGATCGGCGCGGGAAGGCCCAGCCGGGCCAGCTGTTCGGCGTCGATCCACTGCCAGCGCGACTCGCCCAGGACATCGCCCTGGTGGACTTCGATCTGTTGCGGCTGCAACTGCAGATCGAAGTGCGTGAACGCGTGCGAGAACGCCGGCAGCGCATCGTGACTGAGCACGCGCAACTGTTGCGACTGCAGCCAGGCCGCAGTCTCGGGATCGCCGTCGCCCAGCAGCGGCGTGCACCACAGCCCGCCCCAAAGTCCCACCGGCGCCCGCCGCTCCAGCAGCAGGCGGCCGGCATCGTCACGGATGATCAGCATGCGCGTCTGACGTTGTGGGCGGTCACGCGCGGGCTTGGGGGCGGGGAACTCGGCGATGCGGTGGTTGATGCGTGCGCTGCAGTCCCCGGCCACGGGGCACAGCAGGCATTTCGGCGCACGTGCGCTGCAGACGCCGGCGCCAAGGTCCATCAGCGCCTGCGTGTAATCGGCCAGCCGCGTAGCCGGCAGCCGGGCTTCGGCTTCGCGCCACAGCTGCTTCTGCACGGCCGGCGCGCCCGGCCAGCCGGCGATCGCCGCGTGGCGAGCCAGCACCCGGCGGACGTTGCCGTCGAGGATCGCGTGGCGGTCGCCGAAGGCCTGCGCGAGGATCGCGCCGGCGGTGGAGCGGCCGATACCGGGCAGCGCGGCGATCGCGGCGATTTCACGCGGCCAGACGCCGCCATGCTGTTCGACCAGCAGCTGCGCGCAGCGGTGCAGATTGCGCGCGCGCGCGTAGTAGCCGAGGCCGGCCCAGTGCGCGAGCACGTCGTCGAGGGGCGCGGCAGCCAGCGCCTGCAGATCCGGAAAACGCTGCAGGAAGCGCTGGAAGTAGGGGATGACCGTCGTGACCTGCGTCTGCTGCAGCATGATCTCCGACAGCCACACGCGATACGGCTCGCGCGGATGCTGCCACGGCAGGTCGTGGCGGCCATGCACCTCGAACCATTGCAGCAGGCGATCGGCGAAGCGCTTCATGGCGCGGCTGCCGGGTTGCGATGGGCTGCGCGCTGCTGCGCCAGCATCTCGATGCCGCGCGCCGTGCGCTGTGCCTGCCGGCGCATGGTGCGCTCGATCAGCCACGGCCCGAGCAGCGGCGGCACCCAGAAATCGGGCTCCAGAGCGGCGGCGAAACGCAGGCAGGTCTGCGCGCCGCAAGGCGCCAGCTGCCAGTCGGCGAGGCCGTAGCGCAGATTGCTCAATTGCGGGATCACCGTTGCCTGCATCAGCCAGCGCTCGCCCTGTTGCGTGGTCTTCACATCCTGTACCTGGTCGAGCCGCGTGCAGAAGAAGGCGATGCACATGCGCACGCGCGTGCGCCAGCGCGGCAGCGCCGCCGCGTCCACCGGCAGCGGCTCGACATGCTCGACCGCGGGATTGATGCGCGGCAGGTTGTTGAAGTCATGGAAGACGGCGTAGCTGTCGGCGACAGCGACATCCAGATGCGCCTGCAGTTCGATGCGGTAGCGGCTGCCGTCGCGATCGACGAGCAGCGTGTCGATCGTTTCGGCGCGGCCCTGCGCGCTCGCCAGCAGCAGCGCGAGCGCAGGACCGATGCGGCTGCCTACTGTGGCGATGGCGTCGCTTCCTCCGGGGCCGCCTCCGGGGCGGCTTCCGGGGCGGTCTGCTGCTGTTTCTTCTTCTTGCCGAACAGCAGATCGCCGATCTTGTCGTTGATCTTCTGCTTGACCTCGTCCTCGCGGCCCTTGAGTTCCTCGCGGACCTTCTCGGTGGCCTTCTGCTTGATCGCGTCCTTGATGTCGACCTTGTACTTCGGCTGGTAGAGGTTGCCGGTCAGGCGGATCGGGATCGTCACGCCGTTGAGCTGCGACAGCTCCTTGCCGCCCTGGCCCTTGCTGGTCTCGACGATTGTCGGCTTGGCGGTGTAGTCGATGGTCTCGTTGGCCAGGTTGATCGTGCCGGCACCGCCGACGCGGAACAGCGGGCTCGCGGCGTTGAGGTCATCGGTGGTCAGCACGCCGTTGTTGAGCTTGCCGCTGACGGTGATGGTCGCGAAGTCGGTGGTCGGTGCGCTGGTTTCCTGGTAGTTCAGGTTGCCGGCCAGCGCGGCTTCGGCACGGCGGATGATCTGGCCGAGATTGAAGCCCTTGACCGCGCCGTTCTCGGCCTTGGCGGCGAAGCTGCCGCTCAGGGTCTTGCGCAGGTCGCCGACGGTCTGGCCGCGGCCACCGACGTCGAGGTCCAGGTTGGCAGTGCCGCTGACGTAGTCCTTGCCGAGCAGGTCGAGCAGGAACGGCGCGGCCTCGAACGAACTGAGCTTGAGCTTCGCCGCGTAGCCCGGCGCCGCCGCCGGCGTGAAGCGGTTGCTGAGGCTGACGCTGCCGCCGTACAGCTGCGCGCTCAGATCCTGCTGCTTGGCGCCGCCCGGCGTGCCGGACAGCTTGAGCGCGATGTTCTTCAGCTTGAGGTTGTTGATCTTCAGCGCGCCGATGTCGAAGCTGCCGTTGGCGTTGAGCTTGGTCAGCAGCTCGTTGGGCAGCTGGATGGCATTGATGTCGGTCTTCTGCTCGGCCTTCTTGGCCTGCGGATTTTCGACCGGCTTGGGCGGCAGGTAGCGGTCGGCATCGATGCTGTCGAGCTTGAGCGCGAAGCTGAGCGCCTGCGTCTTGAAGTCGTCGATTGAGGCCTGGCCCTTGATCGTCGTCTGGTCGAGCGTGATCGCCAGATCCTGCAGCGCCGCGCGGCTCAGGCTGCCGTTGATCCTGGTGCTCAGCGAGGCGCTGGACAGCGCTTGCGGATCGGCGGTGTTGGGCTGGATGCCGAACACGCCGGCAAGCTTGCGCGGGCTGAACTTCTCCATCGTCAGTGGGCCGTAGACGCGCGGCGTCTCGGTGTTGAGACCGGTGCCGGAGATATCGGTCTTCAACACCAGATCGGCAGCGGTGAGCACACCGTTCTGGAAGCGGAAGGCGCCTTGACTGCCGTTGTAGGCGACCGTGCCGCCGAGCTTGAGGCTCTGCTTGCCGCCCGGCACCTGCTGGCCGGCGATCTCGCTGTCCACCGACAGATCCTGCAGGTTGAACAGCTGCGCGCCGAAGTCGGCGAGCAGGCGCGTGCGCAGCGTTGCCGTCACGTCGAGTTCCTTGGCCTTGCCCTTGAGCGTGAGCTTGAGATCCCTGGTGTCGAGCTTGTTGTTCTTGAAGTCCGGCTTGAGCGTGCCGCTCAGGCCCAGATCGGCAGAGGCGGCCGGTGCCTTCGACAGCAGCGCGGCCTTGAGGTCGATGTCGCAGGGCTCGCCGGGTGTGAACGCGCCGGTCTTGAAGTTGAGCTTGCTCAATTCATAGTGCGCGCCGGACTGCGCGTCGCTGTAGACCAGTGCGGCGTCGTTGATGGCGATGCCGGCGATGCCGATGCGGTTGAGGTCGAACGGCGCCGCGTTGGGGTCCTTCGGCTGTTCCGGCGCATTGCCGGGCTTGAGCAGATGCTCCCAGTTGCTGCGGCCGTTCTTGTCCTTGGTGAGCGTAGCGCGCAGGCCGTTGACGCTCAGCTTGAGATCCTTGGTGGTGAACTGCTTGGTTTTGAAGTCCGGCGTGACGGTGCCGCTGAACTCGATGTCGGCCTGCACTTCCGGTGCCTTGGACAGGGCGCTGACGGCAAGCTCGATATTGACCGGCTTGTCGGGCGCCAGCGCGCTGGTCTTCAGCTTCAGGTCCTTCAGCTCGTAGCGCGCGCCGATCTGGGCATCGTCATAGCTGACCGCGGCGTCGCTGATCGAGATGCCGGCGATGTCGAGGCTGTCGAGCGAGAACTGCGATTCGGCCTTGCTTTGCTCCGGCTTCTGCTCCGGAGCCTGCGCCTCGGCCTCCTTGCGCTTGACCAGATCGTCCCAGTTGCTGACGCCGTCCTTGTTTTTGGCGGCGTTGACCTGCAGGCCTTCGAGCGACACCGTGCTGACCTGGATCTGCTTGTCGAGCAGCAGCGGCATCAGCTTGACGCCGACCGACAGCTTGCCGACCTGGGCGAACGGCTGATCGCCGAAGCCGGCGGCATTGCTGAGTCTGGCGTCACTGATCGACACATTGAGCCACGGAAAGATCTTCAGCTGGATGTCGCCCAGCGCCAGTTCGCGGCCGGTCTGCTGCTTCACCGCATCGGCGATGCGGCCGCGGTAGTCGTTGGGGTCGAAGGTGGCGGCCGCGATCGCCAGCGCGGCAATGACCAGCACCAGCAGGCCGGCGACGACGAAGCCTGCGATCTTGAGAATTTTCATGCTGTTCAGCTCTCCGCTGTGGGGATGGCGGTACCGCTGCCGCTCGTGCTCCAGCAATCTAGGAGCGGAGTCTGGCCCGCACATGAATGCCGGCATGCGCCGGCCCGGCGGCGCGCATCTCAGCCGCCGCCGATCGCCTGCACGATCAGCACTTCATCGCCGTCGGCGAGCGCGACGCTGTCATGCCGCGAGCGTGGCACGATGGCGCCATTGAGCTCCACGGCGACTCGCTTGTCGCCGAGCTGCAGCGCTTCGAGCATCTGGCGCAGGCTGGCGGCGGCCTGCAGCTGGCGCGCTTCGCCGTTGATCGTCACTTGCATGGGCGGCTTTGGCTAAAAATCCGGACGCTGTTCTACAATGGTCGCCTGCCAGGCGGGTGTAGTTCAATGGTAGAACTTCGGCTTCCCAAGCCGATAGCGTGGGTTCGATTCCCATCACCCGCTCCATCCTCTTGTGCCAGGCCCGTCTGCGGTATCGCGGGCCGCGACGACGACGACGATGTCCCAGACCCAAGCCGCTACTGACACCTTGCTGATCGCCGGCAAGTCCTATCGCTCCCGCCTGCTGGTCGGCACCGGCAAGTACAAGGATCTGGACGAGACGCGCCGCGCGATCGTCGCCAGCGGCGCCGAGATCGTCACGGTGGCGATCCGCCGGACCAATATTGGTCAGAACGCCGGCGAGCCGAACCTGCTCGACGTGATCCCGCCGAGCGAGTTCACCATCCTGCCCAACACCGCCGGCTGTTATACCGCCAAGGATGCGGTGCACACCTGCCAGCTGGCGCGCGAACTGCTCGATGGCCACTCGCTGGTCAAGCTGGAAGTGCTCGGCGACGCCAAGACGCTCTATCCGGACGTGCCGGCGACACTGGCGGCCGCGGAGACGCTGGTCAAGGACGGCTTCCAGGTGATGGTTTACACCAGCGACGACCCCATCATCTGCAAGCGGCTCGAAGAGATGGGTTGCGTGGCGGTGATGCCGCTGGCGGCGCCGATCGGCTCGGGTTTAGGCATCCAGAACAAGTACAACATCCTCACCATCGTCGAGAACGCGCGGGTGCCGATCCTGGTCGACGCCGGCGTTGGCACCGCCTCCGATGCGGCGATCGCCATGGAGCTCGGCTGCGACGGCGTGCTGATGAACACCGCGATCGCCGAGGCCCGCGACCCGGTGCTGATGGCCAGCGCGATGAAGAAGGCGATCGAAGCCGGCCGCGAGGCGCGCCTCGCCGGCCGCATGCCGCGCCGCCGCTTCGCCAGTGCCTCGTCGCCGCTCGAAGGCTTGCCGTTCTAAGGTGAGCGAGACGACCGAAGCGGCGCCGCACCGCCGCGAGATCCGTTCCTTCGTCCGCCGCGAAGGCCGCATGACGGATGCGCAGAAGCGCGCGATGGACGAGCTGTGGCCGCGCTATGGCGTCGATGCGCCGGCCGGCTTCGCCGATCTGGACGCGCTGTTCGGCCGCCATGCCCCACGCGTGTTCGAGATCGGCTTCGGCATGGGCGATTACCTCTACAGCCGCGTCGCCGCCGAACCGCAGCACGACTTCATCGGTGTCGAAGTGCATCGTCCCGGGGTCGGCCGTCTGCTCAATCGCGCGGCTGCGGTGGCCGCGACGAATCTGCGCGTCGCCAGCATCGATGCGGTCGAGGTGTTGCGCGATGGCATCGCCGACGGCGCGCTCGACGAGATCGTCATCCAGTTTCCGGATCCCTGGCACAAGGCGCGGCACAACAAGCGGCGCCTGGTGCAGCCGGCGTTCGCGCAGCTGGCGGCGGCCAAGCTCAAGGCGGGCGGCCTGCTGTCGCTGGCCACCGACTGGGCGCCTTACGCCGAGCACATGCTGGACGTGCTCAATGCAGCGCCGGGCCTGCGCAACCAGGCGTCCGACGGTCGCTACGTGCCGCGCCCGCAGACGCGCCTGAAGACCAAGTTCGAGGCGCGCGGCGAGCGGCTCGGCCACGCGGTCTTCGATCTCGCCTTCCGCCGCGTTTGACCGACAGCCGCCGCCGGCGTGAGGTGACATGCGCCGGTCTGGCGAAGTCCGGTACTCTCGCGCCCCATGTCCGCTAAACATCCGATCATCGGCATCACCGGTGCCAGCGGCGCCGGTACCAGCACGGCGGTGAAGGCTTTCATGCGCCTGTTTGCCGAGATGAACATCAAGGGCGCGCTGGTCGAGGGCGACGCCTTTCATGCATACGATCGCCAGCAGACGCGCCGTGTGCTCGAGCGCGCGCGGATTCGCGGCGAGAACTTCTCCTTGTTTGCCCCGGCGGCCAATCTGCTCGAGCGCCTCGAAGGCCTGCTGCGCGAGTACGGCGAGCACGGCACCGGTGCGATCCGCCACTACCTGCATCGCGACGATGAAGCCGCCGCCGCGCGCCAGGCGCCCGGCACGTTCACCGCCTGGGAGCGGCTGCCGCCCGATACCGATCTGCTGTTCTACGAAGGCCTGCACGGTGCTTACGTCGGCGAGGAGATCAACATCGCCGAACACACCGATCTGCTGATCGGCGTGACGCCGGTGATCAATCTGGAGTGGATCCAGAAGATCAAGCGCGACACCGACGAGCGCGGCTATCGTCCGGAGGAGGTGGCCGGCACGATCCTGCGCCGCATGCCGGACTACGTGAACTACATCGTCCCGCAGTTTTCGCGCACCGACGTCAACTTCCAGCGCGTGCCGCTGGTGGACACCAGCAATCCGTTCGCGCTGCGCGAGATTCCGCTGAGCGAGGAAAGCCTGGTGGTGATCCACTTCAACGATCATTCGCGCGTCAAGGTCGATTTCGAGCAGCTCCTCGCCGCCGTGCCCGGCGCCTTCCAGTCACACGCGCAGACCCTGGTGGTGCCCGGTCCGCAGCAGGAGCGGGCGATGGAGCTGATCTTCCGGCCGGCGATCAGCGATCTGATCGCGCGCCGCGACCGCGCACGCGCGGCCAAGAAATAAGGGCTTGCGACGAGTGACATTGCCTTGAGCAGGACCTGATATTTGTTGCTCCCTCCCCCCGCCTGCGGGGAGAGGGCTGGGGTGAGGGGCGCGCAGAAGGCGCCTGCATACGCTGAAGCGGCCTCTCATCCGCCCTTCGGGCACCTTCTCGCCGCGAGCGGGCAGAAGGAAAACCCAAGAACGCGCCGCTTGAGCAAGGGCCATTGGAGCTTGCGATGCAATACCGTCGACTGGGCCGCAGCGATCTGCAAGTCAGTCATGTCTGCCTGGGCACCATGACCTGGGGCGAGCAGAACAGCGAAGCCGAGGCGCATGCGCAGATCGACCACGCGCTTGCCGCCGGCATCAACTTCATCGACGCCGCCGAGATGTATCCGGTGCCGCCGCGCGCCGAAACGCAGGGCCGCACCGAGCAGTACATCGGCAGCTGGATCGCCAAAAGCGGCCGCCGGCATGAGATCGTGCTGGCCAGCAAGATCGCCGGGCCGGGCTCGATGACCTACATCCGCAACGGTACGCGGCTCGATCGCGCCTCGGTGTTCGCCGCCTGCGACAGCAGCCTGCAGCGCTTGCAGACCGATTACCTCGATCTGTACCAGGTGCACTGGCCGCAACGGCCGGTCAACAGCTTCGGCAAGCTGTGCTACGACGGCGACGGCAGCGATGGCGGCGTCAGCATCGAGGAAACGCTGTCGGCACTGGCCGATCTGCAGCAGGCCGGCAAGATCCGTCAGATCGGCGTGTCCAACGAGACGCCCTGGGGCGTCGCCGAGTACCTGCGCCTGCATCGCGAGAAGGGCCTGCCGCGCATCGTCTCGATCCAGAACCCGTACAGCCTGCTCAACCGCAGCTTCGAGATCGGCCTGGCCGAGTTTTCGATCCGCGAGGATGTCAGCCTGCTTGCCTATTCGCCGCTGGCGATGGGCGTGCTGTCCGGCAAGTATCTGGATGGCGCCAGGCCCGAGGGCGCGCGCATGACGCGTTTCACGCGCTGGACGCGCTATTCGGGGCCGCAGGCCGAGGCCGCGACGCGCGCCTATGCGGCCCTGGCGCGCGAACACGGCCTGGAGCCGGCGCAGCTGGCGCTGGCCTGGGTGTATGCGCAGCGCTGCAATACCTCGTCGATCATCGGCGCGACGACGCTGGCGCAACTGCAGCAGAACATCGAAGCCGCGGCGTTGACGCTGTCACCGGCGCTGCTCAAGGCCGTCGACGAATTGCACCGCCGCCACACGATTCCCTGTCCGTAGCGGACGGCGAGGGATTCCGCCGGCTTTCAGGCGCTTGCGGCGCCAGCCCGGCGCCAGTGCTTGAAGCGAGCCGGCCAGCGGCGTAGAAAGGTCGTCACACGCTTGCGAAGAACCGCGGGAGGTGTGACATGGCGGAATGGCTGCAGGATCTGGCCGTCGGGCAGTGGTATGCCGCCGACGGCGAGCCCTTCGAGATCATCGGCCTCGACGCCGATAGCCAGATGGTGCTGGTCCAGCACTACGACGGCACGCTCGAAGACTTCGATTTCGAAACCTGGATGACGATGGCCGCGCGCGCCTGCGCGCCGCCGGAGGACTATTCCGGTGCGCTCGACATCGAGCGCGACGACTATCTGGAGCGCGACGACGCCAGCGGCAACCGCGGCGGCCGCTGGGACAACCCGCTTGATCTGATCGATCTGCGCGAGCTCTGAAGCCGGTGGGCATGCGTATTGCGGTCGCGCCGCCGATACCTGACCGAGGAGTTCCGTGAGATGTTCAGTTCATGGCTGACACCGCAGCTGCCACCGGCGCTCAAGTACACGCTCGACGACGGCCTGCCGATCCTGGTGCGGCCGCTGCGAGCCGACGACGCGCCGCGCATCCGCGAAGGCTTCGCGCGGCTGTCACAGCTGGCGCGCCGCCGTCGCTTCCCCCACGGAGATCCTGATCGCCTGAGCGACGAGCAGCTGCGCCAGCTGGTGCACATCGACCAGATCAACCATGCCGCCTGGGGCGCTGCCAATCTGGAGAAGCCCGAGGAGCCGGGCATCGGCATCGCACGCTATGTGCGGCTCAATGGCGAGCCGAAGGCGGCCGATGTGGCGATCACCATCCTCGACGAGTATCAGGGGCGCGGCGCGGGCTTCGTACTGCAGGCCTGCCTGCACCTGACGGCGTGGCGCAACGGCATCCGCACGTTCTACTACGACGTGGCCTCCGACAACGACCGCATCGTCCGCCATCTCAAGCTGATGGGCGCGACGCACGCCGGCCGCGCCGACAACATCGATCGCCTGGAAATGCCGGTCTACCGGCGCGCCCGCGACGTGCCCGGCAACAACGAGATCGGCCGCCGCTTCGGCGACGTGTTCAGGCGCCTGCAACAGGCGCAGATGATGGTCGCGGCGTAGCGCGGATCAGGTAGACCACCAGCAGCAGCACCGGGATGCCGATCGCTGCGGTGCCGGCAAAAAACAGTGCGTAGGCCTGCATCAGGCTGTGGTTCTGCTGCAGCTGCTCGACGATCACCCCGGAAAAGCCTTTGAGCGCCTTGCCGAGCAGCGCGTAGAACGAGCTGAGCAGGGCGTACTGCGTGGCGGTGTAGCCCAGGCTGGTCAGGCTCGACATATAGGCCACCAGCGCGGTGCCGGCGAAGCCGGTCGAGAAGTTGTCGATCGCCATCGCCGCGGCGAACAGCTGCAGGTCCGGTCCCGACAGGGCCAGCGCAGTGAACGCGAGATTCGACGCCGGGCCGACGATCGCACCGATGATCAGCGTCGTGCCGAAGCCGAAGCGCACCGCGCACAGGCCGCCGGCGGCGACGCCGGCGATGGTCAGCGGCACCATGCTGCTGCGCACCGCGCCGACGATTTGCTTGCTCAGGCCCAGGTCTGCGTAGAAAGGATTGGCCATCGGCCCCATCACGAAGTCGGCGACGCGGTAGATGCTGATCGCTGCCAGCATCAGCAGCGCCATGCGGCCATGGGCGCGGAAGAACGCGATGAACGGCCCGGCGATCGCGTCGAACAGGCCGCGCGCACTCCAGATCTGCGGCGCCGCAGCGAGCGCGGCGGCGATGCGCGGCTCGCGCGCCAGCAGCACGGCGATCACGCCGATGCCCATCGCCGCCGCCATCATCGTGTACGAGGCTTCCCAGCCGAGCCATCCGGCGATGATCAGGATCAGCGCGTCGGTCAGCAGCAGCGCGCCGCGATAGCCGAGCTGATAGGCCGCCGTCAGCAGGCCGAGTTCCTCGCCGCCGTCGGCGCTCTCGATGCGCCAGGCATCGATCACCACGTCCTGTGTCGCCGAGGCGAACGCCGTGAGCAAGGCCAGCGCGCCGAACGCCAGCGCACCGCCTTCGATGCCGAGCAGCGCCATGCCGGCAAGGCCGCCGCCTGCGGCGAGCTGCGACAGCAGCATCCAGCCGCGACGGCGGCCCAGCCAGCGGCCGGCCAGTGGTGCATCGCTGCGGTCGATCAGCGGCGCCCACAGGAACTTCAGCGAGTAGGCGAGGCCGACCCACGACAGGAAGCCGATCGCCGACAGCGTCATGCCGCCTTCGCGCAGCCAGAAGCCCAGCGTGTTGCCGACCAGCATGAACGGCAGGCCGGAGCTGAAGCCGAGCATCAGCATCAGGCTGACCTTGGGTCGCGACAGCGTGCGCGCGACGCGCAGCCATGCCGGCCCGGCCGGCGCGACCTCAGATGTCATAGTCCAGCGTCAGCGGCGCATGATCGGAGAAGCGGGTGTCCTTCCAGACCGCGGCCTTGCGCACGGTATCGCGCAGATTCGGCGTGATGACGTGGTAGTCGATCCGCCACCCGACATTGTTGGCCCAGGCCTGGCCGCGATTGCTCCACCAGGTATAGGCCTCGCCCTCGGTGTCCGGGTGCAGTGCGCGATAGGCGTCGACCCAGCCCTGGCCGTCCGGCGGTGGATTGAAAACGCGGTCGAGCCAGGCGCGCTCATGCGGCAGGAAGCCCGAGTTCTTCTGATTGCTGCGCCAGTTCTTGAGGTCGATGTTGCGGTGCGCGATGTTCCAGTCGCCGACCACGATGTAGCGGCGGCCGGACGCCAGCCAGTCCCGCATCACCGGCTGGAAGAAGGCGAGGAAGCGATCCTTGCTGGCCTGCCGCTCGGGCCCGGACGAGCCGGACGGCAGATAGAGCGAGACCACCGACAGATCGCCGTAGCGCAGTTCCAGATAGCGACCTTCGTCGTCGAACTCGGGCTCGCCCAGCTTGTCGAGCACAGTGTCCGGCTCCTTGCGCGCGAAGATGCCGACGCCGGCGTAACCCTTCTTCTGCGCATGGTTGAAATGCGCGTGCCAGCCGGCCGGCGAGAAGGTGAGGTCGCCTTCCAGATCGCTCAGCTGTGCCTTGATCTCCTGCAGGCACAGGAAGTCGGCATTCTGCTGCGGCAGCCAGTCGAACAGGCCCTTCCTGGCGGCCGAGCGGATGCCGTTGGCATTGAGCGAGATGACGCGCAAGGCGGACTCCTGGTGCGGGGAAAGCGGGATCAGGCCGTATCATACGGGCCTGATTCCCGTACCGCCTTGCCCATTCGCCCATGCACGCTTATCAATCCGAATTCCTGCAGCTCGCCCTCCGGCACGAGGTCCTGAAGTTCGGCAACTTCACCCTCAAGTCCGGCCGCCAGTCGCCGTATTTCTTCAACCTCGGCAACATTTCCTCCGGCGCCGCGATCCGCGCGCTCGGCCGTGGCTATGCGCAGGCGCTGCTCGAATCCGGCATCGAGTTCGACATGTTGTTCGGCCCCGCCTACAAGGGCATTCCGCTGGTGACGGCGGTGGCCTGCGCGCTGGCCGAGCAGGGTCGCGATCTGCCGTACGCCTACAACCGCAAGGAAGCCAAGGACCACGGCGAGGGCGGTGTGCTGGTCGGCGCCAAGCCCAAGGGTCGCGTGGTCATCGTCGACGACGTGCTGACCGCCGGTACCGCGCTGCGCGAGGCGGTGCGCCTGCTGCAGAGCGCCGGCGCCGAGCCGGTGGCGGCGGTGATCGCGCTCGACCGTCAGGAGAAAGCCGCCTCCGGTCTGTCGGCGGTCCAGGAAATGGAGCGCGATGCCAAGATTCGCGTCGTGCCGCTGGTCAACGTGCAGACCATCCTGGCGTTCCTGGCCGACGGCGGGGCCGTCGGTGCCGACACGCTGGCGGCAATCCGCGCCTACCAGGCGCAGTACGGAGTGAGTGCCTGAACCGATGGCGATGCGGCTGCTGAGCACAATGCTGTGCGTGGCGATGCTCGGTGCAAGCGGCATCGTGCAGGCGCAGCGCGTGCAGTGCTGGACCGATGACAAAGGGCAGCGCGCCTGCGCAGACCGCGTGCCGCCGCAGTACGCCAAGCAGGAGCGGCAGATTTTCGACGCGCAGGGCCGCGTGCTGCAGACGCGTCCGCGCGAGAAGACCGCGGCCGAGCTGGAGGCCGAGGCGCAGTCCGCGCAGTCCGCTGCGCTACAGCGCGAGCGCGAACAAAGGCAGCAGGACTACGACCGCTTCCTGCTCAGCACCTTCAACAGCGTCAGCGATCTGGAGCGCGCCCGCGACGAGCGCCTGCAGATCCTCGACGGCCGGCGCCAGCTGCTGGATCGCTCGATCGCCGAAAGCGAGAAGGCCGTGACGCAGCAGCAGCGGCGCATCGGCAACGCCGCCAAGGACGGCAAGACGCCGCCGGCGACGATGAGCAAGAAGCTGGCCGAACTGCAGCAGTCGTTGCGCGAGGGGCGCCAGGCGGTCACGCAGATCGATGCCGAGAAGCTCCAGATCAACGGCAAGTACGCCGCCGACATCGAGCGGTACCGCCAGCTGCGCAGCAGCGATCCGGCAGCCCAGAAGCCGCCGCAGTAGCGCCCTCAGCCGCGGATCAGGGTGCCGATGCCCTGATCGGTGAACAGCTCCAGCAGCACCGAGTGTTCGAGTCGCCCGTCGATGATGTGCGCCGACTTCACGCCGCTGTTCACCGCATCCAGCGCGTAGCGGATCTTCGGCACCATGCCGCCGTAGATCGTGCCGTCGGCGATCAGGTCTTCGACTTGCGGGACCGTCAGCCCGGTCAGCACACGGTCCTGCTTGTCGAGCACACCCGGCGCGTTGGTCAGGAAGATGATCTTCTCGGCCTGCAGCACCGCCGCGAGGCGACCGGCCGCGACGTCTGCATTGATGTTGAATGCCTCGCCATTCTCGCCGACGCCGACCGGCGCAATCACCGGAATGAAGCCGCCGGCTTCCAGGTGCGTGACGACGCGTGGATCGATCTTCTCGATCTCGCCGACCTGGCCGATGTCCTGGTGGCCGTCGAGCAGCATCTTGCGGGCGCGGATCATGCCGCCGTCCTTGCCGGTGAGCCCGACCGCGCGGCCGCCCTGCTGGTTGAGTGCGGCGACCACGGCCTTGTTGACCAGGCCGCCGAGCATCATCTCGACGACGTCCATGGTCTCGTCGTCGGTGACGCGCATGCCCTGGATGAACTCGCTCTTCTTGCCGAGCTTTTCCAGGTGCGCGCCGATCTGCGGGCCGCCGCCGTGGACGACCACGGGGTTCATGCCGACCAGTTTCATCAGCACGATGTCGCGCGCGAACGAGCCGATCATCGTGTCGTCCTTCATCGCGTTGCCGCCGTACTTGACGACGATGGTCTTGCCGGCAAAACGACGGATATACGGCAGCGCCTCGGTGAGGACGCGGGCGATGGTCTGCGCGTTGGAAAGATCGATGCTCATGTTCTTTTAGGCCTTGCCGGTGCTGCCGAAACCGCCGCTGCCGCGGCCGCTGGCGTGGAAGTCGTTGACGATCTCGAACGCGGCCTGCACAACCGGCACGAAGACCAGTTGGGCGATGCGCTCGCCGGGATTGATGGTGAATGCCTGCTGGCCGCGGTTCCAGCAGCTGACCATCAGCTCGCCCTGGTAATCGGAGTCGATCAGGCCGACCAGGTTGCCGAGCACGATGCCGTTCTTGTGGCCCAGGCCCGAGCGCGGCAGGATCACCGCCGCAAGATTCGGATCGGCGATGTAGATGGCCAGGCCGGTCTTGATCAGCGTCGTCGCGCCGGGCGCCAGCGCCAGCGGGGCGTCGAGCAGTGCGCGCAGGTCCAGGCCGGCGGAGCCGTCGGTTGCGTAGGCCGGCAGCGGCAGCTCCGCGCCCAGGCGCGGGTCGAGAATTTTCAGCTGAATGTTTTTCTTCATGACTTCATCGGCGGCCGCTGCTGCGGCCGGTCGGCCCGGGATGTGGACAAGGGGAGGCGGTTTTCAGCGGCGTGCGCCGTAGCGTTCGGCGATCAGGCCTGCCAGCCCGCGCGCCAGTTCGGATTTGGACGCCTGCGGCAGCTCGCGCTCGCCGTCGCGCCAGAACACCGTCAGCGCGTTGTCGTCGCGATCGAAGGCGCGGCCGTTGCCAACCCAGTTGGCGGCGATCAGATCCAGCTTCTTGCGTGCCAGCTTGCCGCGCGCGTGCTCGGCCAGCTTCTCGGTCTCCGCAGCGAAGCCGACCACGAACAGCTGTGGCTGCGCCTCGCGCACGGCGCTGATGATGTCGGCATTGCGCGTCAGCGCCAGCTGCATCGTCGTGTCGTTCTTCTTGATCTTCTCGGTGGCCGGCAGCTCGACGCGGTAGTCGGCGACCGCCGCGCTGCCGACGAAGATCTGCGCGCCCACCGCCGCCTGCAGGGAGGCCTCGTGCATCTGCGCTGCCGACTCGACATCGACGCGCGTGACGCCGGCCGGCGCCGGCAGCGCGGTCGGGCCGCTGATCAGCGTCACCTGTGCGCCGAGCTGCTGCAGCGCCTCGGCCAGTGCGTACCCCATCTTGCCGGACGAGCGGTTGCTGATGAAACGCACCGGATCGATCGCCTCGCGCGTCGGTCCGGCGGTGATCACCGTGCGTACACCGCGCAGCGGTCCATCGCCGAACAGCCGGGCGACGGCATCGCGGATCTGCGTCGGTTCGAGCATGCGGCCGTCGCCGGTCTCGCCGCAGGCCTGCGAACCGGCACCGGGGCCCAGCACATGCACCCCGCGTGCGCGCAGCGTTGCCACATTGGCCTGCGTCGCCGGATGGGCCCACATCAGGCGGTTCATCGCCGGCGCCACGGCCAGCGGCTTGTCGGAGGCCAGGCACAGCGTGCTGATCAGATCGCTGGCGCCGCCGTGCGCGAGCTTGGACAGACTGTCCGCCGAAGCCGGCGCGATCAGGATCAAGTCCGGCCAGCGCGCCAGCTCGATGTGGCCCATCGCCGCTTCGGCCGCCGGATCGAACAAGGAAGTCCGCACCGCCCGGCCGGACAGGGCCTGGAAGGTCAGCGGCGTGACGAATTCCTGCGCGCCCTGGCTCATCACCACCTGCACTTCGGCGCCGGCCTCCTTCAGGCGGCGCACCAGGTCGGCGGCCTTGTAGGCGGCAATGCCGCCTGTCACGCCAAGCAGAATGCGCCGGACTGCGAGCTGCGGCACGGTTGGAGACGGATGGTTCATCGCAACATTCTAGCGACCCAGCGAGCGGGGGGAATGACGATGGCGATCCGAGACTGGCCCGAGTCCGAGCGGCCGCGCGAGAAATTGCTGGCGCGCGGCGCGGAGCACCTGAGCGATGCCGAGCTACTGGCGATATTCCTGCGTACCGGTGTCGCCGGCCGCAGCGCCGTCGATCTGGCGCGCGATCTGATCGCCGACTTCGGCAGCCTGCGCGCGCTGCTGGGCGCGGACCTGCCGCGCTTCTCGGCGGCGCGCGGACTCGGTGCCGCCAAGTACGCGCAGCTGCAGGCCGTGCTGGAACTGTCGCGCCGCCATCTGGATGAGGAGCTGCGGCGGGGCGAAGCCCTGGCAGATCCCGCCTCCGCTGCCCGCTTCCTGCGTGCGCGGCTGCGCGATCTGGACCACGAGGCCTTCGCCGCGCTGTTCCTCGACGCGCAGCACCGCGTTCTGGCCTTCGAGATCCTCGCTCGCGGCACGCTCGACGGGGCCGCCGTCTACCCGCGCGAGGTGGTCAAGGCGGCGCTGCGGCACCGTGCCGCGGCCCTGATCTTTGCGCACAATCATCCCAGTGGCGTGGCGGAACCGAGCGCGGCCGATCGCACATTGACCGAACGGCTGCGGCAGGCGCTGGCCACGGTGGACGTGAGGGTGCTGGATCATCTGGTGATCGGCGAAGGGCAGCCGACCAGCTTCGCGACGCGCGGCTGGCTCTAGGCCGAATCGACATTCATCCTCTACGCTTGGGGGATGAGAAGCCAATCGAAGCCATCGA
>CAMLDZ010000015.1 GCA_946478985.1 uncultured Solimonas sp.
GCACGAGCACGAGCACGAGCACGAGCACGAGCACAAAACCAGCGAGCCCGCAGCGGCGCAAGACGGCCCGCCGCACGACCCCCATCATCACCACGGAGCCGAATGATGCTCAGCAGACGATCCCTGCTTTCGGCGCTCGGCGCCGTCGGCCTTGGCGGCGGCCTGATCGGCCGCGCACAGGCGCAGCACGAACACCCTCAGCGGGCAGCGGACAGCGATCCGCATGCCGGCCATGCCCTGCCGGAATCGGCGCCGCCGCCTGCTGCGAAAACGACAGCAGGTCTGCCGGCGGCGAATCGCGCAGTCGGCCGCTACACGCCCGTGCAGACGCCGAACGGCTGGACGCTGCCGCATCGCATGAACAACGGCGTCAAGGAATTCCACCTGGTCGCCGAGGAGATCGAGCACGAGTTCGCGCCGGGCTCCACGGCGAAATGCTGGGGCTACAACGGCAGCACACCGGGGCCGACGATCGAGGCGGTAGAAGGCGATCGCGTGCGCATCTACGTCACCAACCGTCTCGGCGAGCCGACCACCGTGCACTGGCACGGCCTGCTGCTGCCCAGCGGCATGGACGGCGTCGGCGGCCTGTCGCAGCCGCACATCCAGCCGGGCGAGACCTACGCCTACGAGTTCACGCTGCGCCAGCACGGCACGCACCTGTATCACCCGCATGCCGACGAGATGACACAGATGGCGCTGGGCATGATGGGCTTCTTCATCATCCATCCGAAGAACGGCGAGGCCGAGCGCATTGACCGCGACTACGCGATCCTGCTGCACAACTGGGCCCTGCATCCGGGCACTGCGCGGCCCGATCCGTCGATCATGAGCGACTTCGACCTGTGGACCTTCAACAGCAAGGTCTACCCGGCGACGGCGCCGCTGGTCGCCGCCAGCGGCGAGCGCGTACGCATCCGCGTCGGCAACCTGTCGATGTGGAACCACCCGTTCCATCTGCATGGCCACCAGTTCCTCGTCACCGGCTCCGACGGCGGCCGCTGGCCGCGCGCGCTGTGGCGCCCCGAAGTCACCGAGATCGTCGGCGTCGGCCAGACGCGCGACATCGAGCTGATCGGCGTGCCCGGCGACTGGGCAGTGCATTGCCACATGGCGCACCACACGATGAACGCGATGGGCCACGGCGTGCCGAACAACATCGGCGTCGACCAGCGCGGCGTCGCCAGCCAGGTGCGCAAGCTGCTGCCCGGCTACATGCCGATGGGCCACAACGGCATGGCCGAGCACGAGGAACACGTGGCGATGGGCCACATGCCCGGCCCGCCGAACACGCTGCCGATGATGATGGGCGAAGGCCCCAAAGGCCCGGTCGGCATGGGCGGCATGTTCACCGTGCTGAAGATCCGCGACGGCCTGCCGCGCGGCGACTACCGCGATCCGGGCTGGTATCGCGACAAGCCGGGCGAGACAGCACGGCGCGTGTCGGACGATCCGGCTTTCGGCAAGCCGGTGCGTCGCGCGGCGACGCTGTCGCCCGCAGCTTCAGCACCGGCAAATGAGCATTCACATTGATGCACGCCGATTTGCCGCGACGTTTCGCACGCCATCCTCACCGGGGCCGATGGCATCGGTCATCCCATCATCTGCGCGGCGGGATTCTCGCCGCTTGCCGCTGGAATCGCGGGGCGCGCGCAGCACGCGTCATTTAAAAAAATGTTTCTCATATTCGACATTTTTTGATTATTGAAAATAATGAGAAACAAATGTCATCTCCCACACCCACCATTGCAGAACAGACGGCGGCCCGGCTCCAGGCCTTGGGCGGGCAGGTGCGCGCGCGGCGCAAGCAGTTGCGACTGAGCGCGGCGGTGACGGCGGAGGCGGCCGGCCTGTCTCGCGTCACCCTGCATCGCATCGAAAAAGGTGAGCCTTCGGTCACCATCGGGGCATGGTGCAACGTCATGGCGGCACTGGGCATGACGCCGACATTGTCCAGCCCGGCGGATGAAGCAGCCACACGCGCACAACAAGCGCCAAGGGGCTGGATTCCCGCCCGCGTGGTGCTTGCCGACTACCCGCAACTGCGAACGCTGGCCTGGCAGGTGCACGGCACCGACACACTGACCCCCGCCGAGGCGCTGGATATCTACGAACGCAATACGCGCCACCTGGATCTGCAAGCCATGCCAGCCCACGAACAGACCCTGCTGCAGGCCTTGCGCCAAGCGTTCCCCAACGGCGCTGCAGACAACAACGGCAAGCATGTTTGAAAGACCGCACCACCAGCGCATTGCCCATGTACTCGCATCGCTGAACGGAGCCCTGCTGCGTCAGCATGGCTGCCTGTTCGGCGGAGGCACGTGCATAGCACTGCGCTATGGTGAATACCGTGAGTCCGTGGACATGGACTTTCTGGTGTCGGACCTTGCGGGCTACCGTGAGCTGAGGCACTTGCTCACCGGCCCCCGCGGGCTGTCCACCATTACGCATGTACAGGCTCAGCCCCTGGTTACTTCGAAGGAAATCCGGGCGGATCAGTACGGCATCCGCACGGCGGTGCAAATGGATGGAGCGGCCATCAAGTTCGAGATCGTGCGGGAGGCACGCATTGCGCTGGAACTCCCGATCGCACAGGACGCGATTTGCGGGGTCAGCACGCTGACGCGGCTGGACCTCGCCACATCCAGACTACTGGCTAACTCCGACCGCCAGGCCGATGACGGCACGTTCAGCCGCGACGTCATCGATCTGGCGATGATGGACCTGCCCTTGCGCACATTGCGCTCGGCAACAGCCAAGGCAGAACAGGCCTACGGCCCTTCGGTGGCCCGCGATCTGGGCCAGGCCATTGACAGACTACAGAACCCCACCGGATGGATGGAACGCTGCATGGAAGCCATGGCCATGCAGTTACCCAAGGCCGTACTGTGGAAAAAGGTACGGGCGCTGCGGCGTGTCCTGCCTGCGGCGTAGGTCATGGGTCTGCGCCCGGAAGGCTCGGTAATTGCCCCGACTACGCCACTGCCATCCCACCGCACCCAAGGCGGTGGTGCGCGCCGGCGCATGTCGGCTTGATCGCGATCAATGAGGCGGCCGAGCGGGCTTCCTACAGTGGGGCTGCAGATGCGAGCGACGCAGCGTCTGCTTTCGACTGAAAAGGACTTCGCCATGACCCAGCATCACTCACGTGCCACCCGGTCCACCCTCGCACTCGGCCTTGCCGGCCTGGCCTTCTGCGCCGCCACCGCCGCGGCGCCGGCGCCGGCGGCACTGCCGCCTTCGCACGAGCAGAACGGCATCTGGTACCTCAGCGGCGGCTACGGCTGCCATGAGGCCGCGGCGATCCGCAGCGTCGCAGCGAGCTACCCGCTGGCGCTGAGCTTCTATGCGCAGGGCGCGCAGCGGCGGCTTTATCTGGCCCGAGTCCAGGTGACGATCCGCGACACCGACGGCGCGACGGTGTTCGCCACCGAGGCGGAAGGCCCCTTGCTGCTGGTGCGCCTGCCGGCCGGCCGCTATCACCTCGATGCCGAGTACAAGGGCGATCGCCGCACGACGGACCTGCAGATCGTTGCCGGCCAGCATCGCGCGCTCGCCATCGCCCTGCGCGACGACGACGCCGACCTGACCCAGCCGAGCGCGCACGAGCGCGAGGTCTGTGCCTGAGATGCGCGGCGGGTTCGGGCACAGCGCGGGCTTGACTCTGGACTAGACACCGGGGTTTACGATGCCGAGCATCCGCCTTGCTACCAGGAGCTCGCCATGTCCCTGTCCCAGACCACTTCGCAAACCATCGTTTCCAGAACCGGCCGCTCACTGACGATCGGCCGGCTGGCCACAGAGGCCGGTGTCGGCATCGACACCGTGCGCTACTACGAACGCGCCGGCCTGCTGCCGCCACCGCCGCGGCGCGCGTCGGGCTACCGCGAGTACCCGGCCGACGCGGTGGCGCGGCTGCGCTTCATCCGTCGCGCCAAGGAGCTGGGCTTCACGCTGGTCGAGATCGGCGAGCTGCTGCAACTCAGCGGCCGCGGCGGCGTCGCCGAGATCCGCGCGGCGGCGCGCCACAAGCTGGACGTCGTCGAGCACAAGCTGGCCGAACTGCAGCGCGTCCGCGACGCACTGCACACGCTGACCGAGGCCTGCCCGGGCCACGGCCCGGCGCAGCACTGCCCGATCCTGCGCGCGCTGTCGGATGAGGTGACGCCATGAGCGACTGCTGCCAGAAGCATTCGGCACCGCCGTCGCAGGCGCCGGCCCGCGATCCGGTCTGCGGCATGCAGGTCGATCCGGCCGGAACCGCGCACCGCGCCGAGCACGACGGACAGGCCTATTTCTTCTGCAGTGCGGGCTGCCGCGAAAAATTCCTCGCCGCGCCGCAGCGCTACCTCGCCATCGACGCCGCCGATGCGGCGCCGTCCCGCCATGCGCACGGCGCGCACCCGCGTCACCATGCGCACACGCCCAGCGCCGCCAGCGCACCGCCCGGCAGCATCTGGACCTGCCCGATGCACCCGGAGATCCGCCAGGACCACCCGGGTGCCTGCCCCAAATGCGGCATGGCGCTGGAAGCGGAAATGCCGAGCCTCGACGCCGACGACGGCGGCGAACTGCGCCAGATGACGCGGCGCCTGTGGATCGGCAGCGTGTTGTCGCTGCCGCTGCTGTGGCTGACGATGGGCGAGATGCTGCCCGGCGCACTGAGTCCGATGCGCTGGCTCGGCCACGAACTCAATGCCTGGCTGCAGCTGCTGCTGGCCAGCCCGGTGGCGCTGTGGCTGGCGGCGCCGTTCTGGCAGCGCGCGCTCGCCTCGATCACGCAGCGCAGCCTCAACATGTTCACGCTGATCGCGCTCGGCGTCGCTGCGGCCTACGGCTTCAGTGTGGTCGCGCTGCTGACGCCGGCACTGCTGCCTGCGAGCGCAGAGGCGGGCCATGCGGGCATGCCGCCGCTGTACTTCGAAGCCGCCGCGGTGATCGTCACGCTGGTGCTGGCCGGCCAGGTGCTGGAACTGCGCGCGCGCTCGGCCACCTCCGGCGCGATCCGCGCGCTGCTGGCGCTGGCGCCGCCGCTCGCGCATCGCCTCGACGCCGACAGCAACGAGCACGACGTCGCGCTGGAAGCCGTGCAGGTCGGCGAGCGCCTGCGCGTGCGGCCCGGCGAGAAGATTCCGGTCGATGCCGTGGTGCTCGAAGGCAGCAGCCATGTCGATGAGTCCATGCTCAGCGGCGAGCCGCTGCCGGTGCACAAGAAGCCGCGCGACACGGTCAGCGGCGGCACGCTCAACGGCAGCGGCAGCCTGCTGATCGAGGCGCGCCGCGTCGGCAACGACACCCTGCTCGCGCAGATCGTCAAACAGGTCGCGCAGGCGCAGCGCTCGCGTGCGCCGGTACAGCGGCTCGCCGATCAGGTGTCCGCGGTGTTCGTGCCGGCGGTGATCGTCATCGCCGCGCTGGCCTTCGTCGGCTGGTGGATCTGGGGACCGTCGCTGGCCGATGCGCTGGTCGCAGCCGTCTCGGTGCTGATCATCGCCTGCCCCTGCGCGCTCGGGCTGGCGACGCCGATGGCGATCATGGTCGGCGTCGGCCGCGGCGCGCAGACCGGCGTGCTGATCCGCGACGCGGCCGCACTCGAATCGCTGCAGAACATCGACACCGTCGTCGTCGACAAGACCGGCACGCTGACCGAAGGCCGGCCGAGCCTGCGCGACGTGCGGGTGCAGGACGGCTTCGACGAGGACGGCCTGCTCCAGCTGGCCGCGTCGGCCGAGGCCAGCAGCGAGCATCCGCTGGCGCGCGCGATCGTCGCCGCGGCGAAGGCGCGTGGCCTCGTGCTCGGCGCCAGCAGAAATTTCGGCTCCGATCCGGGCCTAGGCGCCTGGGCCGAGATCGGCGGCCGGCAGGTACGTGTCGGCAATCGCCAGCTGCTCGAACGGCATGGCATCGACAGCAACGCCTTGCAGGCGCAGGCCGAACCGATCCGTGCGCAGGCGCAGACCGCGGTGTTCGTCGCGGTGGATACACAGGCGGCCGGCGTGCTGGCGATCGCCGATGCGATCCGGCCGACCACACCCGCGGCGATCCAGGCACTGCATGCCCAGGGCCTGCGCGTGATCATGCTCAGCGGCGATGGTCGCGCGACCGCCGAGGCGGTCGGCCGTGAACTGGGCATCGATGAAGTGATCGCCGAAGTGCTGCCGGCCGACAAGGCGGCGGCGGTGCAGAAACTGCAGCGCGAGGGCCGCCGCGTGGCGATGGTCGGCGACGGCGTCAACGACGCGCCGGCGCTGGCCGCCGCCGACGTCGGCGTGGCGATGGGCACCGGCACCGACATCGCCATGCAGTCGGCCGGCGTGACACTCTTGCGCGGCGACCTGCAGAACCTGGTGCGCGCACTGGCGCTGTCGCGCGCGACGATGCGCAACATCCGCCAGAACCTGTGGCTGGCGTTCGGCTACAACGCGCTGGGCGTGCCGCTCGCCGCCGGCCTGCTGTATCCGTTCACCGGCTGGCTGCTGTCACCGATGATCGCCAGCGCCGCGATGAGCTTGTCGTCGGTGTCGGTGATCGCCAACGCCCTGCGCTTGCGTCGCGCGCGGCTGGAACCCTGAGCGCCGCTTGCGCGATGATGCGCGGCTCCTTGCCGGTTCCACCATGCCGATCCTTTCCGGGCGCGCGCTGCTGCTCGCGCTGACACTGCTGTCCAGCTCGCCGGGCCTTGCGCTCGGCTGCGATCAGAAACTGCCGGCCGGTGCCGACCTGCAGGCCGCCATCGACCGCCTGCCCGCCGACGGCAAGCCGGCGACGCTATGTCTAAAGGCCGGCGAATACCGCCTGCAGCGGCTGCTGTCGATCAGCCGCGACGGCCTGACGCTGCGCGGCGCCGGCGACAGGACCGTGCTGCGCATGGCCGACGGCGTCGCCCAGCCGGTCCTCGTGATCGGCGATTACCAAAACCAGCAGCCGCAACGCGAGATCCGCGACGTGCGCATCGAGAAGCTGGCGATCGTCGGCGCCGCCGCGCCGCACGAGTTCATGCCGGAGCTGCCGTACCTGAGCAACAGCGCCATCGTCGTGCGCCGCGGCCGCGACGTGCGGCTCAGCCGGCTCACGCTCAGCCAGTGCCGCAGCGCCTGCATCCTCAGCGAGCACGACAGCCGCGAGCTGACGATCACCGACAACGACATCAGCGGCGCGGTCTGGGACGGCGTGTCGTTCAACCGCAGCGCGCAGATCCGCCTGAGCGGCAACCGCATCCGCAACAACCTCGCCGCCGGCATCACCACCGAGCATCTCGAAGACAGCGAGATCCGCGGCAACCGCATCGAGGGCAACGGCTCGCACGGCGTCTACCTGTCGGACTCCTTGCGCAACCGCTTCGAGGACAACCACATCAGCGGCAACCGTCACGCCGGCATTTTCCTGACCTGCGCGGTGCGCTATCACCAGCCGGCGCCGGTGCTGTGCTGGGATCGCAGCATGAGCCAGGGCAATGTCTTCGAGCGCAATCGCTTCGAGAAAAACCACTTCAGTTACGCGGTTGGCGCCGATGACGCCGCCAACTGCCGCGAGCCTGGCTGGCAAGCCAATCTCTGGCGCGACAACCCTTCCGACAGCGCCTCGCTCGATCCGCAGCCGGAGCGCTTCGGCCTGTGCATGAAGCCCTGAACGCGCGCCACCGCCCGGATCGGCACGGCGCTCGCTTGTAATAGAGAATTATTCTCACTTAACATGCGGTCGATTCCGGAGCGGCCGCGCCGGCCGCTCGCTTTCCGCTCTCCGGCTCCGCGCATGACCGTCAGCCCCACTGCCTCTGATTCCGCCCCGCCCGCGCCTGCGGCCAGCCGCCGCCGCTTCTGGGCGCGCATCGCGCTCGCCGGCCCGCTGGCCGCCATCGCCTCCGTGCTGGTGATGGCCGGCGGCGCGCTGTGGCTGCCCAAGGGCGCCGCCAGCATCGACAACCTGGTGCTGCCGATCGCCCTGTTTCCGGCGATCTGGGCGGCGCTGTTCTTCTACGCCAGCCTCGACCGCCGGCTCGGCCGCGCCTATCTGGTGGTGCTGGCGATCGCGCTGGCCAATGCCGCGCTGATCGGCATCAACGTCTACTTGAGCAAGGCCGCCGCATGATCAAGCTCAGCCAGCAACGCACCAAGACCCTGCTCGCGATCCACGGCTGGTCGGCCGTGTGGCTCGGCCTGCTGCTGTATGCGGTGGTCGTCACCGGCGTCGCCTCGGTGTTCGCCGACGAGATCGCCGGCTGGTCGAGTCCGCTCGCCGCGGAAGTCGAGAACCCGTTCCCCGCCGGCACCGACGCCGCTCTGCGCCGCGTCGCCGATAGCATCGACCCGAGTTACCGCGAGGAGCTGTTCTTCTACCCGCGCGCCGGCGGCAGCCTCTACGCCTTCTTCCACCGCCACGAGACGGGCGCCGACGGCAAGCCGAATGAGCGTGGCGTCGCCGTCGAGATTGATCCGTTGACGCTGCGCGAGCTGGACCGCCGCGAAGGCTGGGACGAGGAGGTCGAAGCCGGCGATACGCGCAATGCGCTTGCGCAATTCATGGTGGAAATGCACGTGCGCCTGCATGTGCCCAATCCCTGGGGCCTGCTGCTGACCGGCGTCCTCGGCCTGGCGATGCTGGTGGCCGCAGTCAGCGGTTTTCTCACCCACCGCCACCTGATCCGCGAGCTGTTCACGCTGCGCCGCGGCCGTAACGGCAATGCCCAGGTCAAGCTGCTGGCGACGCGCGACAAGCACGTCATCGGCGGCTCCTGGAACCTGCCGTTCGCCTTCATCCTCGCCTTCACCGGCAGCTACTTCAGCTTCGCCGGCGCCTTCGGCATTCCGGTGATGGCGATGGTCGCGTTCGGCGGCGACCAGGAGAAGATGATCGAGACCATCGTCGGCAATCCCTCGCAAGCCGACACCACCGCCTGGCCGCTCGCCAATCTCGACGCGGTGATCGCCGACGTCCGCGAACGCAGCCGCGCCGAGCCCTCGTTCCTGATGGTGCAGAACTGGGGCCGCGCCGATGCCTTGATCACCGCTTTCATGAAGCCGCGCGAAGGCAAGCTGGCCGGGCCGACCTACGTCTACAGCGGCACCGACGGCGCGTTCCAGCGCGAGAAGCCGGTACTGGGCCTGGTACCGTCGAGCGGCTCGATGCTCGTCGACCTGATGGCGCCGCTGCATTTCGGCCACTTCGCCGGCGTGCTGTCGAAGACCGTCTGGTTCGCGCTGGGCTTCGCCAGCGCCTATGTGATCGTCACCGGCCTCAATCTGTGGACGCAGCGGCGCTGGGACCAGCGCGGCTGGCGCCAGCTGGCGCGCGCCACGCAGTGGGTCGGCTACGGCCTGCCGCTGGCGCTGATCGGCACCGCCTACGCATTCTTCCCGCTGCGCGCGGCTGGCGGCGGCGTACAGGGACCGATGATGCAGACCTTTCTCGCCATCGCCGCGGTGACGGCGCTGATCGCCTGGACCCTGCCGCGCGTCGAACGGATCCGCGCCGTGCTGGTCGGCACTACCGGCCTCGCACTGCTCGGCCTGCCGGCGCTGCGCATGCTCTGCGGCGGTCCCGACTGGGCGCAGGCCACCACGCAGAATCTGCATGGCATCCCCGCCCTCGACGGGCTGCTGCTGCTGGCCGGCGTGCTGTGCCTGCTGCTGTTGCGGCGGCGCCCGCAGCCCGCGGCCGCCGCGCTGGCGGAGCAGGCCTCATGAGCGGCACCGGCCTGTTTGCAGTTGCCGCGCTGCTGCCGAGCCTGGCGGCACTGCTCTGGCTGGCCTGGGGCGATCCCAAGCGCCGCCGCAGCCAGCGCCGCCGCGGCGGTCACTCGTCGGCGCAGCGCCGGCTGCTGGCGGCGGTGATCCTGCTGCCCGGCCTCGCGCTGGCTTTCAGCGGTGAATGGCCGGCGTTCCTGATCTGGCTGGGTTTTGCGGCGACCGCCGGCTGGGGCGCGGCGATGACACTGGCGCAGCTGCGCCGCGCCTGAACCCCGGCCGCGGATCGCGCACTACTTCAGGCGTAGCGCCAGCGCTGCCCGTCCTTGGAATCCTCGACCAGCACGCCGCGCGCCTTGAGCTCATCGCGGATGCGGTCGGACTCGGCCCACTGCTTGTTCTTGCGCGCATCGCTGCGCTGCACGAGCAGCGCCTCGATCTCGTCGGCGCCGGGCGCATCGGCGGCGGCAGCCGGCGCGGTGGCGAACCACTGTGCGGGGTTCTGCTGCAGCAGGCCGAGCAGCAGGCCGGCATCGAGCATCTGCGCCTTGATCCGCGCCCTGTCGGCGGCGCTTTCGGCCTTGTTGGCGGAACGCGCCAGCTCGAACAGTTCGGCGAGCGCCATCGGCGTGTTGAGGTCGTCTTCCAGCGCGGCGACGAAGGCATCCGGCGCGGTGACGCCGGACGCGGCCTCGACCTCGGCCAGCTCGCGCAGCGCGCCGTAGAGCCGGTCGAGCTTCTTGCGCGCCTCGGCGATCACCTCGTCGGTCCAGTCGACCGGCTGGCGGTAGTGGCCGGTCAGCAGTACCAGGCGGATCAGCTCGCCGGGAATGGTCTTCAGCAGCTCGTGCACCAGCAGCACGTTGCCGACCGACTTCGACATCTTCTGGTGATCGACATTGAGAAAGCCGTTGTGCAGCCAGTAGCGCGCGAAGGTCTTGCCGCCGTGCGCGCAGGTGCTCTGCGCGATCTCGTTCTCGTGGTGCGGGAAGATCAGGTCATGCCCGCCACCGTGGATGTCGATGGTGTCGCCGAGCAGGGCCTCGGCCATCGCCGAGCACTCGATGTGCCAGCCGGGCCGGCCGCGGCCCCAGGGCGATTCCCAGCCGGGCTGATCGTCGGCCGACGGTTTCCACAGCACGAAATCGCCGGCGTGCTTCTTGTACGGCGCCACCTCGATCCGCGCGCCGGCCATCAGCGCCTGTTCGTCGCGGCCGGACAGCTTGCCGTAGTCGGCGTAGCTGAGCGTGTGGAACAGCACATGGCCTTCGGCGACATAGGCGTGCCCGGTGGCGATCAGGCGCCCGACCATGTCGATGATCTGCGGCAGGTGCTCGGTGACGCGCGGCGTGTGATCGGGATCCAGCACGCCGAGCGCCGCCATGTCGTCGTGATAGACAGCCGCGTAGCGATCGGTGATGACGCGGATGTCTACGCCTTCCCTCGATGCCGCAGCATTGATCTTGTCGTCGATGTCCGTGATGTTGCGGACATAGCTGACCTGCGGGTAGCGGCGTCGCAGCACGCGCGACAGCACGTCGAAGACCACCGCCGGCCGCGCGTTGCCGATGTGCGCGTAGCTGTAGACGGTCGGTCCGCAGACGTACATCGTCACCCGCTGCGGATCGAGCGGAACGAAATCTTCCTTGTGACCGGTGAGCGTGTTGTGCAGCTGCATGTCAGGAGCGGATCGGGTCGGCCGGAGGGCCGCGCAGAATACCCGAGACCGCTCCCGGGCTGCTTCAGAGTACGAGCGTCACCAGCACCAGTGTGCTGGCCGCGCCCAGCAGATAGGCCCAGAAAGCCCAGACATAACGTGGCTTGATGCGATCGCGTCCGCTCACCGAGTCGTAATAGCGCAGGCCCATCTGACAGCCCCCGATTCTTGATGCAGTGCAGCAATAGACCGCTATTGTGTAGCGAAAACCGGGCCGGATGTAAGTGTATTTTTGATTAAATATCGTGAAATCGCCTACATGACGCACGATAAATATTACAAATCGCCGTCTTCCACCTGCCGACGGGCCGCCAAAGCCGCCAAAGCCTCGCGGCGCTGGCCCGCGCTCAGCGCCGACAGCGCCCTGGCCGCGGCATAGAAGCGCTGCCAATCGCGCGCCTCGTCCTCGAACAGCTGCGCGAACGCCGGCACCGCTTGCTGGTACAGCCCGAAAGGCAGCAGCCGTGCATTGTTCAAGGGCGCGGCGTCGAACCAGTGCTCGTAGACGGGCTCGCCGTTCCAGTCGTGATCGCGCAGCTGGGCGTAGTCGCGGCGTAGCCCGGCGAAGATCTCGGCCTTGCGCTCACGCATCGCCGTCACTGTCAGCGGCAGGCGATACAGCGCGGCCAGGCGTTCGCGGCAGGCCCGCACCAGCCGGCTGAACTGCTCCTCCCGTTGACGGCGTTGCGTATCCGCCGCCAGCGACCATTGCGGGTGCAGCGCCGCGAACTGGCGCAGGCCCTCCTCGCCGACGAATTCGGCGAAGGATTCATTGAAGCCGCTGTCGCCCTTGAGGTAGAGCTTCTGGTGCGCCAGCTCGTGGAACAGGGTGTAGAGCAGCGTGGCGTCGTCCCAGCGCAACATCGTGCTGAGCAGCGGATCGTCGAACCAGCCGAGCGTCGAGTACGCCGCAACGCCGGCGACGTGGACGTCGTAGCCGCGTGCGGCCAGGGTCTGCGCGCGGCTGCGGGCCGCGGCCTCGGCGTAGAAACCCTGGTAGGCGACACAGCCAGCGACCGGAAAGCAATGCTGCAGCGGCTCCAGCGAGAACTCCTCGGTGGCGAACACGTTCCACACCACGTAGGCGCGCTGCAGCTCGGCGTAGCTGCGGTAGCTGCCGTTGTCCGGCAGCTGCAGGCTGCGGCTGGCCCAGTCGCGCGCCAGCTCGACGCGCTGCAGGCGCTCGCGCAGGGCCGGCGCGGTGGCCGGATCGTCGAGCAGCGCGGCGATCGGCTGCCGCGCGCGCAGCAGCTGCCACTGCCCCGCCACCGCCTGCGCGTAGTAGTCCAGCGTGCTGCAGCCGCACAGCAGGGCGACCGCCAGCAGCGCCAGCATCACCGGCGAGGCTCGGGCCCGGCAGAGGCGGGAAACGCTCGGATCGGTGGGCATACCAGGCACGGTGGAATCGGTTCGAGCGGCGGGACGCGCCCGTCGCCGCCAGCGATGACGGGCCCTGATGATCGCATGCCGATCCGGCTGCCCGCGCTCGCGCAGCCAGCCTGGCGGAGCGCATATCATCGGCGGATCACGCACCGCCGCCGCCATGACCACCGCTCCGCCTTCCGCCGTCCGCCGCGCCGACCTCATCGCCTGGGCCGTCAGCGCCGCCATCCTGCTGCTCGTGCTCAAGCTGCATCTGCTGCCGGCGCTGCTCGCCGGCCTGCTGGTGTTCCAGCTGGTCGACGTACTGGTGCCATGGCTGCGGCTGCGCGCGCTGGGCCGCGACGGCCCGCGGCTGCTGGCGGTGACGCTGATCGCCACCGTCGTCATCGCCGCGCTTGCGGCCGCCAGCATCTCGGCCGCCGGTTTCCTGCGCAACAGCGGCGAGAGCGTACCGATCCTGATGCGGAAGATGGCGCAGATCGTCGACGACGGCCGTGCGCATCTGCCGCAGGCGCTGCTGGCCTATGTGCCCCAGGACGCCGAAACCCTGCGCCTGCGTCTGGTCGACTGGCTGCGCTCGCATGCCGGTTCGCTGCAGATCGCCGGCCGCGACTTCGGCCGTGCGCTGGTGCATGTGCTGATGGGCATGATCATCGGCGCGATGCTGTCCTTGCAGAAGGCCACGCAGCGCGGCGACCGGGCGCCGCTGGCCGAGCGGATCATGCTGCAGAGCGCAAGGCTGGCGCTGGTGTTCCGCCGCATCGTCTTCGCGCAGATCTGGATCTCCGGCATCAACACGCTGTTCACCTGGCTCTACCTCGGCCTGCTGCTGCCGGCCTTCGGTGTCGAGCTGCCGCTGACCAAGACCCTGGTCGCGATCACCTTCATCGCCGGCCTGCTGCCGATCCTCGGCAACCTGATCTCCAATACCGCGATCGTCATCGTCAGCCTCAGCCACGGCCTGCCGATCGCGGCCGGCTCGCTGGCCTATCTGATCGTCATCCACAAGCTCGAATACTTCCTCAACGCGCGCATCATCGGCTCCAACATCAAGGCGCGCGCCTGGGAGCTGCTGGTGGCGATGCTGGTGATGGAATCGGCGTTCGGCATCCCCGGCCTGATCGCGGCGCCGATCTTCTACGCCTATTTCAAGGACGAGCTGCGCGACAAGGGGCTGGTGTAGGGCTCAGCGCGCCTGGCCGTCGAGCCAGATCTCCAGGCCCTGCGCGTTGAGTTCGAAATCGGTGGCCAGGATGGCATCGATCTGCGCCTCGGCCAGCGTGCAGCCGTGCGCGCGCAGCGCCTGCAGCGCGTCGTCGCGCAGCGCCGCCACCAGCGCCGCGTGGCGCTGCGGATGCGTGCGCAGCGCCGCGGCGATGCGCTCGTAGCGCGCAAGGTTGTCGCGCAGGTCCTGCGCCAGTCGTGCGACATCGCCGGCGACGCCGTAGTGAGTGAAGAAGATGCGCTGCGGCTGGTAGGCCAGCAGCCGGTCGATGGTGCCGCGCAGCGCCTGCGGATCGAACTGCACCGGCGAGCTGGTCAGCATCACGAACGGCCCGGCGGCCGTATCGAACTCCCGGTATGACAAGCCCAGTGTGTCGCCGCTGAAGACGCCGCGGCTGAGCGCGTCCCAGACCGCGAAATGGTGACGCGCGTGGCCCGGGGTATCGACGAATTCCAGCTCGCCGCCGGCGAACGGCAGCCGCGCGCCGTCTTCGGCGACGATCACCCGCGCCGCGTCGACCGGCACGATCGGCCCGTACATCTGCGCCACGTAGTCGGCGCCATAGACGGCCGCGGCACCGGCGATCAGCTTCGACGGATCGATCAGATGCCGCGCGCCACGCGGATGCACCACCAGCCGCGCCTGGGGCAACGCCTGCATCAGCAGGCCGGCGCCGCTGGCGTGATCCAGATGCACATGGGTGGGAATCACATAGCGGACCTGCTCGCGGGAGATGCCCTGCGCGTCCAGCTGCGCCAGCAGCCGCGGCACGCTGTGCGCGGTGCCGGTCTCGATGAACGCCGCCTCGCCGGCGCGGGCCAGCAGATAGCAACACGCCATCAGCGGCCGCTCCTGCAAGGTGTCGATGCAGGTCACGCCATGTTGTGCGTCGCCGCCGAGCGGTTCGGCTGCCGGGGTCTGTGTGTGCATGCCGGACAGTATGCGCTGGCCGGCCGCCGGCTTCAGAGGGTGCGGCGCAGCAGTTCGGCCAGTTCCTCGCGACGATAGATGCCCAGCTTGCGGTAGATCCGCGAGGCGTGGTTGGCGACCGTGCTGATCGCCAGCGTGAACTCGCGCGCGACGCTCTTGAAGGTCTTGCCCAGCGCCAGCGCGCGGGCGATCTCCTGCTCGCGCGGCGACAGCACATCGAGCGGATGCGGGCGCCGGACATTGATCAGGAACATCTCGCCCTGCTGGCGTACGCGAAAATGCAGGCTGCCGATGTGGAAGCTGCTGCCGTCGCGCAGGCCTTCCGCCGGCAGCGGCAGCGGCAGCCGCGCGGCGTCAGGATCGCCGTGCTCGCTGATCAGCAGGCGGCGGAAACTGTCGCTGAGGATATAGACGCCGCCGTCGCGATCGACCAGCGCGGCCGGACCGCGTGAGCTGCGACCCATCTCCATCAACCATTCGTCGCGCTGCACGAACTGGCGCAGCGCCACCGTCGCGGCCTGTACCAGATGGCCGAGCGCACGCCGCAGCGGCTCGCGCTCCACCGCGCCGGCGTCCACCCGCAGCGCGATGACGCTGTACAGGTGCGTGCCGCGATGACTGGCTTCCAGCGCCAGCCCGCAAGCCACCGGCTGGCCATGCCGCGGCCAGGCGATCTCGATCTCGCGGCGCTTGCTGGAGAACTTCAACGACGCCAGCGTGGCGGCATCCGGCGCGTCGGTCGCAGGCCATTGTGTGAACTCGCCGGCCTGACCGCCCTGCGCGCGCAGCAGCCAGGCACCGCTGGCGGCGCCGCTCCACTGACACAGGGCGCGCAGGCAGTGGGTGCGGAATTGCTGCCAGTCCTTGACTGCGGCAGCGTCGTAGAACGATTCGATCAGCCGGTCGAGCTCGCCGGCCGGACGGGCGCGAGCGGACGGCGGCTGGCCTGCCGCGGGCGCCTTCGTCTGCCTCGTGTCGATCGCCACCGCCTCGTGCGTAGTCATCCCTGAGCCCCTGGAGCGCCACCGCGCCTGCATTCCGAGGACATAGGTATATCGCGGCGCCGGCCGGCGCGGTCGCGCGCCCATCACCCCACAGCTGCCGTCAGGCCGCCGACAGCCGCGAAAGCTCGGCTTCCAGGCCTTCCAGATCGGGGATCAGCGCCTCCTGGCTGCCGATGCGCAGCCGAGCCAGCACCAGGTCGTCACGGTCGCCCTCGCGCAGCGGCAGCGGCTGGGCCGTGCCCTCCCTCAGCATCAGCAGGTGCGGGTAGGCCTGGGCGACGATCGCCAGGTGCGCACCCGGCAGATGCCGGCCCGGCGTGTGCAGAACGATCAGGCGCTCGCGCCGCGACTCGCCCGGCGGCGTCGGATTGAGCTGCTCGAAGCACAGCACCGGCACGCGGCGGCCGTTCCAGTCGAGATGGCCGCGCAGGCCCGCTGGCATCGCTTCCGTGACCGCCAGCGGCTCGCCGCCGAGCACCTCGGCGACCGCCGCGTTGGGCAGCAGCAAGGTGTCGCCGGCGATCGCGATCAGCACCGCGTAGACGCGGTCGTCAGCGCCGTCGGCAGCCGGTGCCGGCACCAGCGCCGGCGGCATCATCGATTCTTCGTTCATGCGGACCTCAGCACGCTGCGCAGCTCGGCCAGCAACTGGTCTTCCTGATACGGCTTGATCAGATAACGATCGACGCCGAGACCGGCGGCGCGCTCGCGATGCTTGTCGCCGGAGCGCGAGGTGATCATCAGGATCGGCGTCTGCGCGATGCGCGGGCTGTTGCGGATGAACGCGGCGACTTCGAAGCCGTCGGCGCGCGGCATCTCGATGTCGAGCAGCACCGCCGCCGGCGCGTGCGTCTGCAACTGCGCCATCGCATCCAGACCGTCCTTGGCGGTCAGCACCGCATAGCCATGCCGCTGCAGCAGGCGCTCGGTGACGCGGCGGATCGTCAGCGAATCGTCGACCACCATGATCTGCCTGGGCGCCGCGCTGCCGGCCGGCGGCTCACCGAAGCTGCGCAGCGCGCGCCGCGCCTCGTCCTGCGCGAGCGCGGCGACGTCGAGCACCAATGCCGCGCTGCCGTCGGCGAGGATGGTCGCGCTCATCACGCCGGGCACGCTGCTGACCTGCACGCCGACTGCCTTGGAGATGATTTCGCGGCTGCCGATCAGACGGTCGACGACGACCGCGTAACGGCGCTCGCCGCCGCCGACGCCCTCGCTGCGGCGGACCAGGATCGCATGCAGCATGCGCGCCTCGCTGGCCGGCGGCAGCGCCGCCTCGCTGCCGACGAAATCGCCGAGATAACGCACGCGGTAGTCGCTGCCGCCGTACGGGAAGTCCTCGCCGCTGGCGATCTGCTCGCGCGACAGCCGCGCGATGCCTTCGACGCTGGCCAGCGGCAGCGCATAGGTTTCACCGCCGACCGTCACCAGCAAGGCCTGCGACAGGGCCAGGTTCAGCGGCAGGCGCACGGTGAAGCGCGCACCGGCGCCGCTCTGCGAGCTGATGTCGATGCTGCCGCCGAGCTGCTTGACCTCAGCCGAGACGACGTCCAGACCGACGCCGCGACCCGCGCTCTGGGTCAGCTCGCGCGCCGTCGAGAAGCCCGGCATGAAGATGAAGGGCAGCGCCGCTTCGTCGCTCAGCGGCGGCGCCTGCGCCGGCACCAGGCCGCGGCGCACTGCGGCCTCGCGGATCGCGTCGAAGTCCAGGCCATTGCCATCGTCGCGCAGTTCGACTCGCAGCTGCGTGCCCTCGCGCCACAGCCGCAGCTGGATCTCGCCCGCCGCCGGCTTGCCGCGCTGCAGGCGCAGCTCCGGCGTCTCGATGCCGTGCACGACGGCATTGCGGATCAGGTGCTCCAGCGGCGCAGTCAGGCGGTCGAGCACCTTGCGGTCCAGCTCCGCCTCGATGCCGCTGAAGACGATCTCCACCTGTTTGCCGGTCTCTGCCGCCGTCTGTACGGCCACGCGCTGCAGGCGCGCAGCCTGGCGCGAGAACGGCACCATCAGCGTGCCCATCAGGCTTTGCTGGATGGTGGCGTTGACGCGCGCCTGCTGCTGCAGCAGCGTCACCGACTGCTGCGCCAGCGTATCGAGCGTGCCGTGGATGGCGCCCAGATCGCCGACCGATTCGGACAATGCGCGCGACAGCTCCTGCATGCGCGTGTAGCGATCCAGCTCCAGCGGATCGAACTCGCCGGCGTAGCGGTCGGCACTGCCGAGCTGGGTGCGGCCGCGCGCGGCGATCTGCGCTTCGGTTTCGATATCCAGCTGCCGCAGCTGCTCGCGGACGCGCGCGACGGCCTGCGCCATTTCCGCCAGCTGCGTCTGCATGCCACTGTGCTGCTCTTCGAGCCGCGCCCGGTGGATCGACATTTCGCCGGCTTCGCCGAGCATGCCGTCGAGCAGTTCGACCGGCACGCGTGCGGTCTCGCGCGGCACGCCGATCGGCCCGAGGTCTTCTTCGGCCGGCCGCCAGAACAGCTCGGGGTCCCAGCTGCCGGGCGCGACCATCACCGCTGCCTGCGGCGCGCTGATGCGCTCGAGCAGGCCGCGCAGATCACCGCGCTCGGCACGTTCGAGCAGGCCGCGCAAGGCATCGATGGCGCCGGCCAGCGGCGCCAGCATGGCGGCGTCGACGGCCTCCGAGGCGAGCAGCGCGGCGACGCGGGTCTCCAGCTCGTGTGCGGTGTCGCCGATCGCCAGCAGGCCGGTGCTGCGCGCGCCGCCCTTGAGCGTGTGCAGCGCGCGTTGCAGCTCCAGCGCGGCACCGGACTGGCCGGGCAGCACCTGCCAGCGCGCATAGGCCTGTTCGATCTGCTCGAACAGCTCGCGCCCTTCGAGCGCGAAGCTACGCACCGTCTCGTCGTCGACGCCGATGACCAGCGGCTGCATCGATACTTCCGCCGGGGTCTCCGCCGGGGCCGTCCAGCCGCTGTCATCGAGGCGCAGATGCGCCGGCGCTGCGTCCGGCGCCGACGCCTGCGACGGCGCGCCACCGACGGCCGGCGCGCTGGCGAGCTCGCCGGCGTCAGCCGCCTCAGCCGTGCCGGGCGGCGGCAAGGCCGCGGTGTCGACGGCCGGCGCCGGATTCCAGACCGGCAAGGCGCTGTCGAGCAGCGAGGAGCCGAACTCGGCCGCGGGCGGCTCCGGCGGCACCTCGGCCGGCTCGTCGAGCGGCGCGGCATCGAATGCGAGCCGGGAAGCCGGCGCCTCGTCGAAACCGGGGGTCTGCAGCGGATCCGCCAGCGGCGGTGCGCCGGCGAGCGCGTCCAGCAAGGCCTGCAGATCGGGCAGCGCACCGCGGCGCAGGTCGTCGACGGCGCCATGCAGCACGATGCCGGCCGAGCGCAGCAGGGCCACGTCCGGCAGGCTGCCCGGCGGCCGCGCGTCGATCAGGGTTTCGAGCCGGTGCGCCGCCTCGCCCATCTGCGCCAGACCGGCGACCCGCGCGCTGCCCTTGAGGGTGTGCAGGGTGCGCATCAGCGCGTCGATCGCGGCGCCCGGCGCGGCGTCGCCGTCGAGCGCCGCGACGCCGCGCTCATAGGCTTCGAGCAGTTCCTCGGCCTCGGCGGCAAAGATGTCGAGCAGCTCGGCGTCGAGGCCGTGCGTCTGCGGCGACAGCGGTGGCAGCAGATCCAGCGGCGAGCTCAGCGGCGGCAGATCCGGCGCGACGGCGCCGGTCTCGACTGGCGACGGCTCGCGTGGCGCCATGGACTCAAGGGGCGCCTCGGTCTGGTCCCCGACCGGCGGCGCGACCGCCAGTCCGCTGGCGTCCGCCGCCGTGGCCTGCCAGTTGAGCGCCTCGATCTGCGCACGCAGCGCCGCGCCATCGGCGCCGCGGCCATCGCGGTAGTCGTCGAGCTGCTGGTACAGGGCCTCGCAGACCGCATGCAGGGCCGCAAACGCCGCGGCGCTCGGCGGCCGCTGCAGGCTCTGCGCGGCATCCAGGCGCCGCTGCAGGGCACTGGCGGCCTGCCCCAGCGCCGGGCAGCCGGCCATGTGCGCGGCGCCGGCCAGCGTGTGGAACAGGGTCTGCAGCTCCTGGCGCGGAGCGTCGCTGTCCGGCGACTGCATCCAGTCGCGCAGCAAGGCCTCGGCCTTCTCGATCAGCTCGAAGGCCTCGCTGGCGAAGATCTCGGCCAGACGGCGCGCCTCGTCGTCGACCTGCAGCGCGGCGACACTGCCCTGCAGCGATTCGATCTGCTCGATCCACAGCCGCGCGTCCTGATGCGCGACGGCCGGCGTACCGGCTTGCGCGCACCAGCGCTGCAGGGTGTGGCTGGCGGCTTCGAGCAGGGTCAGCGCCGCATCGTCCAGCGGCTCGCCGGCGGCATGCAGGTGCTCCAGCCAGCGCTCCAGCGCTGCCGCCAGCTCGCTGACGGCCGGCGCCTCGACCACGCGCGCGGCGCCGCGCAAGGTGTGGAAGGCGCGGATCATGTCGGCCGGCAAGAGGTGACGGTGCAGATGCCGGTCCAGGCCGGCCAGCCAGCGCTCGACTTCGCCGAGTCGCGCGGCGGCGTCGTCGCGGAACACCGCGGCGATGTCCTGCGGCGAGGCCGCGTCGGGGTCCTGGCCGTCGGCGTAGACCTGCGCGCGCGCCGCCAGCTGCTGCGCCACCGCGCTGGCCGGCGCGCCGTCGCGGAACGCGGCGATCTCGGCCGGCAGCGCCGCCACCGCGGCATCGACCAGATGGACGATGCCGGCGCCCGGTGCCAGCGAGCTATCAAGCACCTGGTTGAGCAAGCGCTCGATGGACCAGGCGAACTCGCCGAGTTCGTTGGCGCCCACCGTGCGGCCGCTGCCCTTGAGGGTGTGGAAGCCGCGCCGCAGCGTCGCCAGCCGCTCGCGGTCGTGCGGATCGCGCGTCCAGCTGCCCAGGGTCTCGCGCAGCGTCGCCAGCACCTCGTCGGCCTCGTCGAGGAAGACGGCGCGGATCTCCGCATCGTCGCCGGCCGCCGGCATCGGCGGCGCCGCGAACGCCGGCGCGGCAGCCGGCAGGGTGTCGTCGAGCGCCTGCATCTCCAGCGGCGCCGCCGCGGCCGGCTCGCGCCTCGCGATGCCCACCTGGGCTTCGATCGCGGCGACCGCCGCATCGATGCGTTCGGCGAGCAGGGCAACCAGCGGCGAACCGTCGCGCTCCGATTCCAGGTAGTACTCCAGCGCCGCGATCGCGTCGGCGAAGCGCTCGGCGAGCGCCGGCTGGCTGCGCATCTGTGCGAACGCGGTGCCGGCGACGAAGCGCTGCAGTCGCCGCGCGGCGTCGGCGACCGCCTGCCGCTCGACGATCTCGCAGCCGGCCGCCAGTTCGTCGATCAGCAGCGCCGCGTCGGGCAGTTCGGCAGCGCTGCCGTCACGCAGGAAGCCGCCGACGATGGTCTTGACACGCGCCAGGTTGACCAGGGACTCCCGCGACAAGGCCTGCAGACCTTCGGCGACATCGCGCGGCGTCGGCGTATCCTCGGCCAGCTCCGGCAGCGACGGCGCCGCGCTTGGACGCAGCTGGCGGAACAAGGCGTCGTCGAGGCTGCTTTCCACGCGCAGGATCGATTCGGCGAGCGCCAGCCACCGCGCGGCGCCGGGCTGCTCGCCGAGGGTATCCAGCGTGCGCGCCTGATTGGCCACCGCCTGCTGCAGCACCACCAGGCCCAGGCCGCCCAGGACATCGGCGATGCGGCGCAGGCCGGCACCGGTCGCCGCCAGCTGATCGGCGCTGGCGCCACCGGCGCGCACCGCCAGATCGATGTGATCCTTGACGCGCAGGAAGTCGCTGCGGATTTCCTCGGCGACCCGCGTCAGCAGCCGCGTGTCCGGACCATGCAGGCGACGGCGGCGGGCTTCGAGCTCGTCCGGATCGGGCAGCAGCGCCTCCAGCCCGTACTGCAGGCGCAGCGCGCTGACGCGCGGACCCTTGGCTTGCGAGCGGCCGATCAGGAACAGCAGCTGCGCGCCGAGATCGGCCAGGCCGACCGCGGCATTCTCGCCCTGCTCGCCGATCAGGCGGATCTGCTGGTCGACGCGACCGAGCAGGCGTTTGAGGTCCATCGAGCTATCCAGCCCGCGACCGAGCAAGGCTTCGATCGCTGCCGCGGCGATGCGCAGCAGCTGCCGCGTATCGACCCGACGCGCATGGCCGGCCAGCTGCTCGGCGATCTTGCCGAGCCGCGCCGCCGACGGCAGGGCGTCCGGCGCATTGCGGATCCACGCCAGCAGCGAGGCCTGGAACGCCGGCGCGAAGCGCCGCGCCTGCAGCCCCAGCAGACCGTCCTCGGGCAAGGGCTCGACCGGCGGCAGCGGCAGGTCGAGCAGCAGCAGTTGCGCGGCGAACAGTTCCGCCTCGGTCAGCACCGGCTGGCCGCGTGCCAGGCGCAGCTCGTTGATGGCCGGCTGCAGCAGCAGCGCGCAGTCGTCCATCCGCTCGGCGACGGCCTGCAGATAGTCACCGGTCTGGGCGATGGCGCCCAGCAGCGCCGCATAGAGTTCGTCGGGCGCGGCCGGCCGCCGCACCGTCAGATCGGCGAGCGCCGCCAGCATCTCGTCGGCCAGCAGCTGCGCGCCGCTGCAGCGGATCATCGCCGCGGTACCGCGGATCAGCCTGAGTTCGCCCGCCGCCTGCGGCAGCGCCGCGCTGTCGTGGACCTGTTCGTGCGCCTGCTCGATCAGGGCCCGGGCGCGCCCGAGACTCTGGTCGAGTTCGCCACGCACCCACTGCAGCGCGCTGTGGCGATGTGGATCGGCCGGTCCGTTCATGAGGCGCGATTCACAGTGCCGCGGCGCGGTAGGCCTCGCTGCGCACGAGGCGATGCAGGCTGAAGGCGTACCACGGCTGGCCGTCGCGGACGAAGGCGCCGAGCAGATACGGCGAGAATGGCGCGGCGTCGAGCTTGAGCGCGTTGCGCTGGTCGGCCGCGACGAACTGCCGGTAGCCGGCGATCTCGTCGACCAGCAGGCCGGCGGGCGTGGTCCGCGAATTGAGCACCAGCACCCGACGGCCGCGCGGATCGTCAGGCGGCGACAGGCCGAAGAAGCGCGCCAGATCGACGATCGCCAGCAGCTCGCCGCGCACATTGGCCAGCCCGCTGAGCCAGGGCTTGGCATTGGGAATGCGCGTGGCCGGCGGCGGCGCGATCACCTCGCGGACATCGCCGCGCGGCGCCACGAACCAGCGCGAGCCGATGCGGAAGCCCAGCCCCGTCCAGCCCTGGCTGCGGCCGGCGGCATCGCCGGCATCGTCGCGCTGTGCCTGCAGCTGCGCCTCGAGCGCGCGCAGCAGCGCCAGCGGATCATCGCGCAGGCGGCGCAGGTCCGTGTTCATCGGGCGCGCGACGTCGAGGGGAGCGAAAAGATCAGCGCGGCGAATAGGCGCGCACGGCGCCCAGCAGTTCGTCGCGCGTGAACGGCTTGGTCAGGTATTCGTCGGAACCGACGATGCGGCCGCGGGCGCGGTCGAACAAACCATCCTTCGAGCTCAGCATGATCACCGGCGTCCCCCGGAAGCGCGGATTGTTCTTGATCAGTGCACAGGCCTGATAGCCGTCGAGCCTGGGCATCATGATGTCGATGAAGATGATATCCGGACGGTTATCGGAAATCTTCGACAGCGCCTCGAAACCGTCCTGCGCCGTCACCACCTCGTAGCCCTCGCGGGCCAGCAGCGTCTCCGCCGTGCGGCGGATCGTCTGGCTGTCGTCGATCACCATGACCCGCGTCGCCGTGCTTGCCTCGTTGGACACTCGAATCCTCTCTAGGGCCTGTTAACGCCAATGGCGCGACCACTGCACTGTTCGATGCGGTTTTAGCACAGTCCTTCCGGCACGGGTCCGGGCGCCGCCGAACGCGCACTGTCGGACGCCGAACGCGCTACCATGAAGCATGAATGATGCCGCTCCGCCGCCGACCGTTCCCCGTCTGCTGACTGCGCAGACCGGGCCCCTGCTCCACCTCGAATCGACCGTACTCGGCCGCGCCGCCGACATCGAGGCCTGGTTCCGCGCGCAGTGGCTGAAAACGCCGCCGCCCTTCTACAGCTCGGTGGATCTGCGCAACGCCGGCTTCAAGCTGGCGCCAGTAGACACCAACCTGTTTCCCGGCGGCTTCAACAATCTGAATCCGGCTTTCGAGCCGCTGTGCATCCATGCCATCCAGGCGGCGATGCTGCGCGTCTGCCCGCAGGCCTGCGGCGTGCTGCTCGTGCCGGAGAACCACACCCGCAACAAGTTCTATCTCGAGAACGTCGCGACGCTCTTCGAGATGATCCAGAAGGCCGGTTTCAACGTGCGCATCGGCTCGCTGCTGCCGGAGCTGCGCGAGCCGACTGAACTGACGCTGGAGATTTCCGGCCGCAAGCTGCTGCTGGAGCCGCTGCGCCGTGATGGCGACCGCGTGCACGTCGGCGGCTTCTATCCCTGCCTGGTGCTGCTCAACAACGATCTGTCGGCCGGCGTACCGGCGATCCTGCAGGGCCTTGAGCAGGACATCATCCCGCCGCCCGATCTGGGCTGGCACCTGCGGCAGAAGTCCAACCACTTCGGCTTTTACCGCGAAGTCGCGCGCGAGTTCGGCCAGGTCGCCGGCCTCGACCCCTGGCTGGTCGATCCGCTGTTCCGCAATTGCGGGCAGATCAACTTCATGAAGCGCGAAGGCGAGGAGTGCCTGGAGGGCAATGTCGAGTTGCTGCTCGCCGACATTCGCGCCAAATACGCCGAGTACGACATCAAGGACGAGCCCTTCGTCATCATCAAGTCCGACGCCGGCACTTACGGCATGGGCGTGATGACCGCGCGGAGTGTCGAGGACGTGCGCAGCATGAACCGCAAGGCGCGCACGCACATGTCGAGCGCCAAGGAAGGCCGCGAGGTCACGGGCGCCATCATTCAGGAAGGCGTCTACACCTTCGAGCGAATGGGCCCCGACGAGGCGACCGCCGAGCCGGTGGTCTACATGATCGATCGTTACGTGGTCGGCGGCTTCTACCGCCTGAACTCGCAGCGCGGCAATCAGGAAAACCTCAATGCGCCCGGCATGCGCTTCGAGCCGCTGGCATTCGACAAACCCTGCTGCACCCCGGACCCGAGCTGTGGCCCGGACGAGCGCCCCAACCGCTTCTACGCCTACGGCGTGGTGGCACGTCTGGCAGCGCTGGCGGCGGCCCGAGAAATAGCCGCGGTCGCCGAGATCCGCGCCGAAACGGCCAGCGTCGCCGCCTGATCGCCCGGGCCGCCACGCCACCCTGGCACCCGATTTGCGTCGTCGGGGGCATCGTCTCTGGGAAGCCCGCGATGTCACTGCGTCGATTCATCCTCACCGCGCTGCTGTCGGCCGCGCCGCTGGCGGTGCAGACCGCCAGCGGCGCAGACTGCAGGCTCGGCGATGCCCTGCCGCTGAAGCTGTTCGCGACCACGCCGGACATGCTGTTCGAGGCGGCCACCGAACCCGTGGTGACGCGCAGCTATCAGCCGGGCGAGGCGCTGACGGTGAAACCCGGCGAGGTGCTGCTGCGCCGGCAGGTGCAGGCCACCGCCAGCGGTGCCCGCTTCGATCGCGACATCCATTACCGCTCGGGCATGCCGCTGTCCAACGACTACCTGCTCAAGGCCGACACCGCTTATCCGTTGCTCGCCGTGCCGCGGGCGCCGGCGCTGCGCGCGCTGCAGCTGCCGGCGCGCAAGGACGGAGTCGACGAATACCTGTTCCTCAATGCCGAGGGCCAGCTCTGCGAACGGGTGATGACGTACAAGCAGCAGCGCGAGTTTCTCAGCTACAGCGCCGGCAGCTACCGCGCCGAGCCGGCTCAGGCCGCGCAGATCGAGGGCGCGACGCCCGAGGCCGGGCGCAGCCGCGGCCAGACCATCGCGCTGAGCAGCATCGACGCCATCGCTTTCGAGCTGATCTCGCGGCCGAGCGTCGACGGCGTCATGGGCGAAGCGATCAAGCAGTCCTTCGACCGCCAGAAGCGCCAGCTCGACTTCGCCGGCTACACGCTGGCGGTTGATTCCGTCAGCAACGATGGCGTGACCTTCAAGGTGCTGGCCGAACCCGGTCCCTGAGCCCGGCGCGGCTTTGCGTTACGCTGCCGCGCATGAGCACGACATCGAACCCGACCCGCACGCTAGGCATCGTCATGGACCCGATCGGGTCCATCAAGCCGTACAAGGACACCAGCCTGGCGCTGCTGCTGGCCGCGCAGAAGCGCGGCTGGACCCTGCGCTACTTCGAGATGGGCGACCTGTGGCTGCGTGACGGCGTCGCCTGTGGCCGGGCGCGCGCGCTGACAGTGTTCGACGACAAGAAGCATTGGTTCGAACTGGGTGCGGAGCAGACCGTGGCGCTCGGCGATCTCGACGCGATCCTGATGCGCAAGGACCCGCCGTTCGATCTCGAATACGTCACCACCACCTATCTGCTCGAACGCGCCGAGGCACAGGGCGCGCTGGTCGTCAACAGGCCGGCGTCCCTGCGCGACTGCAACGAGAAGATCTTCACCGCCTGGTTCCCGGCGCTGACGCCGCCGACGCTGTTCTCGCGCGACGCCAAGACGCTGCGCGCCTTCCACGCCGAGCATGGCGACGTCATCTACAAGCCGGTCGACGGCATGGGCGGCATGGGCATCTTCCGCGTCGACGCCTCGGGGCTGAACCTGGGCTCGGTGATCGAGCAGCTGACCCTGATGGGCACACGCACGATCGTCGCGCAGAAATACCTGCCTGCCATCAAGGACGGCGACAAGCGCGTGCTCGTGGTCGACGGCGAAGCCGTGCCGTACTGCCTGGCGCGCATCCCGCAGGCCGGCGAGACGCGCGGCAACCTGGCCGCCGGCGGCTTCGGCGAGCCACGGCCGCTGAGCGATGCGGACCGCCGCATCGCTGCCGCGGTCGGCCCGGAACTCCAGCGCCGCGGCCTGCTGTTCGTCGGCCTCGACGTCATCGGCGAGCACCTGACCGAGATCAACGTCACCAGTCCGACCTGCGCGCGCGAGATCGACGCAGCGTTCGGCACCGACATCGGCGGCCTGCTGATCGCGGCGATCGAGCGGCGGCTGGCGACCTGAGCGGCTTGTCGAAGCCCTCGGCCGCCCCGATACTGCCCCCATGACGACCGACGACTCCCTGAAGCATCAGTTCCTCGTCGCGATGCCCGGCCTCGACGACGACAACTTCAATCACACGGTCTCGCTGCTCTGCGAGCACAACGACGAAGGTGCGATCGGCCTGATCATCAACAAGCCGACCGAGCTCAAGCTCGCCGACATGATGGAGCAGATGAGCCTGGAGCACGCCGGGCTCGATGACGAAGCCCCGGTGTTCTGGGGCGGTCCGGTGCAGCCGGAGCGCGGTTTCGTCGTTCACCGCGAACCGGGTGGCTGGGAGTCCTGCGTGGCCCTGGGCGACAATCTGTTCATCACCACCTCGCGCGACATTCTCTCGGCGATCGGCAAGGGCGAAGGGCCGCGCGACTTCCTGGTCATGCTCGGCTACGCCGGCTGGGACGCCGGCCAGCTGGAAAACGAGATCCTGCACAACACCTGGCTCAACACGCCGGTCGACAGCCAGATCCTGTTCCGCACGCCAGTGCGCGACCGCTGGCAGGCGGCGACGCGTCTGCTCGGTGTCGACGTCACGCAGCTGACCGGCGACGCCGGCCACGCCTGAGCGGCCGGGCCCGCGCCCGCGTTCGGCTCCTGCGCCTCTCATGCCTGCCTATCTGGGCTTCGACTTCGGCGAGAAGCGCATCGGTGTCGCGCTCGGCGACGACCTGACCGGCAGCGCACGCCCACTGCCGGCGCTGGCGCCGGGCGACTGGAACGCCCTCGATCGCGTGCTCGCCGACTGGCGCCCGGCAGCGCTGATCGTCGGCCTGCCGCTTGACGAGGACGGCCGCGAGCAGCGCATCAGCACTGCCGCGCGCCGTTTTGCCGAGCAGCTCGGTGCGCGCTGCAAGCTGCCGGTGCATCTGGTCGACGAACGCTTCTCGTCGCGCGAGGCCGACAGCCACCTGCGCGAGGCCCGCGCCAGCGGCCGCATGACCCGCCGGGTGCGCAAGGGCGACCGCGACGCGCATGCCGCACGCGTGGTGCTGGAGCAGTGGCTGGCCGGCAGCTGAGCCGCTCACTGTGAAGGAAAGTACGCCCAGGCACTCGAAACCACCGGCGCAGTGGGCGACAATCGCGCCCCAGAATGAAAGCAACGCTCCAACTCGACACCCAGGGCCGGCTGCGCCACCTCTTGACGCTGGAAGGCCTGAGCCGGGAGCTGCTGATCAGCATCCTTGACGAGGCCGAAACCCACGACAAGGTCTTGCGCGGTCGCAGCAAGAAGCTGGACACCCTGTCCGGCCGTACCGTCATCAATCTGTTCTTCGAACCCAGTACGCGCACGCGCACCACATTCGAACTGGCGGCGACGCGGCTGTCGGCGGACGTCATGAACCTGCAGGTCGCCAGCTCCTCGACCTCCAAGGGCGAGACCCTGTTCGACACCCTGCGCACGCTCGAAGCGATGCAGGCGGACATGTTCGTGATCCGCCACGACGCCTCCGGCGCCGCGCATTTCTTCGCCGAGCACGCCCAGCCTGGAGTGGCGATCCTCAACGCCGGCGACGGCCGCCATGCGCACCCGACGCAGGGTCTGCTCGATCTGTTCACGATCCGCCGCTACAAGGGCGGCAACGACGCCTTCAAGAAGCTCACCGTGGCGATCGTCGGCGACGTGCTGCACTCGCGCGTCGCCCGCTCCGACATCCACGGCCTGCGCATCCTCGGCACCAAGGAGATCCGCGTCATCGCGCCGCCGACGCTGGTGCCGGCCGGCATCGCCGAGATGGGCGTGCACGTCTTCCACGATCTCGACGCCGGTCTCGACGGCGCCGATGTGGTGATGCTGCTGCGCCTGCAGAAGGAACGCATGCTGGGCGCCTTCCTGCCCTCGCTCGGCGAATTCCATCGTGATTACGGGCTGAGCCGCGAGCGCCTGGCACGCCTCAAGTCCGATGCCATCGTCATGCATCCAGGTCCGATCAACCGCGGCGTCGAGATCGAAGGCGATATCGCCTATGGCCCGCGCTCGCTGATCCTGCAGCAGGTCAGCCACGGCATCGCCGTGCGCATGGCGGTGATGTCGATGATCCTCGGCGAGCCCAGCCGCGCCGCGAGCGCATCGCGCAGCCGCCAGTCACGCCGGAGCCGCGCATGAAAACCGCCAAACGTGACTGGTCGGCACCGCGCACCGACACCAAGCCGACGGCCACCGACAGCTCGCTGCTGATCCGCGGCGCGCGTGTGCTCGATGCGGCGCGCGGTTTCGACGGCCGCGCCGACGTCGGCATCCGCGACGACCGCATCGATGCCGTCGACGCCAGGCTCGATGCCAAATCCTACGCGCAGACCGTCGACGCCAAGGGCCTGTGGCTGATGCCGGGCATCGTCGATCTGGCGGCGCGCTTCCGCGAGCCGGGCCAGACGCATAAAGCCAGCTTCCGCAGCGAGGTCGCGGCGGCGCAGGCGGCCGGTATCACCACCATCCTGCTGCCGCCGGACACCGCACCGGTGATCGACTCGCCGGCGATGCTGCTGCGCGTGCAGCGTATCGCCGCGCAGGCGGGCGGCCTCAACGTGCGCGTGCTCGGCGCACTGACCAAGGGCCTCGGCGGCGAGGCGCTGGCGGAACTGTCGGCGCTGAAGAACGCCGGCGCGGTCGGCGCCAGTCAGGCGCTGGCACCGATCCGCGATCTGCTGGTCGCGCGTCGTGCGCTCGAATACGCGCAGGGGCTGGGCCTCACCGTCCACGTCTTTGCCCAGGATGCCGCGCTGGCCGGCAACGGCTGCGCGCATGAAGGCCCGGTCGCCACCCGCCTGGGCCTGCCGTCGATCCCGGCAGCGGCGGAAGTCGCGGCGCTGCGCTTCTGGATCTCGCTGGTCGAGGATACCGGCGCCCGCGTGCATTTCTGCCGGCTGTCGACCGCGCGCGGCGCCGAGCTGATCGAGGCGGCGCAGAGTCGCGGCCTGCCGGTCACCGCCGACGTCGCCGCCCATCAGCTGTTCCTTACCGACGTCGACCTCGACGGCTTCAACGCGCTGTGCCACGTGATCCCGCCGCTGCGCAGCGCGGCTGATCGCGATGCGCTGCGCGCTGCCGTCAGTGCCGGCGTGATCGCTGCGATCTGCTCCGACCACCAGCCGCACGAGGCCGACGCCAAGATCAATCCGCTGCCGCTGACCGAGCCCGGCCTTTCGGCACTGGAAACCCTGTTGCCGCTGGCGCTGGAACTGGTCCACGACGGTTTGTTGACGCCGCTGGCAATGGCCGCGCGGCTGGCCAACGGCCCGGCACGGATCGCCGGACTCGACGACAGCCGCATCGCAGCAGGCTCTCCGGCCGATCTGGTGCTGATCGATCCGGAGCTGGCATGGACACTGCGAGCGGAACGGCTGCGCAGCGCCGGCCGTCACACCCCATTCGAGGGCCGCAAGCTGCGAGGTCGTGCGGTGCGCACCTTCTACCGTGGCCACAGTGTCTACGCGGCGGGGCATCACGAGCGCGGTTTATAGTCGGAACAGTCGGCAACGGTGCCGCAGGGGAACCGTATGGCTCGCGTCATGATCGTGGATGATTCGCCCACGGACGTGCAGAACCTCAAGAACATGTTGCTCAAGGCAGGCCATCAGGTGCTGGAGTCGATCTCCGGCACCGATGCCTTGCAGAGGATTCGCAGCGAACGGCCGGAAGTGGTGATCATGGACGTGGTGATGCCGGGCGTGAACGGCTTTCAGGCCACCCGCACCCTGTCCAAGGACCCGATCACCGCCCACATCCCGGTGATCGTCGTCAGCAGCAAGAGTCAGGAAACCGATCGCGTCTGGGCCTTGCGCCAGGGCGCGCGCGAATACCTCGTCAAGCCGGTTCGCGAGAGCGACCTGCTGGCGAAAATAAAAAACGTGCTGGTGGCCTAGGACCGCAAGAACCGGGACCACAGGCCACCGGAGAGGAGCCTTCATGGCGGACACCGCCGCATCCGCTCGCGCGCTCGGCAATCGCCGCGAGACCCTGCTGTTTTCCGCCGCCGTGGCGCTGATGGCGGTCGCGCTGCTGAGCTTCTTCCTGTCGCAGGGCGCCAAGGCGCGCAATGAAACCTGGATCGAGACGGCACACGGGCTCGGCCTGGCAGCCACCGACATGGCTGCCGCCGGCGAAGCCGCCGCGGCCGGCAGCGCACCGGACTTTGCGCTGCTCCGGAGCCGGCAGACCACGCTGTCGGGCCAGATCGACGCGCTGGCCGGCCGCAATGCGGCCACCGGCGTCGCACCGGCGCCGCTGGCCGCCGCCGACGAGCTGGATGCCGTGGAGGCAGCATGGAAGGCGCTGCAGCGCCCGGCGCAGACCGTCATCGACGCCGAGCCGGCGTATCAGTCGGCGATGCAGGCGCGCAGCAGCATCGCCGAGCTGATCGCGCCGACGGCCGCCGACGGCAAGGGGCTGGCCGCCGCCTACGAGCAGATCACACAAAAGCTGGGCAGCCGCGACGCGGCGCCCGAGCAGATGCTGCGCACCGCCCAGCAGCTGGTCCGCATCGAGCGCATCAACGCCGCCGCGCAGCGCGCGCTCGGCCGCGAGCCGCAGGCGGCTCTGACCGCACTCAACGGCGACCTGCGCACGCTGGCCAGCGAGCACGCTTCGCTGCTGGCCGACGGCAGCATCGGCGGCAGCCTCGGCCGCGGCATTGCCGAGCAACTGGAGACCCTGCGCCAGGCCGCCGCCGCGCTGGACACCGCGGCGCCCAAGCTCGCCGCGATGCAGGCTGCCGCCGCGCAGATGCAGGCGCAGTCGACCGGCCTGGGCAAGGCCGCCGCGGCCTTCGAGCAACGTCTGCTCGACGTGCAGGTGCAGCAGAAACTGCTGCCCAAGCTGGTCTACATCGCCGGCACGCTGGCGATCCTGGCGCTCGCTGCCTTCGGCGCGCTGATGCTGACCAGCACCCGGCAGCGCCTGCACGAGGCCGAGCTGCGCGACGGCCGCCAGCAGCAGGCGATCCTCTCCCTGCTCGACGAGATCACCAATCTCGCCGACGGCGATCTGACCGTCGACGTCACCGTCACCGAGGATTTCACCGGCGCGATCGCCGACTCGATCAACTACACCGTGCAGAACATGCGTCATCTGGTCGGCACCATCCGCACGACCTCCGACGACGTCGCCGATGCGGCGATCGGCACCCAGCAGACGGCGCTGAAGATGAGCGAGGCCTCCGAGCGCCAGGCGCGCGAGGTCGCCGCCATCACCAGCAGCATCAGCGCCACCGCGACCAGCATGCAGGACGTCGCCGGCTACGCCGAGCAGCTCGCCGGCCAGGCGCAGACCTCGGTGCAGATCGCACATGCCGGCGCCGAGACGGTCAACCGCACGATGGCCGGCATGAGCAGCCTGCGCGAGCAGATCCAGGACACCTCCAAGCGCATCAAGCGGCTCGGCGAGTCCTCGCAGGAGATCGGCAACATCATCGAGTTCATCAACGACATCGCCGAGCAGACCAATACGCTGGCGCTCAATGCCTCGATCCAGGCGGCGATGGCCGGCGAATCCGGGCGCGGCTTCGCGGTGGTCGCCGACGAGGTGCAGAAGCTCGCCGAGCGCGCCGCCAATGCGACGCGGCAGATCGAGACCCTGGTCAAGACCATTCAGGCCGACACCCAGGAAGCGATCACCTCGATGGAGCGCTCCACCCAGAACGTAGTGGTCGGCGCCAGCAGCGCCGAAGAGGCGGGCCAGGCCCTGTCGAAAGTCGAGTCCTCGTCGCAGCAGCTGGCAACGCTGATCATCGAAATCGCCGGCTCGGCACGCCAGCAGTCGGCGGCTGCAACGCAGATCGCCGGCCAGATGCAGGCGATCCGCGATATCGCGGTACAAACTTCCGGTTCTGCCAATCAGACTGCACGCGCAGTGGGCGAACTGGCCGAGCTATCGGACAAGCTGCGCGAATCGGTGTCCGGCTTCAAACTGCCGGAAACCATGGCCGCATGACGCCGTCAAGCCCCCCTTTTTTGTTAACGTGCACTGAATTTTCACTAAAATCGCGTTCTGCACCCCTAAAAGCGCGATTTTCCTTGCGCCCAACCAGACGCCTACTTACCATTTGCGTCCCCGCCGCCAGTCGGGATGCGGTCTCGTACTCACTGAACCACCGGCATACGCGTAATCCGCCACCAGAGGAATTTGCATGAGCTTTCAGGCCGACCTAGAAAAACTGTTCGGACTCAAGACGGTCTCGTACAAGTACGAGCTGTCGAAGGAAGAACTTTTTCACGAAGCCATCGCCAATGACCGCGGTCGCGTCCGCCGCGACGGTCCGAGCGATGCGCAGAAGGCCTTCCCCACCAAGCTCGGCGTCAAGGGTCCACTGGTTTACTACACCGATCCGGATTGCACGGGCCGCCGCACCAAGGACACCTTTGCGGTCAAGTGGCCGGAAGTCGCCGACGAACTCTGGTTCAAGGCCGACCTCACCGCCTATGACCCGGAAAAATACGAAGGCCTGCTCAAGCGCGTCATCGCCCACCTCAACGAGAAGAAGGCGACGCTGTACGTCAAGGACCTGTTCATGGGTTCGGATCCGGACTTCGCCGTGCCGTACCGCTTCGTCGGCGAGTACGCGACGCACGCGATGTTCTGCCACAACATGTTCCCGAAGAACCTGCAGGGCGTGAAGGATGTCGACGCGCGCCGCTGGACGATGCTCAACGTGCCGAGCTTCGTCTGCGAACCCGAGCGTGACGGCTCGCGCGCCGAAGCCGCCGTCATCATCGACACGCGCAACCAGATCTGCCTCGTCGCCGGCCGCGCCGACTACTGCGGCGTCAACAAGAAGACCATCTTCACCGTCGGCAACTACCTGCTGCCCAAGGAAGGTCGCCTGTCGATGCATTGCTCGGCCAACGTCGGCAAGAGCAATGACGCGGCGATCCTGTTCGGCCTGTCGGGCACCGGCAAGACCACGCTGTCGGCCGACGCCAACCGCCGCCTGATCGGCGACGACGAGACCATCTGGTCCGACAATGGTTTGTGCAACCTCGAAGACGGTTGCTACGCCAAGCTGATCAACCTCGACAAGGAAGCCGAGCCGGTCATCGCCCAGGCGCTGTCCAAGCCGGGCACGATCATCGAGAACGTGCCGCCGCTGCCGGGCAAGACCATGTCCGAATGCCACCCGGACGAACTCGACCTGTTCGACGATTCGATCGCCGAGAACACGCGCTTCTCGTACCCGCTCGAAGCCAATCCGAACGTGATGCCGAACGGCCAGGGCCCGCATCCGAAGACCATCGTGCTGCTGACCGCCGACGCCTTCGGCGTGCTGCCGCCGATCTCGATCCTCGAGCCCAAGGACGTGATGTACCACTTCGTCTCCGGCTTCACCGCGCGCGTCGCCGGTACGGAAGTGGGCGTCAGCGAACCGACGCCGACCTTCTCCGCCTGCTTCGGCGGCCCGTTCATGGCGCACAAGCCGAACGTCTACGCCAAGCTGCTCGCCGAGAAGATGGAGAAGTACCAGGCGCGCTGCATCCTGCTCAACACCGGCTGGAGCGGCGGTGGCGCCTCGACCGGCGGCAGCCGCATGAAGCTCAAGGTCACCCGCGCGCTGCTCAATGCCGCGCTCAACGGTGAACTCGACGGCGTCGAGACCGAGACGCAGCCGATCCTCAACCTGAAGATGCCGAAGAGCTGCCCGGGCGTCGACAGCGCCATCCTCAATCCGCGCAATACCTGGGCGGACAAGGATGCCTACGACGCCACCGCGACCAAGCTGCGCGACATGTTCCGCACCAACTTCAAGAACAAGGGCTTCGCGGCCTTCGGGATCGAAGAGCGGATCTGATCGCTCGGCGGCTGCAAACGCAGGCGGCAGGTCGCAAGACCTGCCGCTTTTTTCTTGGCTGCCGTATCGTTGCCGACCATGGATTCCGTCAACCGCATTTTCTGCATCGGCAAGAACTACGCCGACCACGTCGCCGAACTCGCCCACCTCGGCTACGCGCCGGACGGCGACTGCGTGATCTTCATGAAGCCCGTCTCGGCGCTGGTCGCCGAAGGCGAGCCGATCATCCTGCCGCAGGGCCTGGGCAGCGTGCACTTCGAAACCGAGCTGGTCGTGCAGCTGACCGGCGGCGGCCGCGACATCGGCATCGACGAGGCGCTCGACTGCGTCGCCGGCCTGACGCTGGGCCTGGACCTGACGCTGCGCGATCTGCAGACCGAGCTGAAGAACAAGGGCAAGCCCTGGGAACTGGCCAAGAGCTTCGACGGCGCCGCACCGCTGGGCGACTTCCGCCCCTTCCTCAACCAGGATTTGCAGGACCTCGAGTTCACCTGCCACATCAACGGCGAGCTGCGCCAGCACGGCAGGACTGCCGAGATGCTCTACCCGGTGGCGCAGCAGATCCACATCCTGTCGAAGACCTGGTCGCTGGAACCAGGCGACATCATCTACACCGGCACGCCCAAAGGTGTCGGCCCCTTGCTGGCGGGTGACGAAGTGGTATTAGAAAGCCCAACAATCGGTCGTTTCCGCTGGAAATGCTTCTGAGGCTCCGATGAATTCCTCGTTCAAGCCGCTGCTCTCCGATGCCGCGCGCGCCACCGCACGCAAAGCGCTGTCGATCTTCTTCACCGGCCTGCTGGCGGTGCTGCCAATCCTGGTGACGATCAGCCTGGTGATGTGGCTGATCGGCGCCGCCGAGGCGGTGCTCGGCAGCGTGCTCAGCGTCGTACTGCCGGGCGGCGCCTACCGGCCCGGCATGGGCTTGGTCGGCGCGGTGGCGCTGATCTTCGGCGCCGGCCTGGCGATGCAGGGCGTGGTGACGCGCCAGCTGCTGCAGTGGCTCGATCACAACCTCAACCGCATCCCGCTGATCAAGACCATCTATGGCGCCGTGCGCGATCTCACCGAGCTGGTCAGCAACAACAAGGGCGGCCAGCGGCTCGGCAAGGTGGTGATGGTGCAGTGGCCGGATCAGCCGATCCGCCTGGTCGGCTTCGTCACGCTCGAAGACCTGAGCCGCTTCAGCATCATGGCCGACGAGGACTGCGTCGCCGTCTACCTGCCGATGAGCTACCAGATCGGCGGCTATACGCTGCTGTTGCCGCGCCGGCTGCTGACGCCGCTCGACATGAGCCTGGAAGACGCGATGCGCTTTGTCGTCACCGCCGGCGTCTCGCGCAGCGATCCGCCAGCCGCGGCGCCACCGATCCGCTGAGCACAGCCGGCGGCCGCGCCGGCAGGGCGGGTCAGCGCGGCGGGCCTCCGGCCTCGACGATCAGCCGGGCGAGGTTGTCGAAGTTGCCGTCGAAGTGGTGGCCGCCCGGCAGCTTGATGATGTGCACCTTCTTCGGATCGAGCGAAGGGCACGCGGATTCCTCGTCCTTCTCGCCGTAGATGCACACCGGGTTGCCGCCGCTGAGTTTGGCGATCTCCGGCGGAATCGGCAGGCCGTCGTCGCTGCTGGCCACCCAGTTCGACAGGTGGAACTCGAAGTCGGCGCGCTCGCCCAGGCCCATCAGCACCGAGGCGGAGACGCGCGCGCGCGCCGCCGGCGTCAGGCGGTTGAGCACGAAGGGCATCACGTTGGCGCCCTGCGAGTAGCCGATCAGGATCACCTTCGACTTGTCCCAGTGGCTGGCGTAGTGCTGGATCATCCGCTCCACGTCGCGAGCCACGCCGGACGGCGTGCGCTCGGTCCAGAAGTAGCGCAGTGAATCCAGGCCGGCGACCGGCACGCCGCGCGCCTTGAGCGCCGCGCCGACCTCCTTGTCGAGCCCGGCCCAGCCGCCATCGCCCGAGATCAGGATCGCGAACACATCGTCCTTGCCGGATGCCGGGATTTCGACGATCGGCAGATCGGCCAGCAAGGCCGGCTTCGGCGCATTGAGCAGCGGCGCCAACGTCGCCGCGGTGCGGTCGTAGCTTTCCAGCAGCAGGCGCTGGCGGTTGTGCGCCGAGGAGACGATGCGCTGCGCATGATCGACGTCCGGAAAATCGCGGTCGATCTTGACGCCGCAGCCGTCGGGATTGGCGCCGGCATCGACCCAGGTCCACATCGTGTGCAGGTCCGCTGCGGGCTTGAGGATGTTGGCCTTGCCGCGCGCGTAACGCAGGCCCTCGCCCTTGCAGAAGGTTTTGCGCAGCTTCGTCTGCGGGCAGAAGCCCAGCGAGATCGCGCCGCTGAGGGTGTCGTCCGGCGCCTGCGCAGCGAGCATGTAGGCCAGCGTGCCGCCGTTGCCCTCGCCGATCACGATCGGCGGGAAGTAGGTCGCCAGCTTGTAGTAGGCCTGCAGGTAACGGCTGAGGTTCTCGACATCGCCGCTGAGGATCAGGCAGGGGTCGTCCGCCACCTCGAAGCCGGCGTAAAGCCTTGCGGTATCGATCCCGGCGACCAGCGCGCCACGGGCGGCCAGCAGCCTGGCGGTTTCCGCATCGCCCGCCTGCCAGCCTTCGGCGCTGGAGAACAGCAGCACGAAACTCTTGACCTGCTGCTTGGGCGCATACATCGCAATGCCCTCGAAGCGGCCGTGCGAGAGCATTTGCTCGGCGCCCGGCGCCAAGGCGAAGGCCTTGGCAGGCTTTGCCACGGATTTGGCAGCGGGCTTGGCGACCGCCTTGATCGTCGCCGGCTTCTTCGTGTCGCCGCCGTTGTCGGCGGCGCTGACGCCGATCGACACGCTCAGGCCGAACAGCAGCGCCACTGCCCAATGCTTGCTCATCGCCCCATCACTCCCTTGATTCCTCCGGCCACCAGCGCCGCGACATCGGCCAGCGTCAGCAGCGGCGCGATGCCGCCCGGCGACACCAGATAGCGCGGCTCCCACTCCGGCGCGAACTTTTCCTTGAACGCGCGCAGGCCCTGAAAGTTGTAGAACGAGCCGCCGTGCGCGAACAGCAGGCGGCCGAAGCGGTGCCAGCGCGAGGCCAGCGGATGCTCGGCCATGCCGGACATCGGCGACATGCCCAGGCCCAGGCTCTGGTAGCGCAGGCCCTGCAGCTGCGCGATGCAGCGCGCGAACAGGAAATCCATCGTGCCCTTCGGCGCGTCCGGCCGGTAGCGCATCAGATCCACCGTCGCTTCGATGCGCTGGTCGGTGATCAGGATGCTGGCGAAGGCGACGATGCGGCCCTCGTGGCGGACGATGCCGACGCCGCCGTCGCACAGATAATTGTCGTCGAAGAACCCCAGCGAGAAGCTCTTCTCGCGCGTCTGCAGCGAGGCCAGCCAGGCGTCCGATACCTCGCGCAGCGCCGGCAGGTGCTCACGCACCGCTTCGTACTCGTGCCATTCGAAGCTCAGGCCCTCGCGCTCGCCGCGGCTGGCGCCGTGGCGCAGGTTGGCGCGCGTGCTGCCCTTGAGCGTGAAGCCCGGCAAGGAGACGGACGCATATTCGCCGAGCTTGAGCGCGCGCAGGCCGGCGTCGAGATACATCGGCAACGAGGCCGGCGGCACCTGATAGAACGCCGGTCGGCCGCCATGCCGCGTCGCCAGTTCGATGAAGCGCCAGACCAGCTCCGGCGCCTCGCTGGCGGCGCCGAAGGGGCCGTACAGCGACACCCAGGAGCGGCCGTACTTGCCATACATCAGGAACGACTTGCCGGACGCCGAGAACAGCAGGCTCTTGTCACCGGTCAATGCCAGGCCGGCGTCGGAACGGCCCTGCAGGCGAATGATGGCGCGCGCGCGCGCCAGGGCCTCGCCATCGGGGACGGCGGCGAGGCCGGACGCCGGCCGCATCAGCTGCCACAGTGCGATCGTCAGCGTGATCACGGCGATCGCGGTGATCGCACGCAGCGAACGCGGGGCGTTACCGTTGAACGCGAACTGCCACCACAGCTCGTTGCCGTAGGAGACGTCGCGGTAGGCGAACAGCAGCACCCAGATGACGACGGCGATCACGCATCCGACCGCCACCAGCCAGCCGCCGGAAAAGCTGATCGACAGCAGCGAGGCACGCCGGTAGAACTCGCGCTTGGAGGCGATCAGCGTCAGGCACAGGAAGCCCAGCATCGCCATCTCGCCCACCGCCACACCCTTGGGCAGCGCCAGCCAGAAGCTCAGCAGGGTGAGGAACAAAGCCGCCCACCAGGCACCGTCAAGGCGATGCAGCAGGCCGCGGGCGATGAACAGGAAGGCAATGCCGGCGATGCTGCCGATGAAGTGCGAGGCCTCGACGATCGGCAGGGGCACGCGCAGCGCCAGCAGGTCGGCCGCCTCATCGGTCGCCGGCGTGACGCCGGACAGCAGCAGCATCACGCCGATCACCAGCGCGAAGCCGGCCAGGAACACCGGCGACAGCCGCGCCGCCGCGCGCGTCACCGGCGCCATCAGCGTGGCGCTGCGCAGTTCCAGCGCCGCCAGCAGCGCCACGGCGACCAGCAGCGGCAGCAGATAGTAGACGCCGCGGTACAGCACCAGCGCGCCGGCCAGCTTCTCCACCGGCAGCTGGCCGGAGAACGCCAGCAGCATCACGGCCTCGAACACGCCGAGGCCGCCGGGCACGTGACTGATGATGCCCAGCGTGATGGCGATCGCGTAGAAGGCGACGAAGCTGGCGAAACCCACTTCGGTATGCGGCAGCAGGAACCACAGCGCGGCCGCCGAGAACACCAGTTCGAGCACCGAGATCGCCAGCTGCTGCAGTGCCAGCGGCGCGGCGGGCAGCTTGAGCCGCAGTCGCGAGCCGAAGCCGAGCTCGCGGCGCAGTGCGCAGACGGTGACGAAGGCGGTCGCCGACATCAGCATCAGCACCGCCAGGCTGCGCAGCAGATTGGCGTGGATGTGCACCACGTCGGCCACCTCGCCGGCGCCCCACAGCAAGCCGATCGCGCCAATGGTGGAGATACCGAAGCCGAAGGCCAGCGCGTTGAAGGCGATCGCGCGGCCGACCGGCGCCGCGCCGACCCCGGCGGCGGTGTACATGCGCAGCCGCACCGCGCCGCCGGTCAGCACGCCCAGGCCGATGGTGTTGCCCAGCGCGTAGGCAATGAACGAGGTCAGCATCACCACGCGCGGTTTCACCCGTGCGCCGACGTAACGCAGGCTCGAGAAGTCGTAGCCGGTGAGGGCAACGAAGCTGGCGGCGGTGGCGACGACAGCGAGCAGGATGTCCAGCCGAGAAGTCGTGCGGATCGCCGCCAGCAGATCGGCGTAGCGGATCTGCTGCGTCAACCGCTGCAGCGCCCAGATGATCAGCGCCGTCAGCACGATGGCGCCGGCCGACACCAGCCAGGCACGCAGTTTCGAAGCGCGCGGCGTCAGGCCGCCAGCAGCCATCGCGGGCGTGGGGTCGATCGTCGTCTTCGCAGGCTTGGCGGGGTCCGACATCGGCTTCGGGATCGTGAAAAGAAAGGACTCAAGGGCGCCGGAGATGCGACGCCACCGCTTATCGCTGCGGTTTCACCGCGGCATTGTCGCCGAATCGGGCGCTGCGGCTGCGGCGGTGCCGGGCCATCATCCCGCGCGAACGGTGCCGGCGATCAGCCCTGTTTCGGGCTGCCGGTCAGGGCGGCGCGGGATGGCGTTGCCAGCCGCTGCGCGAGGGCCGCCGCCGGCACATAGCCGTTGACGACGCTGCCATCTTCGAGCACCAGCAGCGGCGTGCCGCGCAGGCCGAGCTCGTTGCCGAGCGCCCATTCGCGGCCGATCGGATCATTGCAGGCGGCCTCTCCCGTCACCGCCCCGCCCTGCTTGGCGGCCGTCAGCGCCGCCTTGCGGTCGGCCGCGCACCAGACCGCCTGCGCCTTATGGAACGACTCGCTGTTCGGGCCGCTGCGCGGATACGAGACATAGCGGATCTCGATGCCCGCGGCGTTGTACTGCGCGATCTCGCTGTGCAGCTTGCGGCAGTAGCCGCAATCGATGTCGGTGAAGACCGTGACGACATGCTTGGTGCCGCCGGCCGGCGCGAACACGATCATGTTGTCGGTACCCAGCGCCTCGAGCTTGGCGACACGATCGCCACGGCGACGGTTCTCGGTGAGGCTTTCGCCGCTGCCGAGATCGACCAGATCGCCGGCAATCAGAAACTTGCCGTCGGCGGTCACGTAGCCGTAGTTGCCGTCGGATTTGACCTCGTAAAGACCGGCGGCTTCGGTGGCGCGAATGTCCTCGGCCTTGAGATCGGGCAGGAACTTCGCAAGCTTCTTCTGCAATTCCTCGGCGCCGGGCGCCTGCGCCGGTGCCGAGGCGCTGTCCATCTTCGGCGCGCAGGCGGTCAGGAAGGCAACGACGACGAGGGCGAGAACGGCCGGGGAAGCGAGCTTCATGGAATCGGGCGACGGGGCGGGAACGGGGCTGGTCATTATGACAGCAAGGTCCGCCGCCAGTTCGTGCCGGCCGCGCCGAGGACCTCGTCATTCGCGACGAAGGCCTTCGTCACCGAAGGCCTTCGTCGCCCGCAACAGCTTTAGAGGTTCAGAGCGAAACAGCGTACACGCACAGGAACGCGATGCTCAGAATGGTAACCATGGCAGCGACGCCGGGCACGAAAGTCTGGGTTTGCGTCATGACAATCTCCTATGGTCGATGGAAATTTTGGCCCGCCGCCGACACCGCGGCATCGCGCATTCGGACCACGCAGCTTCGCGTTTAATATGCACCGCGGCGGCGCCGGCCTTGCGCTGATTTCCGACGAGCGGCCAGCCGTTCGGGATCGCCGGCCGGCAACATCCGCCACGGCTGCGCAAGAAGCGGAGCGCCCGGGCGTGGCACGGCACCGACACTGTCCCGGCGCCGAACCCTCGGCGCTAGACTTGAGCCCAGGACCGCAATGATCACCGACAGCCAATGGCAGGCGCTGTGCGCCCGCGATGCCCGCCACGACGGCCACTTCTACTACGGCGTCACCTCGACCGGCGTCTATTGCCGCCCGTCGTGCCCGTCACGGCTGCCGCGACGCGACAATGTCCGCCCGTTCGACAGCCCGGCCGCGGCACAGGCGGCCGGTTTTCGCGCCTGCAAGCGCTGTCATCCGGACAGCCCGCGCAGCGATGCGCGGATGCAGGCGCGCATCGCCGAACTATGCCGCTACATCGAAGCGCACGCCCAGGAGGAGTTGAGCCTGGAACGGCTGGGCAGGCAGATCCATCTGAGCCCGTTCCACCTGCAGCGGCAGTTCAAGGCGGTGACCGGCATCAGTCCCAAGCAGTACCACGACGCCTGCCGGCTCCGGACCCTGCGCCGCAGCCTGCGCGATGGCGGCAGCGTCACGCGCGCCGTGCAGGACGCCGGCTTCGGCTCGGCCAGCCGCGTCTA
>CAMLDZ010000016.1 GCA_946478985.1 uncultured Solimonas sp.
CGCCATCATCGGCATCCTCGCGGCGATCGCAATTCCGGCGTATCAGGATTACATCGTGCGCTCGAAGGTGACTGAGCTGGTGACGGCGGCGGATGCGTGCAAAGTATCGGTTGCTGAATACCACATGTCGCAGAATGCGTGGCCGGCTGATGCCAGCACTGCCGGCTGCAACGAAACGGCAATCGGCAATGTCACCGGCCTCTCGGTTGCCAGCGCGAACGGCGCAATCACGGTCACTGGCGGCACTGATGTTAAGAGCGTAGACATTGTTCTGACTCCCACTGCCACGTCCGGCGGAATCTCTTGGGTATGCACCACCACGAGCACCCAAAAGAAGTATGTGCCGGCCAACTGCCGCGGCTAATTCTGTCGCTTAAGTGAAAATGCCGCCTCCGGGCGGCATTTTTTTGCCTTCATGAAAGCACCCCACTTCGCGCAAATCACTGCGACTGCAGCCCTCGTTGTCGTCTCGATCGCGGGTAGTGGCAGCCTCCCAGTGCCCGCGGTCCTCTTCGCCTCGGATGCCAGCTCGCTGGCTCCGGCCACGCTACTGCAACTGGCTGCCCCCCTGCTTTCCAGCATCGCGCTGGCGGTGCTGTTTGCCGCGCTCGTCGATTGGCTTTCGCGCATGGAGAATCCAGACGGCATATCCAGCCGCCGCGATCTGCTTAGGCTGCTCGCGAACTGGCTGTGCGCGCTCTGGCTCCTGCTGGCGCTGAATAGCCACTACTTCCCTCACTCCATCTGGACGTGGCGGATGGAACCGCTGCGCCTGACGGCAGCCTCTCACGTTGCCGATGCACTCGCGGCGCTCTGGCTGCTTTACTGCGCCGCGCGGCGTTTGATCCGCACGCGGCCGCTGGCACGCCAGACGCGGATCTTCAGTGGCCTGGTCCTGCTATGCGTGCTCGGCCTTGTCAGCGTTGCGCTGCTGCCACGCGATGCCGATGTGGGCCCGGTTCACAAGACCAGACCCGACCTGCTGGTCATCGGTCTGGATTCGCTGCGCCGCGACATCGCGCTGGATACATCCACCGCGCCTCCGACGATCGCCGCGCTGCGCGATCAGGCGTACGTTCAAACCAACGCGGTTTCGCCTTTGGCGCGGACCTTTCCGGCGTGGACGACGATCCTGACCGGCCTGCCGCCAACCCAGTCCGGGGTTCGCGACAATCTCTCACCGCAAGCTCTGGCGCACACGGATCGGAGTCTGGCCTGGCAACTGCGTGACGCCGGCTACCGCACGGTCTATGCGACCGACGACACCCGCTTCAGCAACATCGGCCCGGCCTTCGGCTTCGATGACGTCATCAGTCCGCAACCCGGCCTGCCCGACTTCCTGCTCGGCGCCATCGCAGACCAGCCGCTGCTCAACTTCGCGCTACAGATTCCGTATGCGGAGCTGTTGTTTCCGTCGCTGGTCGGCAACCGCGCGATCGCTCATGCCTACCGGCCTTCGCGCTTCGTCCGGCGCGTGGCCGATTCCCTGGGGCCGGCAGACGGGCGCCCTTCTGCGATCTTCGTGCATCTGTGCCTCGCACACTGGCCTTACAGATCCGCGCAGACACCCACGAATGTCGACACCGCTACGGACAGCCTGTACCTGCAGTCCGTGCGCGAGCTGGACACGCAGCTTGCCGAGCTTCTGGCGATGCTACGCAAAAAGGGATACTTGACCGACAACACCCTGACTGTTGTCCTGCCTGATCATGGCGAAGAAACCAAGCCCGCATCCCAGCACGCCAGGGCGGTCACTCAGGTCAGCACGGAATTGCCGCCACCCTCACAACTCGGAGGTCACGGCGGTAGCTTGCTGCTCGCGCGGGAGTGGCAGGTCTTTCTGATGTTCTCGGGCATGTCCGCTAAGGGTCCGCTTCCTGCCGGACGCTCCGATCAGTTGGCGTCGCTGAGTGATGTCGCGCCGGCCATCCTCGCTCTGCTCGATATCAGGAGCGCCAGGTCAAACGAGTATCCGCCGCTGGCAGTCGTCGCCGCGGTCACGGACGACACCTCTGGACAAGCGGCCCGCGCGCGGCCGTACGTGGCGATGGAAACCGGCTTCCGCCCCGACAACTTCGACCCACTCCACCCGGACGAAGCCGAGGCGCTGGGAATCGCACTGCGCAGTTACGAGATCAGACCCGATGGCCGCCTTGAGATGCGGGCGGATGCCTACCGGGACATGATCGCCAGCAAGGATTTTGGCGTGACGGATGGCGAGAACGTGCTGGCCATCACGCGCACAAAAGGCGGCGCAGTGCTGGTGGAATCCCGACCCGATTCAGGCTGGCGACTGTTCGATCCCCAGGCACGGGCGAAGTCGCCGGACGCACCGTTGCTGCTTCAGTTTGCCTGCGCGGAATCCGAGTTCCGTTTGCGTATCCCGGCGTGGTGCGATGCAGGAGATGAGGCATCGGCACGCCGTGCGACGGCCGCCAGATAAGCACACATCATCAGGACCATCACCAAAGGCACAAGGTGATACAGCAGTCCGTCCGTCATCGAGAACACGAGGACGGCGAGCAGCAGTGCCGACATGATCTTTGCCAGCGGCGTCGACGCCGAATGGCGCAGCACGATGACCGCATTCTTCGTCGCCCGGGCGAAAGCAGCGATCAGGATCGGCGCACCGAGAAAGCCAAACTCGAACAGCCACTGCACGATCGAGTTGTGTGCCATAGCGATCTTGTTCCAGTGCCCGATGCCGACGCGCAGGGTTGCATCCGGGCCGAAGCCGAACAGCGCTGACTCCGGCGTGGTGATGAGCTTCTCGACCGCACTCAGCCATATGCCTGTGCGGCCGGACGTGACCGTACTGGCGGAGGCTGATGCGAGCTTCTGAATCTGCCGCTCGAACAGCTGATCATGTCCGGCGACGACCACCAGCAAACCGCCCAGCAGCATCGCGCCGGCAGCCAGCCAGATGGCAGGCTCGCGCCGGCGCATTGCACCAAACACCAGCAAAAAGACGAACACCAGCACAGTGGCCAACATGCCACCGCGGCCTCCTGACCAAGCCGTGAAGTATCCGATTGCCACGCAGGCCAGCACGCAGGCCGCCGTCTGCCAGACTGCCTTTGCACGGGCCATGAGGTAGATGGCGAAGCCCGCCAGCAGCACGAGGTCATAGTTGAAGTGACGGATATGCCAGTACACCGGCAGACCGTCGTGGCGGAAACGGCTGCTGCCGGCGACGATCATGGCGTACGTGATGGCGATGGCCGCGAGCAGCACTGTCACACTGCGGGCAATGAAGACACGCCGGATCCCGGCATCACCGGTCGCGGCAAACCATTCGCGCGCGCCAACAAAAAATGCCGGCATGACAAGGTAAAGCCAGAATCGCCGCATGCTCTCCGGGGCACCGCTGAAAACATTGAGGCCCTGGAAGTAGTACCAGGCGGCAATGCTCGGCAGCAGGATCAGCACGCCCAGGCGCGCCACGCGATCCTTGCGCAGCTCGTTCAGACCCCTGAGCACTTCAGGGCCCATGCACAGGCAGAAACCCAGCATGAGCAGGGTTGCGATGCCATCAACACCCCAGCCGAAGTGGTTCCACTGCATGGTGGCGACAACGGGCCAGCTGGCGAGCGCCAGCAACCAACCACCGGCCACCTGATGGCGGATTGAAATCGTCATGGATAAATCGAACGGGATAAAGGGCGAGCGTGCCGGCCGTGCTGCGTGAGAACGAGTGCACAGCGGGCGAATGAATGTACCAAGGAGTGTGCACTGCGTCGCGGTTACCGCCTCAGCGGAGATTGATATTCGCCCTGCACGGGGTTCCGTGTAACCGTTGGGGATCCATCATGATGACATTCATCAGAGGGGCTGCTGTCGCGCTTGCATTGGCCATTGCCAGCCCGGCATTCGCCGCCGTCGACATCAACACCGCCGACCAGAAAGCCTTGGAAAAACTGCCCGGCATAGGCCCGGCGAAAGCCAAGGCGATCATCGCGGGCCGGCCTTACAAGAGCAAGGAAGACGTCAAGAAGGTTGATGGCATCGGCGACAAGACGTACAAGGCGCTCGAAGCGGAGATCACCGTGGGCGCGGCGGCCAAACCGGCAAAGTGATCAGCACATGCATCGATGCATTTGAACGGGCGGATCTTCCGCCCGTTTTCGTTTCTGCGGCTTGAGGCCGGCACAATGGGCGGATGAAGCATTTGCTCATCGTCTTCAGCAGTCAGACCGGCCACACGGAGGCGCTGTGCCGGGCCGCGATTGAAGGCGCCGCGGGCCAGGCGGACGAGATCGAGGTCCGCCTGAAGCGTGCGGCGCAGGCCGATCTGGATGACCTGCTGTGGGCCGACGGCCTGCTGATCGGCACGCCGGAGAACTTCGGCTACATGTCCGGCGCGGTGAAGGATTTTCTGGACCGCACCTACTACCCGGCGCAGAACCTCACCACCGGCCTGCCGTACGCGCTGCTGATCAGCGCCGGCAATGACGGCCGCGGCGCGGTCAGCGCGATCGAGCGGATTGCGATCGGCTACGGCTGGAAGGCGGTGGCAGAGCCGATCATCGTGCGCGGCGAAGTCGCCGAGGCGGACCTGACGGCCTGCCGGGAACTGGCAGAGGCCTTTGCTGCCGGGATCGTGCTCGGCGTCTTCTAGCGCTGCCTCACGGGCTCAATCGCGGCGGCGGCGAACATGAAAAAGCCCTCCTCCGGCATGCGGAGGAGGGCTTTTCTGTGCGGATCGATTATCGGCCGGTCACACGCGGGCCGAAGTTGTAGCGGACACCGAGTTCGAAGCGGTCATCATCACCGCCCTGCACCGCGCCCTGGATATCGAAGGCATTGTTCAGCTGGTACAGCGCGTTGACGCGAACCGAGACCAGCTCTTCCGGGTCGATGTCGACGTAGCGCAGCTCCGGGTTCAGTTCCAGCCGCGTCTGCGGAATCACCCAGCGCACGCCGCCGCGCAGGCCGAAGCCGGTGTCGCCGCCGCCGTCGGAGTAATTGACGTCTTCGATCGACGCACCGAGCACGAGGTCGAAGTCATTGTTGATCGGCGTGTGGAACAGCGCACCGGCGCTCAGCTGGTCGAAGTCTTCAACGGTGGCGTACTCGGCGAAGATCGCCACCGGCCGCGCGACGTCGAAGGAGCCGAGCAGGCGGATGCCGTCTTCGTCACCACGCTGGTCGCGGTGGACCCAGCCGCCTTCCACGTAGTTGTAGTTGTGCGCCTGGACCAGGGCCGGCACCAGCATCAGCGCTGCAGCCGCAGCGCCAATCTTCAGCGGGCGAAAGGTTTGGGTGGGGGACTTCATCGCAACACTCCTTGTGTGCTTCGTTATTGTCGAGTGGCCGCGAGCTTGCGCAGTGCCGGCTTGATCGAGGCTGAACCAGATCAGTGCGCACCGACGATGTCATGCACGAACGCCGGACAAGCATCCTGCGCCAGCAGTTGCAGCGCGGTCTGTCGCAACGCGGTAGCGTAGTGCTGCTGCGGATCCAACTGCGCTGCGCGCCGCAGGTCGACATGGGCCAGCGTGCTGCAGCCCAGCTTGCCGAGCAGGTCCGCGCGATTGTTGCGAACCGCCACGCCGTCCTGCAGCGCCACCGCGCGGCCGTAGGACACCAGTGCATCGGCCCATCGCTGCTGCAACGCCTGCACATTGCCATTGGCGATCCACGCCGCCGCAGACTGCGGCCAGCGCTGCACGGCAGCCGCGTAGGCGGACTGCGCCTGATCGAACTGGCGCAAGGATTCGAACGGCGCCACCGCGCTCAGCCAGGCGCGCTCCGAGACAGAGCGCGGAATCCGGTCCGTCGGCACCACCATCACGCCCCAGCGCTTGGCGCGGGCCCAGGCGGCATCGAACCGCGCCGCGCGCATCGTCGCGCGGCGTTCGCTACCGGAGCGCAGGATGAAGCGCGCGGCGTCCGGCTCGTAGCCGACCACCACCGCGTAGTGCCACACCGGCAGCCAGGAAAAACCCAGATTGAGCAGCACCAGCACCGGCTGGCCCTCACGCAGACCGGCGATCAGCGCCGGCAACTGCGGCTCTACCGCAACCGCGGCGCGTTGATGCCGCCGTGCCGCCGCCACCAGCTCCGCCTGCAGACTGCCCTGGCGGCCGGGCAGATAGACAGCGGGCACCAGTTGGTCTGGCGTGACCGTGACGCCGCTGGCACCGAGGCTGGTGGCCAGGGCCGCGGGACCGCACTGGTATTCGCGCTGCGGAAAGAAGGGCGTCTGGCTCAGCTCGACCGCCGCCCCCTCGCGCAAGGCCGGCGACGAAGGCAGGCTGGCGCAGCCGGCGGCCATGCCGGCCGCCAGCATCAACGCGACAAACGCGTTCCGGCTCAGATGCGGTTGAAAATGTTGATGACGCCGACCAGTTCCAGGATCAGCAGCACCACGAAGACGATGCCGACCACCGCCAGCGCACCGGCACCGGCCGGCTGGTCGCGGATACTGTCGGCGAGCTGGCGCAGTTCCTGGTCACTGAGCGCGGCGACACGGGCCTGGGTCTGCAGCGGATCGACGCCGTAGCGCTCGAGCTCTGCGCTTACCGCTTCACGCGCCATGAAGGCGTTGATCGTGCTCAGGTCGTCGGCGCGCGAGGCGCTGCTCAGCATCTGTTCCGTGCCGATCATGCCGGCGCGCAACGGCGCCGGCGCCGAGGCCAGCACCACACCCACACTCAGCATTCCCAGCAGCGCACCGCGGGCGAAAGTCTTCATCGTCGAGCTCCTTGCAATTGATCAGGTCGGACCGCGTGATGCGCCAGGCGCACAGGCTGACGCGTGGCACTGAACCTCTACTGAAAAAACCTCGTGAAGGATGATTGTGCCGCAGCACGGCGGCGCATGAAATTTGCAGCACAATAGCCGCCTTCCCGCTCGCCACCCCGACGTTCCATGCCCCGTAATCTGCAGCTGCGCCGTTCCCCCATTCATGGCAACGGCGTCTTTGCCGCCCGCGATCTTCCCGCCGGTTTCCGCGTCATCCAGTACAAGGGCGCACTGCGCACGCACGAGGACATCGACCAGGTCTATGGCGGCGATGCCGACTCCGGTCATACCTTCCTGTTCACGCTCAACGAGCAGTACGTGATCGACGGCAACGACCACGGCAACATCGCCCGCTGGATCAACACCAGTTGCGATCCGAACTGCGAGGCCGTGATCGTCGAAAACCCCAAGGGCAACCGCGCGCGCGACCGCATCTTCATCGAGACGCGCAGGGCCGTCCGCGCCGGCGAAGAACTCACCTACGACTACGGCATCACCCTGGACGAGCCGCATACGCCACGGCTGCGCAAGATCTGGGCGTGCCGCTGCGGAACCCGGAAATGTACGGGCACCATGCTGCGGCCCAAGCGCCGGAAGCCGGCCAGAAGCTGATCCATGCTGCGCCGCGTCAACGCTCGATCGCGCCGGTGGCCTTTCTGGAAAAAGTGACGGGCAAAGAAAAACCGCGGCGCCGGGCCGCGGTCTCTTGCCGGCGAAAACCGCCGAAGGAGCGTACAGGCTTAGAGCGGGCGGATCGCAGCCGCCTGCAAGCCCTTGGGGCCGCGGCGCACTTCGTACTGCACCTTCTGGCCTTCCTTCAGCGTTTTGAAGCCCGTGCCCTGGATCTCACGGAAGTGCGCAAAGAGATCTTCACCGCCGCCTTCCGGGGTGATGAAGCCGAACCCTTTCGCATCGTTGAACCACTTCACGGTGCCGGTCGAGACATTAGACATGCAACATTCCCTCTGACTTCGATTGATGAAAACGGGCTTACACCCAACTTATAAGTGCAAGAAGCGATCAAGAAACGTAGCCGGAGGTCGTAAACGCTCCGAGTTTTTAAGATGACCCGACACCGCGCCGGACCTTCTTGGACTTGAAGCAACTGCGAAATCGACTGTACACGGTTCCAGATTCGACGTCGAACACCTCTACCCCGGCCGCACCATAGCACCGTCCAAGGCGGTCCGCGAGGGGTTTGGGCTGGCCTACTGCTTGCTAACGGCGACGCTCAGATCCTCCTCGATTTCACCCTCCGCGTCGCTGCCCAGCGAGGCATAGATCCGCGCCGTGCCAGTCAAGTTTTGCGGCACCAGCAAACCGCCGTCGATACCCGTGTTGGTGACCGTCAGCAGATCGCTGTCTTCGGTGGTCCAGCTGACATGGCGCGTCACCGGACGCTCGATGCCATCGCTGAAGCCGGCATAGGCTTCAACCTGTCCGAGATTGGGGAATCGCAGCTGCGCATTGCGCGCCAGCAGCCTCAAACTGGTGGCCTCGGTGTCGGCGAACAGATACGGCCGGCTCAGCACGCTCACATTCAATCCTGACGGGTCGTAGTCGAACGACAACTGCACGGTCTTGTTCTTCTGCAGGCCGCTGACCAGCACGTAGTCGTTGAGTTCCAGATACGTGCAGGGCGCCGTCAGCGCCAGCGCCGCGCAGGTGTCGGCATCGTCGGCGCTCTGCACTTGCCCGAGCGTGGTGCTGGCCTCGGCGATGTCCGGCGCATAGCCGCTGGCGGTCTCGATATTGACCTGCGCCGACAGATTCTGCGGTGGCGCGCTGGCGTCGTCGAAGACGGCATTGACGCGGATGCGGTCGCCCAGCACCAGGGGTACCGCGGCGCTCTCCGGCTGCTCGTAGTGCAACTGCAGCGCCACCGGCCGGCTCAGGCGCAGCTCGCGGCTGATGCTGCGCTCGCAGGCGTACAGCCGTGCCTCGACGGTGAACGGCGTCTCCAGGGGATTGGCATGTGCCTGCACGGTCGAGTACGAGGCAATCTCGGCTGCCGATGAATTGCTCGGCACCAGCCAGGTGGCGCTGTCGGTGAAATCCTGCTCCAGACGGTCCGACTTCGGGCGGATATAAAGCCGGAAGTTGGTCTGCGAATCCGGCGCCATCCGCGTCAGCGCCGGCGAGATCCGCATGCTGGCGATCGCATCGGCGCTGACGCTGAAGCTCGCGTACATGCCGGCGTAGTCGGCGCGGATGATGGCGTCGCCGGTCGTGCGGGCGACGACGGTGCCGGCGGGGAAATAGTCTCCCGACCCCGGCGCCGTCTCGATCTCGCCATTGCTGACGTCGATCACGCCCGGCTTGCTGCTGGTCCAGATCACCCGCGCGGTGACGTCGTGCTCGCCGGCGCTGCCGCCGGTGAAGGTGGCGATCGCGTTGAGCTGCGTCGCCGCGCACTCCACCGTCTGCAGTTCCGAGGTGCTGGCGCCGGACTGGATGCGCACCGCCACCGGGCCGCCGCCGTCGCCGGTCGGATCGACGCCGTTGCAGGCGACGAGCAGCGACAGCAGACCCAGCGCAGCGCCGGTGACGACGCCGCGAGTCCATGCCCCCGCCTTCACGGCGCGAACAGCAGGACGCGGTTGTTGCTGCGGTCCGTCACGTACAGCACGCCGGCGGCGACATGCACGCCGCTGGGGCCGTTGAGCGTCTGCTCGGTCGGATTGTCGTCCTTGACGCTATCCTGATCCTCGTCATTGGCGGTCGCGGCGGTGAAGCTGTCGCTGTCCTGGCCGTAGACATAGCTGGCGCTCGCATTGTTGGCGATCGGCAGCGAGTCGAAGCGCAGCACGCGGTTGTTGCCCTGATCGGCGATGTAGAACGCCGAGCCGTCGGAGGCGATGCCGAACGGCGAGCGCAGCGTCGAAGCGGAGGTGCCGGCGGTCGAGCGCGAGAAATCGGTCTGGCCGATCACGTAGGTCGCCGAAGCACCGATGTCCTGCGGAAAGTTGGACCAGTACAGCACGCGGTTGTTGCTGGTATCGGAGACCAGCAGCTTGTAGCCATCGCTCCACAGCGAGGACGGGTTGTACAGCGAGTACTCCTCGTCGTCGTGGACGCTGGTGGTGAAGCCGGTCTGGCCGAGCACCAGATCGGCGGCAGCCCCGTTGCTGCCGGCCGCCGGCACCTCGTCCCAGATCAGCACCCGGTTGTTGTTGCGATCGGCAACCAGCAACTGGTTGCCGGCGATGATCGCCGCCGTCGGGTAGTTCAGGCCGGTCTGCGTGGTGGCCGACAGGCGCGTCGTGAAGCTGGTCTGGCCCACCACCACGTCCGCCGGCTGGCCATTGCCGGTCGGCAGCGTCTTCCAGATCAACACGCGGTTGTTCTGCGAATCGGCGACCACCAGCTGGTTGTCGCTGCTGATGAATACCGACACCGGCGCCGACAGGCCGCTGGCCGTGGTCGCGCTGTCCTTGCCGCTGAAGTCGGACTGGCCGAGCACGAAGTCGGCATTGGCGCCGTTGCCCGACGGGATGCTGTTGTAGCCGAGCACGCGGTTGTTGGCGGTATCGGCGATGAACATCACGCTGCCATTGCTGGCGACATTGCCGAGCGGGCTGTTGAGCGTGGCCGCTGAGGCGCTGGTCGAACCGCCGTTGGAGGAACTGGCCGTGAAGCTGGATTGGCCGATGACGGTGAACGCCGATTCCAGGCTGGTGTCGTCGCTGTCTTCGCTGCTGCCGCAGGCAGCCAGCAAGCTGAGTGTCAGCGCGGCGAGGACTTGGCGCGGCGCGCAGCGGCGCGCGACACCGGGAACGGCGGGACGAACGGACATGAATGCTCCTCGAAAAGCGCGAAATGGGCCCACGCAAGGCGTGGCCCTGCATCGTGCCGAGGAGCGCCGCAGGGCTCTGAAACAGTGTGTTTGCAGTTGTAACGAGGCGGGCGAAAAGCCGCAGTGGCGGCTACCGCGGCAGCCGCAGTTCGATCGCGAACGGCTGCGTGTCGCTGCGCGCGCGCACGTGCAGCGTGGCGCCGTGACGATCGGCAACGCGCTGGACGATCGCCAGCCCCAGGCCGGCGCCGCCCGGATGGCGGGCGCGTGCGCCCTGCGCGAACGGCGCGCACAGCCGTTCCCACTGCGCCGGCTCGATGCCGGCGCCGCCATCCTCCACGCTCAGTACCAGCGCGTCGGCTTCATGCCAGGTGCGCAGCGTCACCGGCGGCGCGCCGTGCGCGCGGGCGTTATCGAGCAGATTGCGGATCAGCCGCAGCATCGACTGCCGCCGCATCGGCGTGGCGACGCTGGCGGCGAGATCGAGCTGTACCTCGTCGTCGTCACGGACCGCGCTGCAGACCAGTTCGTCGAGCACCTCCTGGGTCAGCGGCTCATCCTGGCCGTCGCGCACGTAGTCGATGCACTGGCCGATGATGTGGTCGATCTCGCGCACGTCGCGCAGCACCGGCTGCCAGTCCTCGCCGGGCCGCGCGCGCAGTTCGATCGCCGCCTGGATCCGCGCCAGCGGCGAGCGCAGGTCGTGCGACATGCCGGCCAGCATCAGCTCGCGTTCCTGCGTGCCGGCGCGCAACTGCTTGGCCAGCCGGTGCAGGGCGCGGCCGATCTGCCGCAGCTCGCTCGGCGCGGCCATGCCGCCGGCAGCCGGCACGGCGCCGTGCTCGATGTCCTCGATCGCCGTCAGCAGGCCGCGGATCGGCCAGCGCAGCACCACAGTGAAGATCAGCACGGCGGCCGCCAGCACGATGCCGAAGCTGGCCAGGTTGATCCACAGCAGATGCGAGCGGATCGCGCGGAATTCGCCGAGCCGGGGCTCGGGACCTTCATGCAGCGCGAACACGGTGTTGGGCATCGTCGAGAGTCGCTCGCCCAGCAAGAAGCTGCGACGCGGACCGATAAGCCCGGGGCGCGGCTCGCCGCCTTCTTCACTGTGCACGCAGGGGCCTTGGTCGCGCTGGCCCGGCAGACAGGGCGGCGCCGGCATGAACGCCGGCAGCGGCGGCGGAAAGATGCTCAGCAGGGCGACGTTGATGGTAGGCCCGACGACCAGGGCGGCGCCGAGCAGCAGCGCCAGCAACCAGCGCAGGCTCATGACGCCGGCAGGTCGGGCACGAACATGTAGCCGCGACCCCAGACGGTCTGGATGTAGCGCGGTGCCGCAGGGTCCGGTTCCAGCACCTGGCGCAGCCGCGAGATCAGGATGTCGATGCTGCGCGACAGGCTGTCGCTGGGACGGCCGCTGGTCAGCGTCATCAGCTCGTCGCGGTTGAGGACGCGGCGCGCGTGCATCACCAGCGCTTCCAGCAACTGATATTCGCGCGTGGTGATGTGCACCGTCTCGCCGCCGCGCGTCAGCACGCGGGCCCACATGTCGAGCTCGAAGTCGCCGATGCGCAGCCGCTTGGGCGCGCCGATCGCTTCGCTGCGCGCAGGCTGGGCGAAGCGGCGCAGCACCGTGTAGATGCGCGCGACCAGCTCGCGCAGATTGCAGGGCTTGGCCAGGTAATCGTCGGCGCCGACTTCGAGGCCGATGATGCGGTCGACGTCGTCACCCTTGGCCGACAGGATGATGATCGGCAGCGGCGACGCCGCGCTGCGCAACCGACGGCACAGCGCGATGCCATCCTCGTCCGGCAGCATCAGATCCAGCACCACCAGATCGAAGGCCTGCCGCGACAGCGCTCGCAGTGCTGCGGCGGCGGTCGACACGCCTTCGGACTCGATGCCATGGCGCTGCAGGAATTCCGCAATCATCTGCCGCAGCCGCACGTCGTCATCGACCAGCAGCACCTTGGCGCTCATGGCATGTCCCCCCGGAGGATCCGCATGATCTGACTGCACCGGAAGCATCTCGTTCACCCCTCGAAACAATCGGAAACAAACCGCCATGCGCCGGCGACGCTGTACGGCGTGACGGCGTCTTAAGGTGGCGGCCGGTCCATCACCTGCCCTGCCATGCCGCCGCTGCATCTGCGCCTGCCTCCACCCCGTCCCCACCCTGGCGCCAGGGTCCTGTCGTGGCAACGCCCGTTCCTGGCAGCCCTGCTGCTGCTCGGCGGCTGCGAGGCCCGCGTCCATGTCGATCTCGCCGTCAGCCAGCCAAGCGACGCGCAGGCGCTGTCGCTGGCCGTGCCTTACGTCGACCTGCTGGATACGGGCGCGAGTGTGCACAGCTTCGATTCCGCCCAGGCTCACCTTTTCGATCTGCTTACCATCGAAACGGGCGACCGTGTCGAACTGCTGTCGAAGAACGATGCGCAGGGCGATTTCGCCGGCGTCCGCGCGCGCTTCTCGCTGAGCGGCGCCAGCCTGACGAGCAGTGACGGCAGCGTGCTGCCGCTCACGCTGGCAGCGCAGCCGGACTATCTGGATCTGGATTTGTCGCTGTCCCAGAACGACAGCGAAACCGTCGTGCTGACGCTGGAGCTGCCGTTTTCGCTGCTCGACCGGCGCAACAGCGACGGCGGCTACGAACTGCGCCCGATACTGCGCGCCGCCAAGCTCAGCGAGGCCGGCAGCATCGACGGCAGCATTCCACGCAGCCTGGTCGAGGCCAGTGCCTGCCGAGGCGGCCGCACCGCCGGCCGTGGCGTCGCGGTCTATGTCTGGCCGGGCAGCGACGTCAGCCCGGCCGATTACTTCCGCAGCGACACCGTCACCAACGTCGCACAGCCACTGGCCTCGGCCGGCCTGAGCTACGACGCCGACAACGACGTCTACAGCTTCACCATCGATCACCTGGCGCCAGGCAGTTACACCGTCGCCTGGACCTGCCAGGCCGATCAGGAAGCCCCCGACGCCGACGACGGCCTCAGCTTCCGCGACACGCAATCGCTGACGCTGAGCAACTCCGCCAGCGCGACGGTGGCGTTCGATGAGTAGGGTTTCGTCCTGGGCGTCCGGCGCGCGCTCAGACCGAGGCCAGCAGCGGTGCGGGCAAAGGCTGCGCCGGCCACTGCTGCTGCTCGCCGCGGCCGACCTGCCAGTAGCGCCCTGCCAGCGGATCGACCAGCGTCAGGCGACCCCGAGCGGTGTAGGCGCCGGTGTCGATCGCCAGGCAGTTGCCCAGCCGCCGCGGCTGATGCGAGGCGACGATGCTGTGCCCGCCGATGACCAGATCGACGCCGGCCACTGCCTGCACGGCCGCACGCAGCTGCGTGTAATCCGGCGGGCCGGCCTGCGGATCGCAGAGGCGCTTGGCGATGCGGTGACGGCTGCGCCCCCACAGCAGCTCGAAGCCCGGTGAGCCGGCTGCCTCGTGCACGGCCTGGCGTGCATCGAAGCGCAGCTCGCGCACGATGTCCCAGGCAAGCCCCGGCGACAGCTCGGCGTGGACCAGGCCGATGCGCCGACCGTCATCGGCCTGCAGCTCGATCGCCAGCGGAAACGCCGCGACCTGCTCGCGCAGCTGCGCCAGCGTCGCGGCGCCAAGCGCCCGCGACCAGTCGCCGCCGTTGTAACACCAGAGCTGTTCGGTGCGTCGGTCGTGCGCGGCACCCAGCATCAGCGCCTCGTGGTTGCCGAGCAGGCTGCAGGCGCCGGGATTCTGCGCAAACCACTGCAGCACTTCGCGCGACTGCGGACCGCGGTCGACCAGATCGCCGAGCGCGATCAGCCGGTCGTGCTGCGGCTCGTAGGCCGCCAGTCGCAGCAGGCGCTGCAACATCGCCAGTTCACCGTGGATGTCGCCGACCACCAGAAAGCGCCCGGCCGGCGGCTGGCGCATCTGCACAAAGACGGGCGCGGCGATGTCGGGCACGCATCGATCCGGACGGGGAACCGCCGGCACGATAGCGCGGCGCGACGCCGCGGTCAGCCGTTCGATCGGCGTACGCGGCCGCGGCGATCGCCCGACAATACCTGCCCCTGTCGAGTTGGGCCAAACCAAACCATGCGCAAGACCATCCTGATTACCGGCGCCAGCTCCGGCCTGGGCCACGGCATGGCGCGCACATTCGCCGCGCGCGGCCATGACCTGGCGCTGTGCGCCCGCCGCATCGAGCGGCTTGAAGCGCTGCGCGGCGAGCTGTGCGCCGCGCATCCGCAGATCCGCGTGTCGATCCGCGCTCTCGATGTCAACGAGCACGAGCAGGTATTCGCGGTGTTCAGGGACTTCGCTGCCGAGTTCGGCGGGCTCGACCGCATCATCGTCAACGCCGGCGCCGGCAAGGGGCGGCCGCTCGGCACTGGCGGCTTCCGCGCCAACCGCGAGACCGCGCAGACCAACTTCATCGCCGCGCTGGCGCAATGCGAGGCGGCACTGGAAATCTTCCGCGCGCAGAACGCCGGCCACCTGGTGACGATCGCCTCGATGAGCGCGCTGCGCGGCATGCCGCGCAGCATCACCACCTATGCGGCGAGCAAGGCCGCGCTCGCCACGCTCAGCGAGGGCATCCGCGCCGACCTGCTCGGCACGCCGATCAAGGTGACGACGCTGTTCCCCGGCTACATCCGCTCCGAGATCAACGAGCGCGTCAGGCACACGCCATTCATCGTCGACACCGATACCGGCGTGCGGGCGATGGTGCGTGCCATCGAGCGCGAGCCGGCCAGCGCCCGCGTGCCGTGGTGGCCGTGGGCACCGCTGGGCTTTGCGATGCGGCGCCTGCCGCTGTGGCTGGTGGCGCGGATGAACTGAGCGCTTGACCCGAGGCGCTTGCGCCGCCGCGCGGCGCGCGACTAGACTGCGCGCCGCAAGACCTGAGCAGCCTTTAGCCACACCCATGAATCGCAGCCAGCAGATCAGCCTCGTACTCGTAGCGGTCGTCGTTACCGACGCGCCGTAGGGGCTGCTGCACGCACACCAAACCCCCGCCGGCGCATCCGACCGGCGGGGGTTTTGTTTTTTGCTCGTTGTACTCGCCGATCGCATGCCCGCGGGGTTCCGACACTTCAGGAACCCAAGATGGACATCACCGCTGCAGAACTGATCATCCGCTTTCTGGAACAGCGTTCCGGCCCCAGTGGCCCGGCAGGCGAATACGTCGCCGGCATCCCCGGCGGCGCGCTGCTGCCGCTGTATCGCGCGCTGGCCGACTCGCGCCTGCAGCACATCCTGGCGCGCCATGAGCAGGGTGCCGGCTTCATCGCCCAAGGCCTGGCGCGCGTCACCGGCCGCGCCGGCGTCTGCTTCGCCACCTCCGGCCCCGGCATCACCAACACCGTCACCGCGCTGGCCGACGCCAAGGCCGATTCGGTGCCGATGGTCTGCTTCTCCGGCCAGGTGCCGCGCGCGCTGATCGGCACCGATGCCTTCCAGGAAGTGCGCACCTGCCAGATCGTCGAGTCGATCACCAAGGCGTGCTTCGACGTGCGCGATGCCGCGGCGCTGCCGGAGCTGCTGCCGGAAGCCTTCCGCATTGCCGAAAGCGGCCGGCCCGGCCCGGTGCTGATCGATCTGCCCAAGGACGTGCAGCTGCAGCGCCTGCGCCTGGGCGCGATCCCCGCACCACGCGAAGCCGAACGCGCCGCGGCGCCGGACGCCGAGGCGATCGCCCGGGCGGCGCGGATGATCGACGCCGCGCAGCGGCCGGTGCTGTACATCGGCGGCGGCATCACGCAGGCGCGCGCGCAGCCGCTGGCACGCGCACTGGCGGAGAAAGGCGAGCTGCCGGTGACGATGACGCTGATGGCGCTGGGCACGCTGGACGACGGGCATCCGCTGTCGCTGGGCATGCTCGGCATGCACGGCGGCCGCCACACCAACATGGCGCTGGACGCCTGCGATCTGCTGATCGCCATCGGCTGCCGTTTCGACGACCGCGCCACCGGCAAGCTGGAGCTGTTCGCACCCAAGGCGCGCGTCATCCACATCGACGCCGACCGTCGTGAACTGAACAAGCTGCGCCGCGCCGATCTGGCGATCCAAGCCGATGCCGGCCTGGCCCTGCAGGCCCTGCTCGACGCGCTGCCGGCGCGCCGGCGCGGCCGCTGGCTGGGGCGCATCGCCTCGCTGCGCGCGGCCTATGCGCCGGCTGCGGCACCACGCGACGACGATCTGCGCGATCCGCAGACGCTGATGCGCGCGGTCGCCGCGCTGGCGCCGGCCGACGCGGCGATCACCACCGACGTCGGCCAGCATCAGATGTGGGCGGCGCAGCACTACCCGCTGACGCGCCCGGATCGCTGGCTGACCTCCGGCGGCCTGGGCACGATGGGCTTCGGACTGCCGGCGGCGATCGGCGCCGCACTGGCGCTGCCGGAATCCGGCGCGGTCTGCATCAGCGGCGACGGCAGCTTCCTGATGAACGTGCAGGAACTGGCGACGCTGGCCGAGCTGCACGCCAACGTGAAGATCGTCGTGCTCGACAACCGCGCGCTGGGCATGGTGCGCCAGCAGCAGAACCTGTTCTACGAGCGCCAGTACAGCGGCTCGCTGTACGCGCAGGCGCCGTCGCTGGCGGCGATCGCGCAGGCCTTCGGCGTGCCGGCGATCGACCTCGAACAGGTCCGCGATCCGCAGCAGGCGCTGCGCGACGCCTTCGCGCAGCCCGGCCCAATGCTGGTCCGCGCGCCGGTGGCCGTCGAGGAAATGGTGCTGCCGATGGTCAAGCCCGGCGCCGCCAATACCGAGGCGATTGGGTAAAATTTGCGGCACGGCCCGGCCTGACGTTCCAGCCCTTTGCCGACCGCCTTTCACGTAACTTTGCGTTTTGTGGAGTTTGCGATGCACACGCCCCCGACGGGATTGATCGAAGCGCCGCTGCCGGCGGACTGGCCCGCACCCGAAGCCCTCGGCTTCGGCCAATGGCTCGGCCCCTGCGTGGTCCACGCCGTACACCACGCCGATCGCGGCTGGAGCGCGCCGTCGGTCAATGCGCGCGACGAACTGCCGGCGCCGCCGGCCAGCGGCGGCCTGCAGTACGGCTTCTCGGTGTTCGAGGGCCTGAAGGCATTCCGCGTTCCGGACGGCCGCATCCACCTGTTCCGCCCGCGCGACCACGCGCGCCGCCTGCAGCTGAGCGCGCAGCGCCTGCTGATGCCGGCACCGGACGAAGAACTGTTCATGACGCTGTGCCAGCTGGCCGTGCAGGTGCACGCGCGCTTCGTGCCGCCGCACGGCCGCGGCTCGCTGTACCTGCGGCCGACCTTGTACGCCGATGAAGAAGCGCTGGGCTTCCGCGCCGCCACGCAGCACCGCTTCGCGGTGGCGGTGACGCCGAGCTCCGATCCCGTGCAGAAGACCTACCGCCTGTGGGCGGAGACCGAGCTGTCGCGTGCCGCGCCCGGCGGCCTCGGCGCTGCCAAGACCGCCGGCAACTACGCCGCCGGCTTCGCCGGCCTGCATCGCGCCCGCGAGCGCGGCTATGACGACGTGGTCTGGCTCGATGCGCTGACGCATCGCGAACTCGGCGAAGCCGGCACGATGAACATCTTCGTGCAGATCGGCGACGAGGTGATCACGCCGCCGCTCGACGGCACCATCCTGCCCGGCATCACGCGCGATTCGGTGCTGCGCCTGCTGCGCGCCGAAGGCGTCCGCGTCAGCGAGCAGCGCATCACGCTCGACGAGCTGGCCACTGCGCAGGTCGCCGGCCAGCTCGGCACCGCGTTCGGCGTCGGCACCGCCGCGCGCCTGGTCAAGATCAGCGAGATCGGCGACGGCGAGCGGCTGATCCGCTTCACTGACACCGGCCTCGGCGCGCGCCTCTACGACAGCCTCAAACAGGTCCAGGAAGGCACCACGCATGCGCTGCGCGAGTGGCGCGTGGCGGTGCCGACGGCGCAGTAATAGCCCGATAGCGACAGCGTTGCCAGATCCCTTCTCCCGCTCGCGGGAGAAGGTGGCGCGAAGCGCCGGATGAGGGGCTTTTCGCAGGACCTCGCGACAAAGCCCCTCACCCCTGCCCCTCTCCCGCAAGCGGGAGAGGGGAACTCCGCTTGCGTCAGCGCTGTGCCTGCACGTCCTCCACACTGCGATGGCAGCGCCGCCGCCCGTGCGCTTCGGCGGACTCCATCGGCGCCTGCGCCGAACAGACCGGCAGCACCCATTCACAGCGCAGCGCAAACGCGCAGCCCTGGATGAGCACACTGCGATCCGGCGGCGCGCCGGCGATCGTCGGCAGCGGCTGATCCACCGGCGCGTCGAAACGCGGCCGCGTGCGCAGCAGCGCCTGGGTGTACGGATGTGTCGGCTGCGTCAGCAGACGCGCACTCGGACCCGCTTCCATCGTCTGCCCGGCGTAGAGCACCAGCGTGCGCTCGCACAGCTCTGCGACCAGTCCCAGATCGTGGGTGATCAGCAGCAGCGACAGGCCGAGATCGCGGCGCAGTTCGGCGAGCAGCGTGATCAGCTGCTGCTGCACGGTGACGTCGAGCGCGGTGGTCGGCTCGTCGGCGATCAGCAGTTGCGGCTGCGCCGCGAGCGCGACCGCCAGCATCACCCGCTGGCGCATGCCGCCGGACAGCTCATGCGGGTACTGGCGCAGGCGGCGCGGCGCGTCGGCGATGCGCACGGCGTCGAGCAGGCGCTGCGCTTCGGCGGTTGCCTCGTGTCGGGAAAGCCCGCGATGCCACTCGATACTCTCGGCGATCTGCCGGCCGATGCGCGCGTAAGGATTGAGCGCCAGCAGCGGGTCCTGAAACACGAAGCCGATGCCGCGTCCACGCACGCCGGAGCAGACATCCGCATCGCCGCCGAGCAGCTCGGCGCCGTCGAAACGAATGCTGCCGCTGGCCTGCATCGCCGGCGCCTGCAGGCCGATCAGCGCCAGTGCCGCCTGCGTCTTGCCGGAGCCGGATTCGCCGACGATGGCCAGCGCACCGCCGCGATCCAGTGAGAACGACAGCTCGTCGACGATGCGCCGTCCATCCGGCAGCGACAGGCTCAGCCGCGAAACCTGCAACAGGCTCACGGCCTGGGCTCCGTGCTGCGCGGATCGAACAGCCGGCGCAGGCCGTCGCCGATGACGTTGAGACAGAACAGCGTCGCGGTCAGGAACAATGCCGGGAACAGCAGCGACCACGGTGCCGCCTCCATCTCGCGCGCGCCGTCGTTGACCAGCGCGCCCCAGCTGGTCGCCGGTTCCTGCACGCCCAGGCCCAGGAAGCTCAGGAAGGATTCGATCAGGATCACCTGCGGCAAGGTCAGCGCCGCATAGACGGCGACCACACCGAGCAGGTTGGGCACGATGTGGCGACGGATGATCTGCGCATCGCTCAGGCCCATGATCTTCGCCGCGGCGATGAACTCGCGCTCGCGCAGCGCCAGTGTCTGGCCGCGTACCACGCGTGCCATGTCGAGCCAGTTGACGGTGCCGATGGCAACGAACATCAGCAGCAGATGGCGGCCGAACAGCACCATCAGCACGATCACCAGAAACATGAAGGGCAAGGCATAGAGCACGTCGACCGCACGCATCATCCAGGCATCCGCGCGGCCGCCGCGATAGCCGGCATAGGCGCCGTAAGCCACGCCGATGACCAGCGACACCAGCGTCGATACCAGGCCCACCGCCAGCGACAGCCGGCCACCGCACAGCGTGCGCGCGAACAGATCGCGGCCCAGGCTGTCGGTGCCGAACCAGTGCGCGCCGGCGAGGCCGGGGCCGGCGCTCCAGCGGCCGTCGAAGTCGATCTGCTCGCAGGCGTATGGCGTCAGCGCCGGGCCGATCAGCACCAGCGCGACGACCAACGTCAGCACGACGACGGCCGTGAAGAAGCCGCGTTGACGCAGCAGCGCGCGCAGATTCATCGCGGCCGCATCCGCGGATCGAGCATGCCGTAGAGCAGGTCGACCAGAAAATTGCAGACGACGATCAGTACGCCGTAGACCAGCACGACGCCGAGCACCAGGGTGTAGTCGCGGTTGAGCGCGGCCAGCACGAAGTAGCGGCCGATGCCGGGAATGGCGAATACCTGCTCGACGACCACCGAGCCGGTGATGATGCCGGCGGCGGCCGGCCCGAGGTGCGAGAGCACCGGCAGCAGCGCCGGGCGCAGCGCGTGCCGGATGATCTGCGCTTCCGGCAAGCCCTTGGCGCGCGCGGCGCGCACGTAGGGAGCAGCCATCGCTTCGATCAGCCCGCCGCGCAGCAGTCGCGCCACGTAGGCGATCTGCGGCAGGGCCAGCGCCAGCACCGGCAGCACCAGATCGGCGACGCTGCCGCTGCGCCAGCCGCCGGCCGGCAGCCAGCCGAGCGCGACCGCGAACAGCAGCACCAGCAGCGGCGCGACCACGTAGTTGGGCAGCGAGATGCCGAGCAGGCTCAGGCCGCCGATCCAGCGGTCGCGCGCACTGCCTGGCTTGCGCGCCGCGGCGATGCCCAGCGCCGCGCCGGCGAGCAGCGCGACGAGGATCGCCAGCACGCCCAGCGTCAGCGACGCCGGCAGGCCCTGCGAGATCAGCTCGGCCACGCTGTAGCCCTCGTACTGGAACGAAGGCCCCAGATCGCCGTGGCGCAGGCCGTCGAGGTAGCGCAGGTACTGCCGCCACAGCGGCTCGTCGAGATGGAACTGCGCCTTCATCGCCGCTTCGATCTGCGGCGGCAGCGCGCGCTCCTGGTCGAACGGCCCGCCCGGGGCGGCGCGCATCAGGAAGAACGCCAGCGTCAGCAGCACGAACAGCGTGGGGATCGCCGCCAGCAGGCGACGCAGCGCGAGCTGCAGCATGGCGGCGACCCTCACCCCCAACCCCTCTCCCGCCATGCGGGAGAGGGGCTTTTTGTTTCCCCTTCTCCCGCTTGCGGGAGAAGGTGCCCCGTCAGGGGCGGATGAGGGCTACGCTCAGGGCGCATCGCGCAGCGACAGATCCTTGCTGTAGTGATAGTCGAGCGCGTTGTCCTGCCAGCCTTGCACATGCGGCTTCACGAGATGCTTGGAAACGTAAGTGTAGAGGGGAATCACCGGCGCCTCGTCGAGCACCAGCCGTTCGGCCTCGCCCAGACGGCGCAGACGCGTGGGCGCATCGGCAGCCTCGGCAGCAGCATCGAGCAGCGCGTCGTAGCGCGCCGAGCGCCAGCCGGTATCGTTGCGGCCGCTGTCACCGCGCAGGATGTCGAGAAAGCTCGTGGCATCGTCGTAATCGGCGATCCACGCGGCGCGGAACACCTGGGTGAGCCGGCGCGCGCGGCGGTTGGCGAGAAAGACCTTGTTCTCTTCGTTGATCAGCCGCGTCTGCACACCGAGATATTGCTTCCACATCGCCGCGACAACCGTGGCGATGCGCTTGTGATCGTCGTGCGTGTTGTAGCGCAGCTCCAGCTGCAACGGCCGCGCTGCCGAATAGCCGGCCTGCGCATACAGGCGCCGCGCCTCGGCCAGGCGCTGCTCGCGCGTCCAGTCCGCCCAGCCGTAGCGCTGCGGCGTGTAGCCGGAGACGCTGGCCGGCACCCAGCTGTAGGCCGGCAGCGCCAAGCCGTTCATGACCTTGTCGACGATGACGCCACGGTCGATCACCAGCGACAGCGCGCGGCGCAGCCTCGGCTGATTGGCGAGCGGCGGCTGGCTGACATTGATGCCGTAGAAGTAGCTGCCGATGTAGGGCGCCACGTGCAGCTCGGCGCCGAACTTTTCGCGCAGCTTCGGCGCCTGCACCAGCGGAATCTCATAGGTGATATCCAGCTCGCCGGCGCGGTAGCGCTTGAGCTCGGCATTGACGTCGTCCGAGGGCAGATACAGGACGCGATCGATGCGGGTGCGGGTATCGGCCCAGTAGAACGGATTGCGGCGCAGCTCGATCTGCGCCTGCAGCTGCCAGGCCTGCAGCCGGTAGGCGCCGTTGCTGACGATATCGCGCGGCCGCCCGCGCGCCGCCCGCGTACTGCGATGCAGCGGATAGGCGATCGGGTGCGCGAGCACGCTGAGCAGATAGGGCGCGGGCCGCTTCAGCTGGATCTCCAGCCGCGATGGCGACAGCGCCTGCACGCCGAGCGCCTCCGGCTCGCTGCGGCCCTCGCTGATCGCCAGCGCCTCGCTGATCGGCGCCAGCAGTTGCAGCAGCGGCGCCGCGGTATCCGGATGCACGGCGCGGCGCAGCGCGGCAACGAAATCCTCGGCTGTGAGCGGATCGCCGTTGGACCATCGCGCATCAGGGCGCAGCTCGAACTCGTAGCGCAGGCCGTCGGCGCTGACGCGCCAGGATTGCGCCGCTGCCGGCTGTGGCTGGCCGTCGGCCCCGATCCGTGTCAGGCCTTCATAGAGATCGCGCAGGACATTGAAGGCGCTGACGCTGGTCGCGCGCTGCGGATCCAGGCTTTCCGGTTCGGGTCCATTGCCGATGCGCAGCACCGACTCGGCGACCACCTGCGGCGATATCACGATCAGCAGCGCGCAGAACAGCGCGCGCCAGCGCGGCAGCCGTCTGCTCATGCGCGCGGCTTGCGGCGATCGGCCAGCGTCACGGCGAGCACCGAGATCAGGATGATCGAAGTGCCCAGCCACTGCGCCGTACTCATCCGCTCACCCAGCACCAGCCAGCCCAGCAGCACCGCGATCGCCGGGTTGACGTAGGCATAGGTGCCCAGCTGTGCCGGCGTCACCTCATGGACCAGCCAGAAGAAGGCGCCGTAGGCGATGCAGGAACCGAAGATCGCCAGATACACGATCGAACCGATCACCTTCGGCGTCCAGTGCCAGCCACGCTGCTCGCCGAGCGCGAGTCCCAGCCCGGTCATCACCACGCCGGTGATCAGCATCTGCAGCGCAGCGGTCATCATCGGCGAGCAAGCGACCGGATGACGGCGCGAGAGGATCGAGCCGCCGGCCCACAACACCGGCGAGAGCAGCAGGGCCAGATATGCCGGCAGCGGCGCGGCATGGGCGTGCAGGCCGCCGCCGACCAGCACGGCGACACCGCCGAAGCCGACCAGCAAACCCGCCGCTGCAAAAGCGCCGAGCCGCTCGCCGCGCGCACCGAGCATGCCGAAGCCGGCCATCCACAACGCCGAGGTCGCCACGATCAAGGCCGCCTGGTTCGACTCGACCCATTGCTCGCTCCAGGTGACCAGCCCGTTGGCGCCCACCAGCATCATCAGAGCGGTCAGGGCGATCAGCAGCCAGTCGCGCCCCGCCACCGGCAGCCGCGCACCGCGCCAGAACGCGTAGGCCATCATCAGCGGTCCGGCGATCAGGAACCGCAGACCGGCGAACAGCGCCGGCGGCGCCTCATGCACGCCGATGCGGATCGCCAGATAAGTGGAGCCCCAGACAACGTAGACGATGGCGAAGGCGGCCAGCAGCTTCAGAGGATATTGCTTCGTCATCGCCCGCCATCTTGGCGGATGCAGCGCTCACGTCACAACTTTTGGTCCGCTACAAACAGCACGTCCCGCTTGCGCGGGACGTGCTGCACCACCGGGATCGGACGGATTGCGATCAGAACTTGATCTCGTACTGTACGTAGCCGGCACGCCCCAAGGGGCTTGCGTAAAACGAAGTCGCTTCACCGAGGAACTGGTTCTGCACATTGGGGCCGCCTGCATCCACGAAAGTGGGATCCAGCGGGAAATCCTCGTCGAACAGATTGTCGATGCCCAGCCGGATCAGTCCCACCTTGCCAAAGTCCACGCGAGCCTGCAGGTTTACGGTGGTGTACGGATCGACGTACTGATTCGACTTTGCAGGCTCGGTCAGGGCGTTGGACCCTGGATACTTGCCCACGCGGTCGACGCGCAGCGTCACGCCGTAGCGTTCGAAGTTCCAGTCATTGGTCCAGGTGTAGCGATCTTCCGGAATCAGGATCGTCTGCCCAAAACCAATCTGTTCGACCTCCTCAGCTCCTGGCTGCGACCGTACCTTCAACGAATCGACATGCGACCAGCCAAGCTCGGTAGAAAAGCCACCGAAACCATCCACGTAGAAGTCATATCCCAGTGATACGTCGTAGCCCTTTATCTCCTGGCTCGCCAGGTTCAGGGCATTGGCGCTTATCAGCGCGGCATTGCTGCCACCGGCAGACGGCGTTCCAAGCAGGCCCGTCACCGGATCACGGCGTATCTGGTCGCAGAACTGGCCGCTCGTGCCGCAGAGGTCCAGCAATTGCTGTGCGTCGAGGTTGCTGACGAGGTTGCTGACTTTAATCCGATAATAGTCGAACTTGAACGCCAGATCGCGAACCGGCTCCACCACCAGACCAGCGCTGAAGTTCTCGCCGGTTTCCTCTTTCAGCTTGGGGTTGGAACCCGTAGCGGAGGGGACGCTCTGGATCGGCAAGCAGATGTCGTTGTCATTGCTTGGATCGATGGCAGTGCCCGGCGTGCCTCCAGCCTCAAGACACCGCGGCGTGTCGATCACCGTTTCAAAACCATTGCTCGTTGCGCCGAACAGGCGCTGCAGGTCCGGTGCGCGGAAACTCTCTCCCCACGATGCGCGTAACAGAAGCTGCTCGATCGGCTTGTAGGACACGCGAACATTGGGACTGAAAGCGCTACCGGTTTCGGAGGCATCGCTGTAGCTGTCGACACGGCCTGCAATGTTCGCTTCCAGGTTCTGCAGAATGGGCAACACGAACTCCAGACCGACACCGGTGTACTTGCGATCGCCACCACCGCCGCTGCCGCCGTCGAATACGTCACCGGCCGTCGAGATCGGGTCGAATACGTCGGAATACTCCTGCTCCTGGTAGTCGCCGTGCAAGGCGAACTGCACCGGACCGCCCGGCAATGTCAGCGGCCCCACCGGTCCGGTGAACGTTGCGTCGACACCGGAGGTGCGTGAAACCGCCTTCTCTGATTGCAGATGGCTGGCACGCCGCACGATCTCATCCGGGATGCGCTGGAAAAGATCCAAGCCATTCACCGATACCTCGTAGTCGAGCACGGAACTCAGAATCGTCGGTGTTGTGATATCGGCGCGCACCTCGTTGTGACTGAGTCCAATGTCCCAGGAATAGTCGCCGATCGTCCCCTCGAGTCCGAACAGGCCGTTATAGGACTGCGTGACCATCTCTCCGCCACGCGGCCCGAACTCGACGAGCCGGCGGAAGAAGTAACCTCCTTGCTCGTCAGCTGTGCCGTTGGTGGGATTGTTAGGCGCGCCGGCAGGGACGTAGCCCGGCCCGAATATCGGATCGAAGAACTCGCTGCCATAGATGCGCTGATCGGTGAACGCAAAGGACTCGCCACCAGAATAAGCATTCGGCTCGAGTTCAAACGTCAGCTTGCTGCGGTAATACCCAAAGCGAGCAAAGGATTTGACGTCGCCGAACTTGCGGTCAAGTCGCAGGTACACGGATCCCTTCTGCTGCGGCGAGATGAATTGCCGATACTTGGCGCGATCAAAACGACAAGTCGTCGGGCTGGTAAGTACACCACCCCCCGCCAGCGTGCCATCAGGCTGGCCGCATGATGGATCCGCCAGAAACGGAACGCCATCCTCGTTGGCAAAGCTGCTACCAAATCCGCTGGCATTGCCCCCATTGCCGAAATCCGACTCGGAGAAAGACCGATCGGTGAAACGCAAAACGTCCTGATCCGTGTACTCACCAATGATTTGGATGGACGTATCGCCCTCAATCAAACCCTGCGCCAGTTGGAACCGACGGCTACCGCCACCGCCATCCTCGGTGTCGAAAACACGAGCCGACAGCATTGTCCCGGTTATGTCTTTGCGCGTGATGATATTGACGACGCCACTGATGGCATCCGAACCATAGATAGCCGATGCGCCATCCAGCAGCACTTCCACTCGCTCGATCATCGACGTTGGAATGGTGCTGAGATCGACGAAGGCATCCGTGCCGCCGAGCCCCTGCGGGAAGACCGGCAGGCGACGGCCGTCGAGCAGTACCAGAGTGCGGCCTGCGCCGAAGCCGCGGAGGTCCACCGATTGCGTGCCTCGCGCAAAGCTGAAGGACTGTCCTGCGTTGAACGAACCGCCGGCGTTCTGTGAAAGGCTTCCAATCACCTCGACCGCACTGGTGTAACCCTGCTTTTCGATCTGCTCCTTGGTAATGACGGCCACCGGCGCCGGCCCTTCCTCTCGCTTGATGCGCTGCTTAATGCGCGAGCCGGTGACAAAGATGGTTTCGATGCCGTCATCCGGCGTTGCTTCGGGTGAGACCGCAGCGCCTTGCTCGGCCACCGGCGCGCTTGGCGCTTCCTCGGCCGGTGCCTCGCCTTCGGATTCCGCCTCGGGAGCCTGTGCGTAGGCGAAGTTCACCGCAAAACTTCCCGCGACGACGGCGGCAATGGCGGTCAACGCGAAAGACCGATCCGTACGCCGCGGCGTAATGATGTATTCCATCTTCATGTCACTCCCAAATGAATTCATGTGGTGCTCGTGCGCTACGAAAACGCGCGCGGCCCGATCTGTAATGAGACCGTTCGAGCCTATGCCTCGCTCTCGAACAGCGTCAATAATCGAATGTCAAATTGGGTGTTTTTCCCATCGCTCTGATCGCCGGCGGTGCAGGACGAGCCCCGTTTTGGGGGCGCGGCACTCCAGCTCGGCTCACGCGGTCGAGGCGGGTCGCTGAATCGAGAACGATTCCCGCGAACGGAGGCGCGCCGTTGTCGGCGTGACGGGAGATCTGGCGGGAGAGGTGGTGCCGGCAGCAGGAATCGAACCCGCGACCTACTGATTACAAATCAGTAGCTCTACCAACTGAGCTATGCCGGCGTCGGCGGCATTGTAGCCGCCGCTGCGCGCCAGAGAAATCCGCCGGCAGCGCGCCGGCCAGCACAATGCGCAGGCGATGCCGCGATAATGCCGGCCTGGGAATCACCACGGCAGAACCGGTCCGGATGAGCGAAATCGAGTTGCACCGCAAGTTGCTGGGCGATGCCCCGCGCAATCGCGCATTCCACGAGGCGCTTGGCAGGCTGATCGTGCCGGGCCGCAGCGTCGTCGTCGATGTCGGTGCCGGCACCGGCTTCCTGTCGTTTTTGGCACGCCGGCTGGGTGCCAAGCAGGCGACGCTGATCGAGTACACCGACGCGCTCGAACTGGCCGAGGAACTGGCGCGTCGCAACCGCATCGACGGCCTGGGCTTCGTCAAGGCGCATTCCAGCGAAGTGCGGCGCAAGTTCGCCGCCGACATCGTCATCACCGAGACGCTGGGCAATTACGCGCTGGAAGAGAATTTCCTGGAAACGGCGATCGACGCGCGGCGCTTCCTCAAGGCCGGCGGCGCCATCATCCCCGGACGCCTGCGCCAGTTCGTCGCCCCGGTGCTGACGCCGCGGCTGCAACAGGACATCGACATCTGGCCGGACATCGGCTTCGATCTGGATCTGGCACCGGCGCGGACGATCTCGCTCAACAACATGTATGTGCGCGAGGTGCTGCCGGCCGACCTCGGCGGCGGCGACGCGCACGCCCTGCTCTGGGACGATCTCGATGTGCGGCCGACGCAGCCGGCGCCGCCGAGCGCGCGACGCAAGACCGTGCAGTGGAACGCCAGGGCGCTCGGTGCCGAGCGCGTCGAAGGCTTCGCGCTGTGGTGGGAGGCCGAGCTGGTGGAGGGCGTGACGATCTCCACCTCGCCGCTGGCGCCGCCGACGCACTGGCAGCAGATCTACCTGCCCTTGCTGCAGCCCCTGCAGCTGGAGGCGGACGATGTGATCGAACTGACGCTGGGCTCCGACACCCGGCCGCAGGCCGGCATCCGCGTCTCATGGAAGATCCGTCAGCTGCGCGACGGCAGGAGCGTCGGCGAGCAGGCGCTGGACAGCCTGCGCGGCCAGCTCTGAACGCGACGCGAGGCCCCCTCAGCGCGAAGGCGCGGTGCTGCGCTCCAGCTCCTGCAGATGCTGCAGCGCGAACTCGCGCGTCTCACCGCACATGTCGGCGCGCGGCTGCAGATGGCTGCATACCGCCGGCCGCCGCGGGTCGCCGAACAGGGCGCAGCGCAGCGTCGCGGTCAGGTGCGGGCACGGCATGCCGGCCGGCTTGCCGTGCGGCAGGCCCGGCAGCGGCGAGGAGATCGACGGCGCGATGCAGCAGGCGCCGCAGTGCTCCCGGCAGTTCATGGAGACCGTTCGTGCTGCAACGCAACAGAAGCGCGCCGCAATGATTTAACCTTGCGTGCATCGTTTTCGGACATCGCGTGCAGCTTCATGAACCGCATCCTCAAAGACCTGATCAATCTGCTGAACCTCGAAGCCATCGAGGACAATCTGTTTCGCGGCCAGTCGCGCGACCTCGGCGGCAAGAGCGTGTTCGGCGGCCAGGTGATCGGCCAGGCGCTGGTGGCGGCGACGCGCACCGTCGACGGCGAGACGCTGCCGCATTCGCTGCACGCGTATTTCCTGCGGCCCGGCGACATGAACAAGCCGATTGTCTACGAAGTGGATCGCGTCCGCGACGGCCGCAGCTTTGCGACGCGGCGCGTGCAGGCGATCCAGGGCGGCCAGCCGCTGCTGGCGATGATGGCCTCGTTCCAGAGGCCGGAAGCCGGCGTCGAGCATCAGGCCTCGATGCCCTCGGTGCCGCCGCCGGAACAGCTCAAGAGCCTGAGCGCCTATTACTCGCAGTGGCTGGATGAGTCGCCCGACGTCAGCGCCTTCGCCCACGCCGCACTGACGCGCGAGGTGGCGATCGAGTTCAAGCCGATCGAGGCCTTCAATCCGCTGGCGCCGACGCAACAGGCACCGCGGCAGATGATCTGGTTTCGCGCCGGCGGCAAGCTGCCGGACGACCCGCTGCTGCACCGCTGCATCCTCGCCTACGCCACCGACTTCGAATTGCTGACCACGGCGCTGCGTCCGCATGCGCGCTCCTGGGTATCCGAGGACATGGCGATCGCCAGCATCGATCATGCGATCTGGTTCCACCGCGATGTCCACGTCGACGACTGGCTGCTGTACGTGATGGACTCGCCGACCGCGCAATCGGCCCGCGGCATTTCGCGCGGGCTGATCTACGACCGCAACGGCAGGCTGGTCGCCAGCGTCAGCCAGGAAAACCTCATGCGTCCGCTGGCGGAGACGGCATCGCCGTAGTCGCGGGCGCGGCTGTGGCGGGCGGCCGGTAGCGGGGATGATCCACCGGCCATCGCGGCCCCTGCGGCGACCACTCCGGCGGGCCGAAGATCCACAGCAGCTTGTCGCGCCAGCGTGGCGCCCGCCAGGCGCCGCGCAGCGCCTGCAGCAGCTCGTGGAAGATCACGCGCGGCAGGAAGTAGCTGCCGACGTTGTGGACCAGCCCGTAGCGCACTGGCACATCGTCGCGCTCGGCCTGGAAGCTGCCGAACAGACGGTCCCAGATGATGAGGATGCCGGCGTAGTTGCGGTCCAGATAAATCCCATTGCTGCCGTGATGAACGCGGTGATGCGAAGGCGTGTTGAAGATCTGCTCGAACCAGCCGAGCCGGCCGATCGCCTCGGTATGGATCCAGAACTGGTAGAGCAGGCTTACCGCCATCTGCACGGCGATCGCCAGCGGATGAAAGCCGAGCCAGGCCAGCGGCAGCCAGAAGATGAACACATACGCCGGTCCCAGCGCCGACTGCCGCAGCGCGGTGCCGAGGTTGTAGTACTCGCTGGAATGGTGATTGACGTGCTCGGCCCAGAAGATGCGGATACGGTGCGCGCTGCGGTGGTACCAGTAGTAGGCGAAGTCGTCTGCGAAGAACAGCAGCACCCAGCTCCACCAGACCAGCGGCGACAGCGTGAACACCCGATGCTCGTAGACCCAGGCGAAGGCCGCCGCCGTGAAGCCGGCGCATAACGCCAGCATGCCGAGCTTGATCAGTCCCATGGTGATGCTGACCGCGGTGTCGCGCCACACATAGCCGCGCCGCTGCGCCAGCCGCGGACGGCGCAGCGCCAGCCACTCCCACAGCATCAGCAGCAGGAAATACGGGATCGCCGCAACCAGCAGGTATTGCGACAGCCATTGCAAGCTGTTCATGTCTCTCCTCCAGCCGCGGCGATGATGCGCCGGCCCGGCGGCCGCAGGCTGCGGCCGGCGCGCCAATCCGGCGCCGGCCGCCTTGCCATACGCTGCGCTGCGATGATGAGCTCCCGCCACGGCCGCCACCCGCAGCTGCAGCGCCTGCGCGGCGCGGTGCTTCTGGCCGGCGATACCTTCGATGTGGTGACGCGGCACGTGCAGCGCGTGCACGGCGCCGTCGCCGCGCAGCCGTTCGGCGCGCTGGCCGCGCTGCCCGGCCTCGGCACCGCGGCGCAACCGGTGCGCTGGGCACACGACCAGATCAGCAGCGGCGTCTACGCCAGCGTGCGCACGCTCGGTGCCGCCGGCTTTGCCGGTGCGGCCGCGCTGCTGCGCGCCGCGGAGCGCCGTCTGCCGTCGTCCGCGTCGTCCGCGGATGCTGCCGCGCTGCGCGTCGCCGTCGGCGCGGTCAGCGGCCTGTTCGGCGATCAGCTGGCGCGGCGCCGCAATCCGCTGGCGCCGCGCATGCAGCTGTACCGCGACGACATCGTCTTCACACCGCAGCAGCTGGCGGCGGGCGTGCCGCTGCGGCTGGCGATCCTGGTGCACGGCCTGTGCTGCGACGAGCGCAGCTGGCGCCTGTACGGCCGGCAGGGAAGCGGCGATTACGCCACGCAGCTCGCCGCGGCTGGCTATCTGCCGCTGCACCTGCGTTACAACACCGGCGCACCGATCGCCCACAACGGCCGCGCGCTGGCGCGGCTGCTGCAGCGTCTGCATGCGCAGGCAGCGCAGGCGCCCGAGGAGATCGTGCTGATCGGCCACAGCATGGGCGGCCTGGTGATCCGCGCCGCCTACGCCGAAGGGCATCGGCGGCGCGCTGCGTGGGCTGCTGCGGTACGCCAGCTGTTCTGCCTGGGCTCGCCGCACCGTGGCGCGCCGCTGGAGCAGGCCGTGCACCTGGGCAGCGAACTGCTCTCGCTGTGGCCGCTCACCGCGCCCTGGGGCCAGCTGCTCAACCTGCGCTCGGCCGGCATCCGCGATCTGCGCTCCGGCCTGCCGGCGCATGACGCCGGCGCGCCGGCGCGCCTGCAGCTGATCGGCAGCAGCATCGGTCGCGACGCGCACGATCCGCTCGGCTGGCTGCTCGGCGATGGCCTGGTGCGGCTGCCGAGCGCGCTGGCGGCACTGCCATCGGCACAGGTTTCGGCGCTCTATGCGCGGCACCACATGCAGCTGCTCAACGACCGCGCGGCTTATGCCTTGATTGCGCAAGCCCTGAGCACGGCGTCCCAGGCGTCGAGGTTCGACACCTAGGCGGCCGCACACTCCGCTTCGTCGGCAAAGAAGGCCTCGACCGCTGCGCGTTGCACGGCGACGTCGGTAACGCCATTGATGCGCTGCCAGAACGGCGCGGCGTCGGCGTGATCCTGGCAGTACCACTGGATGTGCTTGCGCGCGACCCGAACGCCGCGGCCTTCGCCATAGAACGCATACAGCGCATCCAGATGTTCGAGCAGCCAGCGACGGGTCTCGTAGCGCGTCGGCGCCGGCAACAGCTCGCCATGGGCGAGGTAGTGGGCGATCTCGCGAAAGATCCACGGCCGGCCCTGCGCGGCGCGACCGATCATCACCGCGTCGGCGCCGGTCAGGCGCAGGACCTCGCGCGCCTTCTGCGGCGAATCGACGTCGCCGTTGGCAATCACCGGAATACGCAGGGTCTGCTTGATCGCGGCGATCGTCTCGTACTCGGCCTTGCCCTGGTACAGATCCTCACGCGTGCGGCCGTGCACGGTCAGCGCGGCGATGCCGGCGTCCTCGGCGATGCGCGCAACCCTCAGGCCGTTGCGCGCCACGCGCGTATAGCCGGTGCGGATCTTCAGCGTCACCGGCACGTCCACCGCGGCCACTACCGCCGCACAGATGCGTGCCACCAGTGCCTCGTCGCGCAGCAGCGCCGAGCCGGCGTCGACGCGGCAGACCTTCTTGGCAGGACAGCCCATGTTGATGTCGATGATCTGCGCGCCGTGCTCGACGTTGAAGCGCGCCGCCTCGGCCAGCGTCTGCGGATCGCCGCCGGCGATCTGCACGGCGATCGGGGCCGCCTCGCCGCCGTGTTCGCGGCGCAGCCGCGATTTCTCGGTGTGCCAGAGACTGGCGTCGGCGGTGGTCATCTCGCTGACCGCCAGGCCGGCGCCGAGGCGCCGGCACAGCTGGCGGAACGGCCGGTCGGTGACGCCGGCCATGGGCGCCAGCACCAGCGGGACGTCGAGACGATAGGGGCCGATCTGCATGGCGCGCATTGTCGCAGCTCGGCGACCGAGCCCGAAGCGCAAACCCGGACATTAGACACGTGTTGAATCGTTGACATTACGTCAGTACAGTTCCGCCACAGCCCGCAGGAGAAGCGCCGTGACGCGCAGCCGGCAACGCCGCGACGACGAGAAAGAGCTGCGCCGTGAAGCGATCATCGATGCCGCCGAGGCGGTGTTCGCGACGGCCGGCTTTGCCGCCGCCAAGATGGAGGACGTCGCCCGCCAGGCGCGGGTGTCGCGCGCGCTGGTCTATCTCTATTTCTCCAGCAAGACCGAGCTGCACTTCGCGATCTGCGTGCGCGCGCTGCGCCTGCTGCGCGAGCAGTTCAGCGCCGCCGTCGCGGCACCGCGCAGCGGTTATGACCAGGTGCTGGCGATCGGTCGCTGCTACCTCGCCTTTGCGCATTCGCAGCCGCTGTACTTCGCCGAGATGTCGCGTTTCGAGGCGCACCGGCCCGATCTCGAACGGCTCGGCGCCAACGAACGGGCGGTGCTGGAAGCCGGCATGGCCGTCCACGAGGTGACGGTCGGCGCGCTGCAGGCCGGCATGCGCGACGGCACGATCCGCACGCTGCGCGAGCCGATGCGGGTGGCAATGACCTTGTGGGGCTTCATCCACGGCAGCATCCAGATCGCGCAGACCAAGGATCTGGTGTTGCAGCAGGCCGGCATCGATGTCGAGGCCTTCCTGCAAGAAGCCTTCGAACTGGGCATGCGCACGGTGGCCGCCGAGACCCTGCTCGTGCCCCGTGCCAGGCGGCCGGCCCGCAAGGTGCGCAGGTGAAGCCGCGGCGCCCTGCGTCATCGCTGCTGCTGGCGCTGCTGCTGGCGCTGGCGCCGCACGCGCAGGCCGGCGATGCCGTACTGGACGGTTACCTGCACGAGGCCTTGCAGCGCAATCCGGCGCTGCTGGCGCGCGGCGCCGGCGTCGCCGCCAGCCTGGCGCAGATCGACGAGGCGCGCGCCCAGCAGTTGCCACAGCTCAGCTTCAACGCGCGCTACACGCGAGCCGACGGCGGCCGCACCATCGACATCCCCACCGGCGACCTGCTCAATCCGGTCTACGACACCCTCAACCGGATGCTTGCCGAGCAGGGCCAGCCGCCGCAGTTCCCGCAGATCGGCAACCAGAGCATCCCGCTGCTGCGGCCGCGCGAGCAGGAAACCAAGCTGTCGATCTCGGCGCCGCTGCTGGCGCCGGCGCTGTGGGCGCAGGTCGATGCGCGGATCGCACAGTCCGATGCCCGCCGCGCCGCGCACGAGGCCTATGCGCGCACACTGGTGCGCGAACTCAAGCGCGCCTACTACGGCGCCGCGCAGGCGCAGGCACAGGTACAGATCCTCGAAGCCAGCGAGGCGCTGCTGGCCGAGAACGTGCGCGTCTCGCAGGCGCTGATCGACGGCGGCAAGGCCACCCGCGAGCGTCGCCTGCGCGCCGACGCCGAGCTGCTGGCGATGCAGCAGCAGCTCGACAGTGCCCGCGCCCGCGCCGCGCAGGCGCGCCGCCTGCTCAACCTGCTGCGCGGCAGCGAGGTCGACGCCGCGCTGGAGCTGCCGAGCCCCGAGCAACTGCCGCTGGACGATGCACAGGCCGCAGCGACGCGCACGCGGCCCGAGCTGCGCCAGCTCGAGGACAGCCAGCGCGCCGCCGCCGCGGCCGAACGGGCCGCACGTGCGGAGTCGTGGCCCACGCTCGGCGTGGCGGCCGATTACGGCATCCAGGGCACCGACTACCGTGGCGATGCCGATGCCGACTTCGGCACCGTCTCGCTGGTATTGCGCTGGACGCTGTGGGATTCCGGCAACCGCCGGGCGCGCCGCGCTGCGGCGGCGGCGCAGAGCGCCGAGCTGGCCGCCGACCACGAGGATCTGCAACGGCGGCTGACGCTGGCGCAGCGCGCCGCCGTCGAAGATCTGGCCACGGCGCGCCGCGCGGTGGCCAGCAGCAGTGCGCAGCTCGCCGCCGCCGACGAGGCCTTCCGCATCGCCGAGCGCAAGCGCGCCGCCGCCAGCCTGTCGCAGATCGAATTCCTCGACGCCGAGCGCGCGCTGCGCGAGGCCCGCCTGAGCGTCGCGATCGCCCGTTGCGCGGTGCTCGATCGCGCCGCGGAGCTGGAATACACCACCGCCGGCTATGCCCTGCCGGAAGCCCTGAGAGCCAGCCCATGAACAGGCGCACCGCGCCGCGCGTCTGCGCGGCCCTGTTGTCGACAGCGCTGCTCGCCGCCTGCGGCGCGCCGGCGCCGGAAGCCGTCGCGACCGCGCGCGCGGTACGCAGCGCCGTGGTCGAGGCCGGCCCGGCCGAACCGCCGATCGTTGCCACTGGCGTACTCGCCGCGCGCAACGAGGCCAGCCTCGCGTTCCGCACCGGCGGCATCGTCAGGGCGCTCACCGTCCGCGCCGGCGACAGCGTCCGGCAAGGGCAGCTGCTCGCCGAGATCGAGACCGCCGAAGTCGATGCAGGCCTGGCACAGGCGCAGGCCGCCGACGACAAGGCGCAGCGCGATCTGGCGCGCGGCCGCCAGCTGCACGCCGACGATGTGCTGACGCGCGAACAGCTCGACGATCTGGGCACCGCCGCCAAGGTCGCGCGCGCGCAGCTGGACGCGGCGCGTTACACGCGCGAGCGTTCCAGCCTGCGCGCGGCGGCCGACGGCGTCGTGCTGCGCCGTCTGGTCGAGGAACGCGAGATGGTTGCCGCCGGCCAGCCGGTGCTCGCGGTGAGCGAGGCCGGCAGCGGGCTGGTGCTCAAGCTCGGCCTCGCCGACCGCGCGGCGCTGCGCGTGCGGCGCGGCGATCGCGCCGACGTGCAGTTCGACGCGTATCCGCAGCAGCGCTTCGCGGCGCGCGTGGTCGAGATCAGCCGCGCCGCCGATCCGCGCACCGGCACTTTCGCCGTGGACCTCGCGCTCGACCCGCCGGATCGGCAGGCGACGCCGCTGCCGAGCGGCCTGATCGGCACGGCGACCATCGATGTCCAGCGCGGCGAGACGCAGCTGGCCTACGTGCCGCTCGCCGCCCTGGTCGAAGGCGACGCCAACCGCGTCCGGCTGTTCGTGCTCGACGGCGCACAGGTACGCGAGCAGGATGCGCGCCTGCGCTTCATCAGCGGCGACCGCGCCGCGCTGGACGCCGGACCGGCACCTGGCGCCCGCGTCGTCACTGACGGCGCCGCCTACTTGCGCGACGGCGATACCGTCCGCGTCGTCGATTAGCCCGGCGCTGCGATCATGCGCATCTCCGAGTTCGCGGTCCGCAACGTGCCGTTCATGCTGGTCGGCTTCCTGCTGCTGATCGCGCTGGGCGCGATGGCGTGGGCGAAGATCCCGCGCTCGGAAGACCCCCACTTCGCGATCTCCGCGTACACCGTCGTCGTCGTCTACCCGGGCGTCGATCCGCTGGAGATCGAGCGGCAGGTGATCGAGCCGATCGAGGACGTGATCCACACGCTCGACGACGTCAAGGAAATCGTCTCCACCGCCGACGACAGCCTGGGCGTGATCCGCGTCGAATTCGAGGCGCATGTCGATACCGACAAGAAGTTCGACGAACTGCAGCGCGAGATCGACGGCCTCGGCGGCAAGCTGCCCGACGGCATCGCCTCCATCGAGATCAAGCGCGTCAACCCCGGACGCGTCAATATCGTGCAGTACGCGCTGGTGTCGGAGACCGCCTCGTACCGCCGGCTCGAGGATCTCGCCGAGGATCTGCAGGATCGGATCGAGCGCGTCTCCACGGTACGCGAGGCGCAGACCTGGGCGTACCCGCAGCGCGAGCTGCGCGTCGAACTCAAGCTGCAGCGGCTCGCCGAGCTGAAGCTGCGGCCGACACAGCTGCTCGACGCGATCAAGGCCGAGAACACCAATATCCCCGGCGGCGCCGTCGAGACCGCCAGCCGCCGCTTCAACATCAAGACCAGCGGCGCCTATCGCGATCCGCAGCAGCTGCTCGACACCGTGATCGGCGCCTACCAGGGCCGGCTGATCCGCGTCGCCGACGTCGCGCAGGTGCGCTGGGACTACGGTCCGCTCGACTACGTGGCGCGCTTCGACCGTCAGCGCGCGGTCTACGTCACCGCCAACCAGAAGACCGGCGGCAACATCTTCGAAACCAAGGCGGCGATCGACCGCGAAGTCGCCGCGTTCCGCCCGACCCTGCCGGCCGATGTCAGGCTGGAAGAGGGCTTCGATCAATCGCGCAACGTCGAGGCGCGCATCGGCCGCCTCAGCCGCGACTTCGTGCTGGCGGTGGTGCTGGTGGCGATCACCCTGCTGCCGCTGGGCCTGCGCGCCGCCGGCATCGTCATGGTGTCGCTGCCGCTGTCGCTGTTCTCGGGGCTGGCGGCGCTGTACTTCTGCGGCTTCTCGCTGAATCAGCTGTCGATCGCCGGCTTCGTCATCGCGCTCGGCCTGCTGGTCGACGACTCGATCGTCGTCACCGAGAACATCGCGCGCTTCCTGCGCCTGGGCTACTCGCCGGACGAGGCGGCGATCCGCGCCACCAAGCAAATCTCGCTGGCCGTGCTCGGCTGCACCGTGGCGCTGCTGTTCGCCTTCCTGCCGCTGCTGGCGCTGCCGGGCAACCCCGGCAAGTTCATCCGCTCGATGCCGGCGGCGGTGGTGTTCACGGTCGCCGCCTCGCTGCTGGTGGCGCTGACGATCATTCCGTTCCTCGCTTCCCGCGTGCTGCCACGCGACGGCAGCCATGCGCCCAACGCCGTGCTGCGCGTGCTGCTGGCCGGCATCCACAAGATTTACGCGCCGTGGCTGCGCCGCGCGCTCGCGCATCCCAGGACCACGGTGGCGCTGTCGCTCGGCGCCTTCGCGCTGAGCATGGCGCTGATCCCGCTGATGGGCCTGTCGCTGTTCCCGAAAGCCGACACGCCGCAGTTCCTGGTGCAGATCATCACGCCCAATGGCAGCAGCGTCGCGCAGACCGATGCGGTGCTGAGCCGCGTCGAGCAGATCCTGCTGGCGCAGCCCGAGATCAAGCACAGCGTCGCCAATCTCGGCCACGGCAATCCGCAGATCTACTACAACATCTTTCCGCAGGAAGGCGCCGCCAACTACGCGGAGGTCTTCGCGCAGCTGCAGCAGTACGATCCGCAGGGCACGCCGGCCTTCTTCGAGCGGATGCGTCGCGCCTTCGACGACATCGCCGGTGCCGACATCATCGTCAAGGAGTTCGAGAACGGCCCGCCGATCGAATCCCCGATTGCGCTGCGGGTGATCGGTCCCGACCTCGACGTGCTGCGTCAGCTCGCCGCCCGCACCGAAGCGCTGATGCGCGCGACGGCAGGGGTCCGTGACGTGCGCAATCCGCTGCGGCGCAGCCGCATCGATCTCAAGCTCGACGTCGACAGCGGCAAGGCCGGGCTGCTCGGCGTGGCGCCGCTGGAGCTGGACCGCAGCGTGCGACTGGCCGTTGCCGGCTTGTCCGCCGGCGAGTTCCGCGAGGCCGATGGCGACCAGTATCCGATCGTGCTGCGCGCGCCGATGCAGCGGCAGCCGAGCCCGGAGCTGCTCGAACACCTGCACGTGGCAACGGTGAGCGGCGCGCAGGTTCCGCTGGCGCAGCTGACGACCCTGCAGCTCAGCGAATCGCCGCCGAGCATCTACCGCCGCAACCGCGAGCGCGCGGTGTCGATCGCCGCCTACAACGTCGACGGCTACAACGCCGAGCAGCTGACGCTGCGGATGCAGGCCGAACTGCAGCGGTCCGGCCTGCCGGCGGGCTATCGCGTCGAGGCCGGCGGTGAACTACAGGCGCGGCAGGACAGCTTCGCCGGCTTCGGTACCGCCATCATCGTCGCGCTGTTCGGCATCATGGCGGTGCTGGTGCTGGAATTCGGCAGCTTCAAGAGCACGCTGATCGTCATCACCGTGGTACCGCTGGGCGCGATGGGCGGCGTGCTGCTGCTGTTCCTCACCGGCTTCACCCTGAGCTTCACGGCGATGGTCGGCTTCATCGCGCTGATCGGCATCGAGATCAAGAACTCGATCCTGCTGGTGGATTTCACCAATCAGCTGCGCGAGCAGGGCAAGCCGCTCGACGAGGCGATCGCCGAAGCCGGCGAGGTACGCTTCCTGCCGATCCTGCTGACCTCGGTCACCGCGATCGGCGGCCTGCTGCCGCTGGCGCTGCAGAACTCGCCGCTGTACTCGCCGATGGCGCTGATGATCATCGGCGGCCTGATCACCTCGACCCTGCTCGGCCGGCTGCTGACGCCGGCGATGTACAAGCTGCTGCCGCCGCCGCTATCCGCCCGGGCGGCCGAGATGCCCGAAGCGGCCGCCTAGAACTGCGAGGCCGGCATCCGCAGCACGATGCCGTCGAGCGCGTCGTCGATGACGATCTGGCAGCTCAGACGGCTGTTCGGCCGCTGGTCGATCACGCCTTCGAGCATGGACTGCTCGTCCTCGCCCGGCGGCGGCAGGCGCCCGGCCCACTGCGGATCGACATAGGCGTGGCAGGTTGCACAACTGCAGGCGCCGCCACAGTCGCCGACGATGCCGGGAACCAGATGGTCGACCGCCGCCTGCATGATGGTGATGCCGCGCGGCACCTCGACGAGATGTTCGGTTCCGTTGTGTTCGATCAGCGTGATCCGCGGCATGACAGGTCCGTGCTTGCATGTGGATGTGCAGCAACGGCCGATCCGTACACTGCGCTTGCCCGCATGGTAAGCGCCCGGCGCGCCGCGGAGGAGCGCCGGGCGTGCCAATTTTTCAGTGCGGCAGATAGTCGCTCGCCATCTTCGCCAGGCCGTCGCGGTAGTAGTCGAAACGGCCCGCCAGCTCGCCGAACACCTGCCGCACACCGAACTCGGCGGCCAGCGGATTGCGCGCCGCCGTGAAGTAGTACGAGCGACCCATCTTGCAGTAGTACTCCACCGTGACCGGGCGATGCTTGTAGCGATGCCGGTGCTCGACCCATTCGGCGCAGACGCCGGCGGTGAACATCGCGAAATTGCCGATGTGCGAATGGACGAGGAAGGCACGCTCCGGTCCGGCCTGCGAGGCGGCGATCACCAGGTCGACGAGGTACTGATAGCCGGAGTCGTCGTCGCGCGAGATGCGATAGACGCGATCGGTCTGCGTGAACAGGCCGAGCAGATTGGCCAGATAGTGGATCGCCTGTCGCTCGGCGGCGTTGCGGCGGCCGGGCAGGCAGCGGCGCAGCAGGATGTTGAAGAACAGCTTGGGCGAGACTTCCAGCCACAGCGACTGGCGATCCTGGATTGCGTCGAAGACGTAGTCGGCTTCAAGCATAGAGTCCAGCGTCGATGGCTGTTCGATGACCCGCTGCGCCGCCTCCACCGGATCGACGCCGGCGACGGGGAAATGCTCGAAGAGAAAGGCCAGATCCTGGCGCGTGAACGCCGCGGTGCCCAGCTGCGCGAAGTCAGGTGCTTGCATGCTCATCTCCTGTCTTGAAGCTACACGACCCTTCGAGCAAATTCTTTGCCACCGGCGTGGAAAGGCGTGAGCCCTCCGGTCGGAGTTCAGTAGCCGTTCACGCCTTCCGACAATGCTCGCAAGCAAACACACTCGAAGTCGCAGACGATGCGACTCTCACTTCACGGCTGCAGACCTCTCATGAACCGACGCGACCTGCTGCGAACCGCTGCCGCGCTGGCCGCCGCGGGCCTGCCGCTTCCCGCCGCCCTGCTCGGCCGCGCCGAGGCGGCCGCGCTCAAACCGCTGGGCGCGGCACAGCCCTTCAGCTACGCGGCGCTCAAGGGCCGCGCGCGGGCGCTGTCGGCGCAGCCGTATCGCGCACCGCCCGATACCTTGCCCAAGCCGATCGCCGATCTCGACTGGGACCGCTGGCAGTCGATCCGCTTCCGCGAAGCGCACTCGCTGTGGCGAGACCAGCAGCTCGGCTTCCAGGCGCGCTTCTTCCATCTGGGCTTTACCGTGCGCACGCCGGTGCACCTGTACGAGGTCGTGGCCGGGCAGGCCACCGGGATTGCCTACGACAGCGCGATGTTCGACTACGGCAAGAGCGGCGTGAAAGCCGGCGCGCTGCCGCAGGAGCTCGGCTTCGCCGGCTTTCGCGTGCTGCACAAGAGCGACTGGGTGCGCGACATCGCCGCGTTCCAGGGGGCGTCCTATTTCCGCGCCGTCGGCGACAGCAAGCAGTACGGCCTGTCGGCGCGCGGCCTGGCGATCAACAGCGGTCTGTCGCCGGAAGAGTTCCCGATCTTCTCGGCGTACTACCTGGAACGCCCGGCGGCGGGCGCGACGACGCTGACGGTATATGCGCTGCTCGATTCGCCGAGCGTTACAGGCGCTTACCGTTTCCTGATGACGCCGGGCGAGCCGTTCGTGATGGACATCGATGCCGCGCTGTATCCGCGCAAGGCGATCGAGCGCATCGGCATCGCGCCGCTGACCAGCATGTACCAGTGCGGCGAGAACGACCGCCGCGTCGCCGATGACTGGCGCCCGGAAATCCATGACAGCGACGGCCTGCAGCAGTGGACCGGCGCCGGCGAATGGATCTGGCGGCCGCTGGTCAATCCGGCGCAGCTGCGCAACAACTGGTACATGGACGACAACCCGCGCGGCTTCGGCCTGATGCAGCGCGATCGCGATTTCGACCACTACCAGGACGACGGCGTGTTCTACGACCGGCGGCCGTCGGCGTGGGTCGAGCCCAAGGGGAAATGGGGCCGCGGCGCGGTGATGCTGGTGGAGATTCCGACACCGGACGAGACCAATGACAACATCGTCGCGTTCTGGAATCCGGCCGAGCCGCTGGCGCCGAACCAGGAGCATCTGTTCGCGTACCGGCTCCGCTGGGGCGCGGCGCCTGCTCCACGCATGGCGCTGGCGACCGTGCAGGCGACGCGCACTGGCATCGGCGGCGTGATCGGCCGTGAACGGCGCTACTTCTCCTGGCGCTTCGCGGTCGATTTCAGCGGCGGCGCACTGGCCGGCCTGCCGCGAAGTGCGAAAATCGAAGCATCGATCAGCTGTTCGCGCGGACGTGTGGAAGTCGTATCGGCACGGCCGCTGGATGCGCTCCGCGGCTGGCGCGCCATGTTCGATCTGGTGCCGGACGACAGCAGCGAGCCGATCAATCTGCGCCTGCAGCTCACGCAGAACGGCAAGCCGGTTTCGGAGACCTGGATGTACCAGTATTCGCCGCCACCGGCCGGCGAGCGCCGTTAGGGCCTGTTAACGCTATGGCCGCCGCTGTGACGGAGACGGTTTTGGCGCAGCG
>CAMLDZ010000017.1 GCA_946478985.1 uncultured Solimonas sp.
CAGCCATGCCGTGCATCCGATCCTGGATGCTTACCAAATTCATAGCGCCGGTCAAAGCGCGGGTCCGGAGCCGGGCGTCGTCAACCGCAGCGGCAAGACGGCAGCTTCCCGCCACGCCCGGCGCGCGGACCGGCGAGGGAAGAACGGGGGGAGGTGCGCAGTAGGTACGGCGATCGCCCACCTTGCGTGACGCCGGGCTCAGCGAGCCGATCGGGGGCGGAGTTCAAGCTGGGGATGGCGCGCCCGGCAGGATTCGAACCTGCGACCCCTGCCTTCGGAGGGCAGTACTCTATCCAGCTGAGCTACGGGCGCTTGCGCGGTGGATTCTAAAGCACTGCGCCCCTGCCGACCATCATCGCCGCCGTATCCCATGAAGAAGCGCACGCCGGCCACACCCTCCAGACCCCGCCGCGCGGTTCTGCAAAGCCCGAAGCTCGGCAAGGGCGGGGTGCATGGCAAGACGCGCAAGGCCGAGCGGCGCGGCGCCAACAAAACCCGGCTGGCGCGCGACGAGGATCACTGATCGGCCACGGCGCTCAGCTCGAACTCGATGGCCAGCGCGTCCTGCACCGCCATCACGCCGCCGAGCACGGAGAATGGCTTGATGCCGAAATCGCTCTGGCGGATTGCGAAACTGCCGCGGATCTGCAGGGCGGATGCGCCGCGACGCACCAGCAGCACGACGGGCTGTGTGCGCGTGACACCGTGCAGGGTGACGGCGATGTCCGCCACCAGCAGCGGCCAGTCGCCGGCGACGCTGAGCGAGTTGACGACCACCTCCGGATACCGGTCGGCCGCTACGCTCTTGCGCAGGTTGCGGCCGGTGCCGTCAATGTCGTCGACCGAACGCACGCCGGCAAAGGCATCGCCGGTCTGAGCGCGCAGCGCCGGATCGTCGATCTGCAGCTGATCGAAGCGAACGCGCAATGAAAACTGCGCCTGCTTGGGATCGTCCGGCAGCTTCAAATGGCCCTGGAGCTGCGGCGCCGTGATGACGTGGTTGTGCCCCAAACGCGCCGCAGTGCCGCCGCGGAACACATAGATGCGCAACTGCGAAGCGGCGGCATCGACGCGGTACTCCTTGCCGTCACCCTCCAGCCGCGGGCGATAGCCGGCGAATTCCGCAGCCACCGCCGTGCCGGCGGGCGGCGCCACGGGCGCGGTCTGGCAGGCGGCGAGCGGCAGCGCCAGCAGCGCGGCCGCTACGCACCGGCAGATGGCGGGCCATGGCGTCTTCACCACCCAAGCATGCGGTCGGCTGCACCGGCCTCGCAAGCCGGGTGACACGCGAATCCTGAATGCCGGTCCTCCCCTGACCGCTCAGGCGGCGGACCGCCTACAAGACGCCGCGCTTGAACACCCTCGCCCCGGCCTGCCCGGCCGCCTTACAGTGCAGGCAGAACGAACGCGCAGCCACGGACGGTTGATCTGCATGCAGGGAAAGCCTTTCGTTCTTGCAGCCATGGATGGCCTTGGCGGTGCCGGATGCGATGCCAGCGACCGGCCGCCATGGGCGGCGACACGGGAAGCATGCCCGCGTCGTCGCGCCAGGGAGGGCGATGCCGCTCGGCGCGGCCCGCCGGCTCAATGCGGATGTGCGAGCTGCTGACGGCGGCGCATGTCGGCGCGCCGGTTGCGTGTCGCCAGGTACTGCCGAACCAGCACCGCGTGCACCTCTTCCGGCATGTCTTCGTCGACCGCCTCGGCGTACCGCGCTTCCACCTCGGCCTCGTCCGGCTCGATCGTATCCAGCAGCACCGATTCGTCGCGGCCCAGCGCGGTCAGCTTCAGATGCATCCAGGTGCGATGCAGGGTGTTGTCGAAACTGCCGAGTTCGCGCGGCTCGCCGCCGAGCTTGCGCACCGCGTCCTGCAGTTCCTCGGCCGCCGCGCCGAAAAAGGCGGCGTCGCCATAGAGCGCTTCCTTGAGCGCGGTGTGATGCGCCTCTTCGGCCGCCGCGCGCAGGCTGTTCTGGCCGTTCTTGGTGGTGATGATCAGGCGGTTCAGCAGATTGATCGTATCGAGCCGGTTCATGGCACTTCTCCTCTAGCCAGCAAATCAGACCGACTCTGCAGGACGCCATGCGCCGCGACCGCCGACTCGCCCGGCGCGATCGCGGTGGGCATCGCAGGGCCGTGAGACGCAGCGTAGCGCGACGGCGATGCGGCGGAGCGTCCGGCCGACCAGCGGCGCACCGGCCGCCGTTGCGGGCGTGCCGGGCCTGCGCTCCAATACGCAGCCGCTGTGCTCCCGTCATGAACCCGCCCGCTCCGCCCACCGCCGCCACGCTGCATGCCACGCTGACCGAAGCCGGGCATCGATTCCTGTGCCGCGCCGAAACCCTGCACCTGCTCGGCGCGCACGGCGGCCTGGAAGACTGGTCGCAGTTCGCGGCCAGTTGGGAGCGGATGCCGGAGGACGGCTACATGGCTGATGGCGGTCGCTACCGCAAGCGCCGCCACGCGACGTACGCGGTGTCCGGCCCGCAGGGTCCGATCATCCGCGGGCCGCATCGGCCGCATTACCAGAGCCGCGACTACAACCCGCTCAACGGCGGCGTCGAGCGCTGGTTCGAGCCGGTCGAGGCGGACGTCGGCGATGGCGCAACGCTGCAGACGATCCTGCGCTTCTGCCAGGCGACGTTCGGCGCACTGGCGCCCGAGGTCGCGCGCTGGCACGTGGAGATCCACCAGTTCCGCGTCGAGGCGCGTAGCGACATGGCCGGCCGGCCGACGCCGGAGGGCATGCATCGCGACGGCGTCGATTACGTGCTGGTGCTGCTGGTGGCGCGCCGCAATGTGCTCAGCGGCACCACCTCCATTCACGCCCCGGATGGTCGCGATCTGGGCAGCTTCACGCTCACCCGGCCCTGCGATGCCAGCCTGCTCGACGATACCCGGGTGTTCCATGGGGTCACGCCGATCGCGCCGATCGATACTGCGCAGCCGGCCTGCCGCGACGTGCTGGTCGTGACCTTCAGGCGTGATCTGTAGGCGTGAATCGCGGGCAAAAGAAAAGGGCCGGACTTGCGTCAGGCCCTCAGAAACCCGGAGTAGTTGGGGAGTTCCGGGTTGGGGGAGCATCCAGCGGGCCGGAGCCGCGCTGCGTTGGATGGCACTGTAGGGGCTCACCTGTCCTGCGAATCGCCCGACAGGACGCGAGGTCGGCCTTGGCGGATAAACGGTCTTCGCGCATCAATATCCGTTCATCCGCATAAACAGATATACTTCGCCGCCGTTGGATCCGGACCTACCTGCCATGCCCTCGCCCCGCTCTGCCGCCAGCCTCGAAGCCGCCCTGCGCCAACGCATCCTTGTCTTGGATGGCGCGATGGGCACGATGATCCAGGGCTACAAGCTGGGTGAGGCCGATTACCGCGGCGCGCGCTTCGCCGACTGGCCCAGCGATCTGAAGGGAAACAACGATCTGCTGGTCCTGACGCAACCGGACATCGTCCGCGAGATCCACGCCAAGTATCTCGCCGCCGGCGCCGACATCATTGAGACCAACACCTTCAATGCGCAGGTGATCTCGCTGGCCGACTACGACATGCAGGCGCTGGCGTACGAGATGAACCTGGCTGCCGCGCGGCTCGCGCGCGAGGCCGCGGATGCCGCGTCGACACCGCAGCGGCCGCGTTTCGTCGCCGGCGCGCTGGGGCCGACCAACCGCACCGCGTCGATCTCGCCGGATGTCAACGATCCGGGCAAGCGCAACGTCACCTACGCGCAGCTGGTGTCGGCCTATATCGAACAGGCGCGCGGCCTGCTCGACGGCGGCGTCGACCTGTTCCTGATCGAGACGATCTTCGACACGCTCAACGCCAAGGCGGCGATCTTCGCCTGCGAGAAGCTGTTCGAGGAGCGCGGCCTGCGCCTGCCGGTGATCATCTCCGGCACCATCACCGACGCCTCCGGCCGCACGCTGTCCGGCCAGGTCAACGAGGCGTTCTGGAATTCGGTGCGGCACGCCAGGCCGCTGGCAGTCGGCCTCAACTGCGCGCTGGGCGGCAAGGACATGCGGCCGTACATCGCCGAGCTGTCGCAGCTCGCCGACTGCTACATCTCCTGCTACCCCAACGCCGGCCTGCCGAATGCCTTCGGCGAGTACGACGAGCTGCCGCCGGACACCGCGGCGATCGTCGGCGAGTTCGCGCAAAGCGGCCTGGTCAACATCGTCGGCGGCTGCTGCGGCACCACGCCGGGCCACATCGCGGCAATCGCCAAGGCGGTGGAAGGGCTGCCGCCGCGCGCGCCGGCCGTGATCGAGCCGGTCGCGCGGCTCGCCGGCCTGGAACCGCTGAACCTCACGCGGGCGATCAACTTCTGCAATGTCGGCGAGCGCACCAACGTCACCGGCTCGGCGAAGTTCCGCGATCTGATCAAGGCCGGCGACTATGCCGCCGGCCTGGCCATCGCGCGCCAGCAGGTCGAGGCGGGCGCGCAGGTGATCGACGTCAACATGGACGAGGGCATGCTCGATGGCGTGGTCGCCATGCGCACCTTCCTCAACCTGATCGCCTCCGAGCCGGACATCTCGCGCGTGCCGATCATGATCGACTCGTCGAAGTGGGAAGTGATCGAGGCCGGTCTGCAGTGCGTGCAGGGCAAGCCGATCGTCAACTCGATCTCGATGAAAGAAGGCCCCGAGAAATTCATCGAGCAGGCGAAGCTGTGCATGCAGTACGGCGCCGCCGCGGTGGTGATGGCCTTCGACGAGCAGGGCCAGGCGGATACGCTGGAGCGCCGCAAGGAGATCTGCGGCCGCGCCTATCGCATCCTCGTCGATGAGGTCGGCTTTCCGCCGCAGGACATCATCTTCGACCCCAACATTTTCGCGGTCGCCACCGGCATCGAGGCGCACAACAACTACGGCGTCGATTTCATCGAAGGTACGCGCTGGATCAAGCAGAACCTGCCGCATGCCAAGGTCTCCGGCGGCGTGTCGAACGTGTCGTTCTCGTTCCGCGGCAACAACTTCGTGCGCGAGGCGATCCACTCCGTGTTCCTCTACCACGCCATCCGCGCGGGCATGGACATGGGCATCGTCAACGCCGGCGTGCTGCCGGTGTACGAGGACATCGACGCCGAGCTGCGGACACGGATCGAGGACGTGATCCTCAACCGCCGCCCTGAAGACGGCACCGAGCGGCTGATCGAGATCGCCGAGCGCTTCAAGGCCAGCAGCAGCGAGAAGAAGGCCGGCGACGAGCTCGAATGGCGCAAGCTGCCGGCGCGCGAGCGGATCACGCACGCGCTGGTCAAGGGTATCGATGCCTTCGTCGAGGCCGATGTCGAGGAGCTGCGCGCGCAGCTCGCCGCCGATGGCAAGCGGCCGCTGGAAGTGATCGAAGGCCCGCTGATGAGCGGCATGAACGTGGTCGGCGATCTGTTCGGCGCCGGCAAGATGTTCCTGCCGCAGGTGGTCAAATCCGCGCGTGTGATGAAGAAGGCCGTGGCCTACCTGATTCCGTTCATCGAGGCGGAGAAGGACCCGAACGAGGTGTCGCGCTCCAACGGTCGCATCATCATGGCGACGGTCAAGGGCGATGTGCACGACATCGGCAAGAACATCGTCGGCGTGGTGCTCCAGTGCAACAACTACGAGGTCTTCGATCTGGGCGTGATGGTGCCGCCGCAGAAGATCCTCGACGCCGCGCGCGAACATCAGGCCGACATCATCGGCCTGTCCGGCCTGATCACGCCCTCGCTCGACGAGATGGTGACACTGGCCAAGGAGATGGAACGCCAGGGCTTCGACATCCCGCTGCTGATCGGCGGCGCAACCACCTCGCGTGCGCACACCGCGGTGAAGATCGATCAGGCGTATCACGGCCCGGTGGTGTGGGTGAAGGACGCCTCGCGCTCGGTGCCGGTCGCTGCCGCGCTGCTGTCGGCCGAACAGAAGCCGAAGCTGGTCGCCGAGCTGGACAAGGACTACGCGCAGATCCGCGAGCGCCACGCCAACAAGGATCGGCAGGAGAAGTTCGTCAGTCTCGACGCTGCGCGCGCCAACCGCACGCCGATAGCCTGGAGCGGCTACCAGCCGCCGCGGCCGCGCATGCTGCTGCAGCAGGCCAAGGACGTCTGCCACGGTCCGGACTGCGATCACCGCCACCATGCGGCGACGCAGTTCGTGAAGAGCTTCCGCCAGTACCCGCTCGCCGAGCTGCGCGAGTTCATCGACTGGCAGCCGTTCTTCATCGCCTGGGAGCTGAAGGGCAAGTTCCCGGAGCTGCTCAACAACCCCAAGACCTCGGAAGCGGCGCGCAAGCTCTGGGAAGACGCGCAGGCGATGCTCGACCGCATCATCGACGAGAAGTGGCTGGAGGCGCGCGGCGTGATCGGCCTGTTCCCGGCGCAGCAGGTCGGCGGCGACGACGTCGCCGTCTACAGCGACGAGACCTATACGACCGAGATCGCGCGGCTGTGCAACCTGCGCCAGCAGAGCGAGCACCGGCCGGGCATTCCGCATCGCAGCCTGGGCGACTTCGTTGCGCCGCGCGACAGCGGCCTGCATGACTACGTCGGCGCCTTTGCGGTCACCACCGGCATCGGCTGCGCCGAACGGGTCGAGGCCTTCCGCAAAGCCAACGACGACTACAGCGCGATCCTGCTCGAATCGCTGGCCGACCGCCTCGCCGAAGCCTTCGCCGAGCGCCTGCACCAGCGCGTGCGCAAGGAGTTCTGGGGCTACGCGCCGGACGAGCAGCTCGACAACGCCGCGCTGATCGCCGAGCAATACATCGGCACGACCGGCGGCATCCGCCCGGCGCCCGGCTACCCGGCCTGCCCCGAGCACACCGAGAAGGCGACGCTGTGGCAGCTGCTCGACGTCGAGCGCAATGCCGGCATCACGCTGACCGAGAGCATGGCGATGTGGCCGGGCGCCGCGGTCTCCGGCTGGTACTACTCGCACCCGGATTCGCAGTACTTCATCCTCGGTCGCATCAACAAGGATCAGGTCGCCGACTATGCCGCGCGCAAGGGCTGGACGCTGGCCCAGGCAGAGAAGTGGCTGGCACCCAACCTGGGCTACGAACCGGAAGATTGAGGCCGTTTATGCACCGTGTTGGCGCGAGCTCGGCCGTGCCAAGGCTCGGGCCGCCCCTTATGCTGCGCATCGAAGCCTGAGGGCGGGACACGGCAGATGAGCAAAACCGATGAACAGCTGCAAGCCGGGATGCCCAGCGCGGCACCGCCGGCACTGCGTCGGGCTCACCCGCTGCGCTGGCTGCTGGCCGTCGCGCTGATGTCGGCTCTGGCGCTGCTGATCCGGGTCTGGTGGCCGGCCACCACGCCGCCGGCCGACGAGGCCGCCCCCGCCGACGCGCCCCTGACCGCGACCGGCTTGCGCCGCGCGTACACCGACACGGTGCCGGCAGGCGAGCGCCTGCGATTCTTTGGCGAATTCATCAGCTACGCCTCGGTCGACGAGGTCGAGCGCGGCCTGCTCGCCGCTGGCTATAGCCCGCAGATCCGCTCTTTCCACCGGGAAGTCGCCGACCGCGTGCCGCCGAGCCATCTCGATACCCTGCGCGTCGGCGACTACCGCCACCTCGATGTCGACGGCACGCTGGAGCTGCAGTTCTTCAACGACCGCCTCTACCAGCTCGAATTCGAGCCGGTCGACGCCGCGCGCTATCGCCGCGCGTTCCGCGCACGCTGGCCGCAGTTGCGCCGCGAAGCCAGCGGCCGCGCCGAGTCCACCGCGGGCGCGCTGCGTATCGCCAGCAGCCTGGACCTCTCGGTCAGCGACGTCGGGCAGGCGCTGCAGACCCGGCCTTTCGCGCTCTGGCAAGACCTGCGCCTGCTGCGTCAGCGCGACGCCTGGGATTCCCAGTTCGCCCGGCAAGCGCTTGAATGAACGAAAAACGGGCGCTGCGAAGCGCCCGTTCTGACTGCCGGACCCGCCAGGCCTTCAGTGGTGATGACCGCCCGGGCCGTGCACGTGGCCGTGCGACATCTCCTCGGCGGTGGCGGCGCGCACTTCGACGACTTCGACGTCGAAGTGCAGGTTCTCGCCGGCCAGCGGATGATTGCCATCGACCGTGACCATGTCGCCGGCGACGCGGGTGACGGTGACGCGCATCGGGCCTGCCGGGCCCTGGGCCTGGAAGCTCATGCCGACCTGGATATCCTTGACGCCCTGGAACGCGCGGCGCGGCACCTGCTGGATCAACTCGTCGTTCTGCTCGCCATAACCCTCGGCCGGGCTGACATCGACCTTGAGCGCGTCGCCGGCTTTCTTGCCGAGCAAACCTTTCTCCAGGCCGGTGATGATGTTGCCATTGCCGTGCAGATAGGCCAGCGGCTCACCGCCACGGGAGCTGTCGAGCACCTCTCCCTGATCGTTGGTGAGGGTGTAGTGAATGACAACGACGCGTTGGTCTGCGATTTCCATAATTTCGATCACCTCTTGCGGACGCGCATGGTAACAAAAGAGCGCCAGCCCTCCGCGGCGTGATACGGCGGTCCGGCAGATCCTGACCGCAAGGCGAGTACCCGACTGACGCCATCGTGAAGTTGCGGTATTGCCGAGCGCACCGGCGATCGCCCAATATTCCTTCATCACGGGAATCCGCGAGCACGGGGCGCCATGGCGCCGCACAAGGAAGCGTGCTCGACGGTTGGGGGATGGCTCGCAGAAGCCAGAACGATATGGAGATCGGCAAGATGGCAACCGTCGCACACCGCGGCACTATCGCCGCGGGCATGTCCACGATGCTGATGCTCAGCATCCTGCTGAGCTGGATTCCAGGGCTCGGCACGCTCGTCGCCGGCATCGTCGGCGGCCGCATCGCCAGCGGCTGCGGCGCGGCGCTGATGGCCTCGGCGCTGCCCGCCGTGCTGGTCGGCGCACTGCTGTTCTTTCTGGCACCGATGCTCGCGACGCTGCCGTATATCGGCACCCTGGCGATCATGGGGGGTCTGATCCTGGCCGGTGTGCAGATCGCCAGCCTGCTGGTGGGGGCCCTGATCGGCGGTCTGCTCGCCCACTGAGAAGCTGGCGCGGCCGTCTCGCGGCGCCACGAGGATGTTTGCGAATGGCTCGCCTGCTCGCGGTTCTGATCGTGCTGTGCAGCGCCCTCGCCGCCGTGCTGTTGCTGCGCCTGCGCGAGCTGCCACCGCCGACCCCGCCTGCCGCGCCGGCGCCGGTCTACGAAGCCGATGCCGCGGCGGTGGCGCGGCTTGCAGCGGCGATCAGGCTCCCCACCATTGCTTCGGCCAGCGCCGATGCCACCGAGCCGGCGCCGTTCGAGGCGCTGGCCGCGCTGCTGCGCACTGAATATCCGCGCGTCCACGCCGGGCTCAAGAGCGAAACGATCGGCACGCACAGCCTGCTCTACGAATGGACCGGCGCCGATCCGGCGCTGCCCGCGCTGCTGCTGCTGGCGCATCAGGATGTCGTGCCGGTGGAAGCGGACAGCGCGCATCGCTGGCAGCATGCGCCGTTCTCCGGCGACGTTGCCGACGGCTACGTCTGGGGCCGCGGCACGCTCGACGACAAGGCCAGCCTGATCGCCCAGATGGAAGCGGTCGAGAGCCTGCTGGCGCAGGGCTTCCAGCCCAGACGCACGATCTACTTCGCATTCGGCCACGACGAGGAGACCGGCGGCCGCAACGGCGCGCGGCTGATCGCCGCCGAACTCAAGCGGCGCGAGGTACAGGCGCTGTTCGGCCTGGACGAAGGCGGCGCCATCACCCAGGGCATGATCGGCGGCATCGCAAGGCCCGTGGCGATGCTCATGACCGCCGAGAAAGGCTATGCCTCGTTCGAGCTGCGCCTGCAGACCGATGGCGGCCATTCATCGATGCCGCCGCGTGCCACGGCGATCGGCCGCATGGCGCGCGCCGTGTCGCGGCTGGAGCGGCAGCGCATGTCCCCGCGTCTGGTCGAACCGGTCAGCCAGATGCTGAGCACGCTGGCGCCGGAGCTGCCGCCGCTGCAGCGTTTGGCGGTAGCCAATCTCTGGCTGTTCGAACCCTTGCTGCTGCAGCTGCTGGCCGACGCGCCCGCCACCAACGCGCTGGTGCGCACGACCACGGCGCCGACCCTCTTCCAGGCCGGCGTCGCCGACAACGTGCTGCCGAGCGAGGCCCGCGCCGTGGTCAACTTCCGCCTGCTGCCGGGCGACCGCGTCGACGCCTTGCTCGCGCACATCCGGCGCGTCATCGACGATCCGCAGATCAGCATCGACGCTGCCACCGCCGACGAGGCCTCGGTACCGACGCCGACGGGTTCACCCGCCTATACGCTGCTGCGTCAAGCCGCGCGGGAGGTGGCACCCGATGCGCTGGTGGCGCCGGGGCTCGTCGTCGGTGCCACCGATTTGCGCCACTACCGCGAGGTGGTCCAGGCGCGCTTCAACTTCCTGCCGATCCGCTTGCAGCCGCAGGATCTTGCGCGCATTCACGGCATCGACGAACGCATCGCGCTGAGCGACTTCGCTGGCATGGTGCAGTTCTATCGCAGCGTGCTCAGCCAGGGCGCCGGCAGTTGAAGCTGTGGGTCAAGGTCAGCCCGAAAGCGGCGCGCAACGCCATCAACGGCTGGCATGGGGAGGTGCTGAAGATCAGCGTCACCGCGGTGCCTGAGCGCGGCAAGGCAAACGCAGCGGTGCAGCGTCTGCTCGCCGAGACGCTCGGGCTGCCGCTGGCTGCGGTGGTGCTGCGGCGCGGCCAGAGCAGCGCGCAGAAGTGCTTCGAGATCACCGGCCTGGATGAAGGAGAACTCCTCAGGCGCTTGTCTGCCACATCTGCATAGACTCGCCTGCGGCAACCGACTCGGCGATCTGTCGATAGATCATCGAGTCGGATTGTCCATCATAGGCCAGTGCAAAAAATTCGTATGCAGTACTCTGCGTACGACATCAGTCGAGGCTACAGCGCAGCGAAGGATGAAGCATTACCCGCATCACGCAGAGCACCCAGACATCGTTGCGGACACGGTGTCCAGCGCAACGCTTCCCCGCCGTTTATCGGCTTCCAGCCACCACTTCCCGCAAGACGCCAGCGCGGCGCGCCGTCTTTCGGATCAAAGCCACCGTATGCGCGGTCAAAGCATCGAGGCACGCCGACTTTGCATACCGTGTAACGGACGTCGGCACACCGCAGCGTTCAGCTTCGTGACAGACAGCTGCGAGGAGATTGGCGTGAGTCTTGCCAGTATTCGAGGTAGGAGGGACCGAAATGAACCTGCTTAGCAACTTCCGAGATCAGTACCTGAAGGCTCGCGACGAGGAGATGTCGCTGGAGGAATACCTTCAGCTCTGCAAGCGCGATCCCCTGGCCTGGGCATCTCCGGCCGAACGCATGCTGGCGGCGATCGGCGAACCCGAGATCGTCGACACACGCAATGATCCGCGTCTGTCGCGCCTGTTCTCCAACCGCATCATCCGGCGCTATCCGGCGTTCCGCGAGTTCTTCGGCATGGAGGACGTCATCGCCCAGGTCGTGGCATTTTTCCGGCACGCCGCGCAGGGGCTCGAAGAACGCAAGCAGGTGCTTTATCTGCTCGGTCCGGTCGGCGGCGGCAAATCGTCGATTGCAGAACGCCTGAAGTCGTTGATGGAAACCTATCCGGTCTACGCGCTCAAAGGCTCGCCGATCAATGAGTCGCCGCTGGGCCTGTTTTCGCCGGAGCGCGACGGCCCGACGCTGGAGGCCGAATACGGCATCCCCAAGCGCGTGCTCGGCGGCATCGCCTCGCCCTGGGCGCTCAAGCGGCTGGCCGAGTACGAGGGCGATCTGAGCCAGTTCCGCGTGGTGCGCCTGCAGCCCTCGGTGCTGCGCCAGATCGCGATCGCCAAGACCGAACCGGGCGACGAGAACAACCAGGACATCTCCTCGCTGGTCGGCAAGGTCGACATCCGCAAGCTGGAGCTGTATTCGCAGGACGATCCGGACGCTTACTCCTACTCCGGCGGCCTGTGCCAGTCCAACCAGGGACTGCTGGAATTCGTCGAGATGTTCAAGGCGCCGATCAAGATGCTGCACCCGCTGCTGACGGCGACGCAGGAAGGCAACTTCAAGGGCACCGAAGGCTTCTCGGCGATACCGTTCAACGGCGTGATCCTGGCGCATTCCAACGAAAGCGAGTGGCAGAGCTTCCGCAACAACAAGCACAACGAGGCTTTCCTCGACCGCGTCTACATCGTCAAGGTGCCGTACTGCCTGCAGGTGTCTGAAGAGGTGAAGATCTACGGCAAGCTGCTCAAGCACAGCTCGCTGGCAATGGCGCCGTGCGCGCCCGGCACGCTGGAGATGATGGCGCAGTTCTCGGTGCTGACGCGCCTGAAGGAGCCGGAGAATTCCAGCATCTTCGCCAAGATGCGTGTCTACGACGGCGAGAGCCTCAAGGACACCGATCCGGCGGCCAAGAGCTACCAGGAGTACCGCGATTACGCCGGCATCGACGAGGGCATGACCGGCATGTCGACACGCTTCGCCTACAAGGTGCTCAGCGCGGTCTTCAACTACGACCAGACCGAAGTCGCCGCCAACCCCGTGCACCTGATGTACGTGCTCGAGCAGCGCATCGTCCGCGAGCAGCTGCCGGATGAAACCCAGCGCCGCTATCTGGAGTTCATCAAGGGCTACCTGGCGACACGCTATGCCGAATTCATCGGCAAGGAGATCCAGACTGCCTATCTGGAGTCGTACTCCGAGTACGGCCAGAACATCTTCGACCGCTACGTCACGTTCGCCGACTACTGGATCCAGAACGAGGATTACCGCGATCCGGAAACCGGCGAGTCCTTCGACCGCGGCGCGCTCAACTCGGAGCTGGAGAAGATCGAGAAGCCGGCCGGCATCGCCAACCCCAAGGATTTCCGCAACGAGATCGTCAACTTCGTGCTGCGCGCGCGCAGCCAGCACGGCGGCAAGAATCCGCGCTGGACCAGCTACGAGAAGCTGCGCGAGGTCATCGAGAAGAAGATGTTCTCGTCGACCGAGGAACTGCTGCCGGTGATCTCCTTCAACGCCAAGGCGTCCGTCGAGGACAAGAAGAAGCACGAGAGCTTCGTCAGCCGCATGGTCGAGAAGGGCTACACCGAGAAGCAGGTGCGGCTGCTGTCCGAGTGGTACCTGAGGGTGCGCAAGTCGGCGTAAGTACGCTGAGGAGAGGCAGATGTCGATCATCATCGACCGTCGGCTCAACGACCGTAACAAGAACACGGTCAACCGCGAGCGGTTCCTGCGCCGGTACAAGGAGCAGATCCGCAAGTCGGTCGCCGACATGGTGTCGAAGCGTTCGATCACCGACATGGATCGCGGCGGGGACGTCAGCATCCCCGTCCGCGACATCTCGGAACCGCAGTTCGGACATGGCGAGGGCGGCGATCGCGATATCGTCCTGCCGGGCAATCACAGGTTCGCCGCCGGCGACCGGCTGCCGCGCCCGGACGGCGGCGCCAGTGGTGGCGGCTCCGGCGAAGGCGAGGGACAGGGCGGGCCGACGCAGGACGACTTCAGCTTCTCGCTGTCGCGCGAGGAGTTCCTGAACCTGTTCTTCGACGACCTGGAGCTGCCGCACCTGATCCGCAACACGCTCGGGGACGTCAACGAATACAAGCTGCAGCGTGCCGGCTATACGCCGTCCGGCGTACCGGCCAATCTGTCGGTCGCGCGCTCGCTGCGCCAGGCCATGGCGCGGCGCATCGCGCTCGAGGCGCCACTGAAGCGCCAGCTCGCCGACCTCCGGCAGCGCGAGGTGCCGCCGGACGAGGAGATCGCCGAACTGCAGCGACGCATCGACCGCGTGCCCTTCCTCGACGAAATCGATCTGCGCTACCGCCATCGCGTCAAGGTGCCGCAGCCGGTGTCGCGCGCGGTGATGTTCTGCCTGATGGACGTGTCGGCGTCGATGAGCGAGGACAAGAAGGATCTCGCCAAGCGCTTCTTCACGCTGCTGTACCTGTTCCTCAGCCGCAAGTACAAGCGCGTCGAGCTGGTTTTCATCCGCCATACCGACAACGCCCAGGAAGTCGAAGAGGACGCCTTCTTCCACGATACGCAGAGCGGCGGCACGGTGGTGCTGTCGGCGTTGAAGCTGATGCACGAGATCGTCGTCGCCCGCTATCCGACGGAGGAGTGGAACATCTACGGCGCACAGGTCTCCGACGGCGATGCCTTCGGTGCCGATCCGGAGAAGAGCCGTGCCTGCCTGACCGATCAGTTGCTGCCGTTGCTGCGCTACTTCGCCTATGTGGAAGTCCCGGACGACTCCAGCCGCATCAGCCCGCTGACCCACGCCTACCAGCGGATCGACAGCGAAAAGTTCGCGATGGCGGCCGTCAACGAGCGGGGCGGCGTCTATCCGGTGCTGCGGGAGCTGTTCCGCAAGGAGGCTGCGTGAACTGCCTGCAAGGTCCGCTGTCCACCGGCGCCGAGTGGACATTCGAGCTGCTGACCGACTACGACCGCGAGATCGGCAAGATCGCCCGCGAAGAGTTCAAGCTGGACTGCTATCCGAACCAGATCGAGGTGATCGCCTCCGAGCAGATGCTCGACGCCTACGCCTCGCTCGGCCTGCCGATCGGCTATCCGCACTGGAGCTACGGCAAGGAGTTCATCAAGAACGAGCAGATGTATCGCCGCGGCATGCGCGGGCTGGCGTACGAGATCGTCATCAACTCCAACCCCTGTATCGCCTATCTGATGGAGGAGAACAGCGTGCCGATGCAGGCGCTGGTGATCGCGCACGCCTGCTACGGTCACAACTCCTTCTTCAAGGGCAACTACCTGTTCCGGCAGTGGACCAATGCCGACGCGATCATCGACTACATGGTGTTCGCGCGGAACTTCGTGCTGCAGTGCGAGGAGCGTTATGGCCACGAGGCGGTCGAGAACACGCTCGACTCCTGCCATGCGCTGATGAGCCATGGTGTCGACCGCTATCGCCAGCCCACGCCGCTATCGGCCGATGAGGAGCGGCTGCGTCAGCGCGAGCGCGAGGATTACGCCTGGAAGCAGTACGACGAAATCTGGCGCACGCTGCCATCGCGCAACGGCAATGGCCGCGACCGCGGCGAAGCGGAGTCGGTCTATCCGCCGGAGCCGCAGGAGAACCTGCTGTATTTCGTCGAGAAGCACGCGCCCAAGCTGGAGCCCTGGCAGCGCGAGCTGGTGCGCATCGTCCGCAAGATGGCGCAGTACTTCTATCCGCAGGGCCTGACCAAGGTGATGAACGAAGGCTGGGCGACCTTCTGGCATTACACCCTTCTGAACCGTCTGTATGACAAGGGCCTGGTCAACGACGGCTTCATGCTCGAAGTGCTCAGCTCGCACACCAATGTCGTCACGCAGCGCGGCTACGACCAGCGCGGCTATGGCGGCATCAATCCGTATGCGCTGGGCTTCGCGATGATGACGGACATCCGCCGCATCTGTGAGCATCCCACCGCCGAGGATCGCGCCTGGTTCCCGGACATCGCCGGCGGCGACTGGCTCAAGGTTCTCGATTTCGCGATGCGCAACTACAAGGACGAATCGTTCATCGGCCAGTTCCTGTCGCCGCATCTGATCCGCGAGTTTCATTTGTTCGCGATCGCCGACCGCGAGAGCGACGATCACCTGCTGGTTGATTCGATCCACAACGAGCAGGGCTACCGCCGCGTGCGGCAGCTGCTGAGCCAGCAGTACAACCGCGACAGCCTGGTGCCGGACATCCAGGTGGTCCGCTACGATCATCGCGGCGACCGCTCGCTGAGCTTGCGCCATCGTCAGCATCGCCGGCGCCCGCTGTCCGAGGAGGCCGGCGAAGTGCTCAAGCATCTGGCGCGGCTCTGGGGCTTCACCGTGCGCCTGGAAACCACCGACGCGGACAACCGCCTGCTGTCGGTGCAGGAACAATCGGCGACCTGAGCGCGCGTCGTGGCGCCAGATGCAGAAAAGGCCCCGTCATCATGACGGGGCCTTTCTCGTGGCGAGCGGCTTGCCGCTACGGGTGGTACTGGTAGAGCCAGGTTTCCGACAGTGTCTGGTTGCCGTTCTTCAGGTACAGGCGCATGTCGACCGGCGCGTCGCCGTCGACGGTGAGATCGAACTGCGCGCGCCAGTGGCCGGGCACATTGTTCGGCACCGCCTCGGTGAACACGTAGCTGAACTTGCCGCGCGAGGCGCTGAGCACCGCTTCCGGCCGCACGCCGAAGGCGAGCTTCTCCAGCGGCCCGCCCTTGAACTCCACCATGAACTTGCGCACGCCGGCCGGCCGCGGCTGGCCCGGCTGCCCGCCGCGGCCGAGACGCGTCGCCACGCAGCGCGCCAGCGGCGTCGGATACGGCTCGTCGGCAGCCCAGTGCAGGCGATATTTCAGCCGGTACTCATTGCCCGCCTTGGCCGGCGCCTTGGGCACCCACATGGCGACGATGTTGTCGTGGATCTCGTCGTCGGTCGGGATTTCGACCAGCTGCACGGTGCCGGCGCCCCAGCCGTCGATCGGCTCGATCCACAGGCTCGGCCGGCGGTCGTAGGCAACGCCATCCTGATAGTTGTCGAAATCGCGATCGCGCTGCAGCAGGCCGAAGCCCTTCGGGTTGTCGTCGGAGAAAGCCGAGGCCATGGTCCGCACCGGATTGTTGAGCGGCCGCCAGATGCGCTCGCCGCTGCCGGTCCACAGCGCCAGGCCGTCGGAGTCGTGCACTTCCGGACGCCAGTCGATCGCGGTCTGCTTGACCGTCTCCGAGTACCAGTACATCGAGGTCGCCGGTGCGATGCCGAGGCGGGCGACGTCGCGGCGCAGGAAGATCGCGCAGTCGATGTCCATCACCACCGCCTTGGCGCGCTTCATCACGAAGCGCCAGGCGCCGGTGATGCTAGGACCCTCCAGCAGCGCGTTGACGATGACCGTGTCGCTGTTGTCGCTGGCCGGCGGCTCGAAATAGAAGCGCGTGAAGTTGGGAAACTCCTCCGGCCGCTCCGACTGCGCGACGTCGATGGCGATGCCGCGCGCCGACAGGCCGTACTGGAACAGCTCGCCGATCGCGCGGAAGTAGGAGGCGCCGAGGAAGGCCACCCAGTCGTTCTTCTTCCAGTCCAGCTTGGCTCCAGCCTTGCGGCTCTCCTGGAACCGGAAACCGGCGAAGCCGGCGCCACGCGGCAGTTCCTTGGCCGGGCTGTTCTTCGGCATCTCGAAGTACGAGGTGTCGTAGACGATCTCGCGCGCGTCGCCGCCTTCGACCAGGTACATCCGCACCGGCGACTGGAAGTAGCGGCCGAGATGGAAAAAGGTCAGCGGGTACTGGCCGGGGCCGTCGGCGAACACGGCGTAGTCCGGCTTGTACTTGATCTTGCCGTGCTGCTCATAGTCGATGCGCTCGAGCACGGCCTTGGGCAGCGGCGGCGGCGCCTCGTAGGGCTTGGCGGCCAGCGCCTTGGCCTGCGCCACCAGCGATTCGAACGAGAACGACCTGGCGCCGCCCAGGCGCACCTTGTTGGCGGCCAGGGCCTCGGGCGTGATGCCGAGGGCGGCAAGGGCAGCGCTCATGCTGCCGGCAGCGATGAAGTCACGACGATTGATCATGTCGACCGATCTGTTGCTTGAGGAATGGGCTTGCGGTGCAAACGCCGCATCATAAGAAAAAAGCGACTGAACCGGCTCTGAAGCCTCGCCGGAGCGCGCGCCTGGAGGCGGCGGCGCATGCGACAATGGCGCGTCTTTGACCACCCGCGCCCCTGCCGATGTCCGCCGTCGTCCACCCGATCCAGTTCCACCCGTCCGCACCGGCCGCCGGCGGCCAGGAGCGCCGCGAGCAGAACAAGCTCGCCAAGCGGCTGCGCCGCCAGGTCGGCCAGGCCATCATGGACTACAACATGATCAGCGACGGCGACCGCGTGATGGTCTGCCTGTCCGGCGGCAAGGACAGCTACACGATGCTGGAGATGCTGCTGCAGCTGCAGCAGAAGGCGCCGGTCAAGTTCCACCTCACCGCCGTCAACCTCGACCAGAAGCAGCCGGATTTTCCCGAGCATGTGCTGCCGGAGTACCTGAAGCAGCGCGGCGTCGACTTCCACATCATCGAGCAGGACACCTATTCGGTGGTCAAGCGCGTGATTCCGGAAGGCAAGACCATGTGCTCGCTGTGCTCGCGGCTGCGCCGCGGCTCGCTGTACACCTATGCCGCGGAACACGGCTATACCAAGATCGCGCTCGGCCATCACAAGGACGACATCGTCGCGACCTTCTTCCTCAACCTGTTCCACGGCGGCCGCCTGGCGGCGATGCCGCCGAAGCTGCAGTCCGACGACGGCCGCAACGTCGTCATCCGCCCGCTGGCCTACTGCCGCGAGCGCGACATCGCCGCCTACGCGGAGCAGCAGGGCTTCCCGATCATTCCCTGCAACCTCTGCGGCTCGCAGGAGCAGCTGCAGCGCAAGCAGGTGCGCCGGATGATGGACGCCTGGGAGCGCGAGCACCCCAACCGCGTCGAACAGGTGTTCGCGTCACTGACCAACGTCGCCCCTTCGCAGCTCGCCGACCCGAAGCTGTTCGACTTCGCCGCGCTCGGCGGCGCCACCTCGGCCGCCGGTAGCTGGCTGGTGGCCGACCCCGACGCGGAAACCGCCCCGGCATGAGGTATTGGCGGCGGCTGGCGCTGGCCTGGCTGTTCACGGGCAGTGCCTTCGCCCACTCCGGTCACGACGACGCTGTCGCGGCGGCAGGCAGCCGCGCCGGCGCACCGTTCCTCTGGCAGGTCAATGACGGCAAGTACCGCCACTACCTGCTCGGCTCCGTGCACCTGCTGCCGCAGGCCGCGCATCCATTGCCCGCGGCGCTGGAGACCGCCTACGCGCAGGCCGACACGTTAGTGTTCGAAAGCGATCTCGACGCGCTCGACGATGCCCAGGCGCAGCAGACGGTGCTCGCTGCCGCGCAGCAGGGCCGGCTGGTCGACGAGGCCGATGCGGCGCTGCTGCAGCGGGTGCGCACGGTCGCCACCGCGGTCGGCCTGCCGGCCGACGTCTGCGACGCCTACGCCGCCTGGTTCTGCGCGCTGACGCTGGAGCTGGTGGGCTACGAGCGCAGCGGCTTCGAGTCGGCTTTCGGCATCGACCAGTACTTCCACCAGCGCGCACGCGGCGACCGCAAGACCATCGCCTGGTTCGAGACACCGGCTGCACACCTGAAGCTGTTCAGTGCCATGCGCGGCGCCACCGGCATCGAGCTGCTGCGCTCCGCGCTCGACGAGCAGCAGCAGGACGAGCAGGCGCCGCAGCAGCTGTTCGAGGCCTGGCAGCGCGGCGACGAGGGCTTCGTCGAACAGCTGGTCGACGACACCCGGAGCGACTACCCGCGCGTCTACGCGGCGCTGCTGGCCGATCGCAACCGGGCCTGGCTGCCGGCGCTGGATGCCCGGCTGCGCCAGTCGCGGCCACAACTGGTCATCGTCGGCGCCGCCCATCTGTACGGCCGCGATGGCCTGATCGCGCTGCTGCGCGCGCGCGGCTTCGACGTGCGCAAGCCTTAGGAGTTGCGCAGTGCGTTGACGTAGCCGATCGGCGTGCAGCCTTCGAGCGACTTGAAGATCGTCGAGAAATGCGACTGGCCGCTGAAGCCGACCTCATAGGCGATATCGGCAAGGCTGTGCCTGCCCTCGTGCTGCAGCCCTTCGCGCAACAGCTGCTTGGCACGCTCGACGCGACGCCGGTTGAGATAGCGGTGCGGTGAACAGCCGAAGCGTGTGCTGAACTCGCGTGCGAACAGCGCACGACTGACGCCGGCGCGCGCCGACAGCTCGTCGAGCGTCAGCTTATCGGCCAGATGCTGCTCGATCTGCCGCAGCACGGCGTCGAAGTCCGGCTGTCGCGGCCCGCGCTGCAGCCGCATCGGCAGATCGATCTGCTCGGGGCCGCCACGTTCGACCAGCATGGCCAGATGCGCGACTAGCGAATCCAGCAGACGCGCGCAGTAGCGCTCGGTATCGCGGCTGCGGCTGCGTGAGGCCTGCATCAGCGCCCTGACGCTGGCCAGCACGTACTCGTCGCGGAATGCGAAAAGGCAGTCGGACTGGCCGAGGATCCGCGCCCATTCGTCGGCGTGACGGCGATTGGGGCTTTCCGGCGAGAAATGCAGCGTCGCGAACTCGACGGCACCGTCGGTGCGAAAGCTGATCGGCTTGCCGCGCGGCATCAAGGTGATGTCACCGGGCTTGGAAAACGAGCGCGTCAGCCCCTCATGCGTGAACAAACGCACCCGGCGGGCGCCGCCCAGATGCAGCGAGACGATCAATTCGCCGTTCTCCGGGATATGCACCTCCTGCACCGGGCCGGTGTTCCAGCCGTACAGGCCGACGCCGCGCCGCGCGTCGGAATCGCGGACCAGCGAAGGCCCGCTCGTGCAGATGCCGCGGATGGCATCGACCGCGCGCAGTGCCTTGTCACTCATGGCTCGCTCTCCTCGACAACAGCGCCGTCATGGCAGCGCTTTATGAATCGATTCTGACATAAGTAAATAACAGATCCGCCCGCCTTGTCAGGTGTCGGCGCGTGGACGAATCAGGAAAAAACGCCGAGACGAATCTGATAGTCCCGGCCGCGGCGGCCGCAACAAGATCGGCTCCGGACGCATCGCCGCACACAAAACCAACGCGTCGTCAGGAGACACAGACATGAGCGAAACCGCAGAAGCGCAGGCTCCCGCCGCGCTGCCGCAGACAGTCGACGGCCTGCTGGCCGCAGCCAGCGCCGAGACCGGACTGGACGATTACGGCGACCGCCATTTCGTCAAAGGCCTCAGCGCACTGGTCGCTGCGCTGCCTCGGGAAGCGCGCCTCAATGCGATCGGCGAGCAGATGGTCTACGGCGGCATCATCCGCCTGCTGACCAATCGCCTGCGCTATCTGGAAGACCTCAAGCGCCACCCGGAAATCCGCGAAGAGCGGATCGTCAAGCCGATCGTCATTCTCGGCCTGCCGCGCACCGGCACCTCGAAGCTGCAGCGCGTGATGTCGGCCGATCCGGGCGTGCAGCGCCTGGAGTTGTGGCGCTCGCTCAACCCGGCACCGTTCCCCGGCGAACTGCCGGGCCAGCCCAAGGCTCGCATCGAAGCGGGACTGAGCGTCGAGAAGACGCTGGCGACGGTGTTTCCCGGCTGGATGGCGCGGCATCCGATGGAGGCGCTGGAGCCGGACGAAGAGCTGCACATCATGGACATGTCGCACGAGTGCATGATCTCGTGGCTGTTCTCGCGCGTGCCGTCGTACCGCGACTACTTCTCCAAGGCCGACCCGCGGCCGACCTACCAGCTGCTGCGCGGCATCCTGCAGTACCTGCAGTGGCAGGACGGCGGCGGCCGCGGCCGGCCGTGGATCATGAAATCGCCGGTGCACATCGGCGATCTGCCGACGCTGCTGGAGACTTTTCCGGACGCCACCGTCGTGCACTGCCACCGCGATCCGCGCAAGGTGATCCCCTCGTTCGCCTCGCTGATCGAGGAGGCCCGCAAGATGGGCAGCGACCATGTCGATCCGGTCGAGATCGGCCGCGACATGTTCGACTACTGGGCCGAGCAGCTCGACCGCAACCTGAGTGCACGCGAGCAGCTGCCGGCGGGCCGCGTCATCGACGTGCAGTTCGAGGATATCTGCCAGGACGTCGTCGGCGTCATCGCGCGCGTCTATGCACAAGCCGGCCGCAGGCTGACGCCGGAAGCGGTGGCTGCCTTCCGCGACTACGACGCGCGCCGGCCCGAACACCATTGGGGCAAATACGACTACAGCGCCGCGCACTACGGCCTGGATCTGGACGAAATCGACCGGCGCTTCGCGGCCTACCGCGCGCGCTTCATCACGTCGCGCTAAGCGCGGCTGCCGAGGAGACTGCATATGGATGACCTGGCCGCGGCGCGGATCGCCGAGATGGGTTTCGACAACCCGGCGATCTGGCGCGAGTTCACGCGCACGATCAGCGAGATGGAAAAGCTGGTCTGGAGCGATCCGCTGGTCAAGGATGATCTGACGCGCTCAGAGGGCGTGCGCTACCTGACGCGGCTGATCGCCGGCGCGATCCCGATGACGATGGAACTGGCGGACGCCGACTATCCGCAGTTCTTCCACTTCCTGAGCACGCGCATTCACTGGGGGCTGCCGGCCACCGACTGTCACTACGAATGGGCGGCGGTGCATGGCGATCACGTCTACCGCATCGCCGGCGACCGTGGCACCGCCAAGCTGTTCGACATCGAGACGCGGCAGGGCCACTTTGCGCACATCAATGAGTGGAAGCTGTTCGATCGCCGTTCCGACTTCCAGGTCGGCCCGGACAATCATGTCGAGATCGTGCTCAGCCGCGACAAGCCGGCGGACGTGCCGCACAGCAACTGGGTGCAGCTCGCCGAGGGGCCCGGCAACATCATCTTCCGCCAGTACTACTACGACTGGCTGCGCGAGCAGCCGGCACGGCTCAACATCCAGCGCGTCGGTGCCACCTACCCGCCGCCGCCGCTGAAAAAGGAGCAGGTCGCCAGCAATCTGCAGCTGCTGTCGGACTGGCTGCGGCAGGCGCCGGCGCGGTTCCAGCAGGTGGTCAACACCTACTACACCGCGCCCGAGAACTCGATGATCTTCGACAGCATCGACTTCGGCTGGAAGGACCTGCAGTACGGCAAGGGCGTCTACCAGTGCGCCGAGGACGAGGCGCTGATCGTCGAGGTCAGGCTGCCGCAGGCGCCGTACTGGAGCATCCAGCTGTGCAGCCACTTCTGGGAGGCACGCGACTTCCACCTGCGGCAGACCTCGCTCAACGGTCATCAGGCCGAGATCGATGCCGACGGCCTGTTCCGCGCGGTGATTTCGCACCGCGATCCAGGCATCGCCAACTGGCTCGATGCCGGCGGACACGAGCGCGGCCTGCTGGCGATCCGTTACTACAAGGCCGATGGCGCACCGATTCCGACAGTACGCCGCGTCAAGCTGGCGCAGCTGCGCGCGGCGCTGCCGGCGTCGACGCCGGCGATCACGCCGGAGGCGCGGCAGAAGAGCCTGCGCGAGCGCGCCTGGTCGGTGCGTCGCCGCAACAGCGAGTGAATGCCCGAACAACGACGCCATAAACAAACGCCATACATAAGAGACGACGAGGAGAAGAGCATGTCGAATATCGAGAACCTGTTTTCGCTCAAAGGCAGGATCGCGCTGGTGACCGGCGCCGGCACCGGCATGGGCCGCCGCTTCGCGCACACGCTGGCTGACGCCGGCGCGACGGTGATCTGCGCGGCGCGGCAGAAGGAGCGCATCGAGCAGGTCGCCGCCGGCATCATCAAGGCCGGCGGCAAGGCGATTGCGCTCGACGTCGACATCGGCAGCACCGATGCCGTCGAGAAGCTGTTCGACCGTGCCGAGAAAGCCGCCGGCGGGCGCGTCAACGTGCTGGTCAACAGCGCCGCGCAGCTCGATTTCGGACCGTTTCCGGCCGTCAGCGACGAGGCCTGGCAGAACCTCATCAACGTCAATCTGTCCGGCACCATGCGCACCTGTCGCGCCTTCAGCGAGCGGCTGATCAGGGCGGGCGAAAAGGGCGCGATCGTCAACATCACCTCGGTCACCGGCGAGCAGGTGATGATGGGCGTGCCGATCTACGGCAGCCTCAAGGCGGCGGTGAACCAGCTGACGCGCTCGATGGCGCGCGACATGTTCGGCCACGGCATCCGCTGCAACGCCATCGCGCCGGGCTACTTCATGACCGAGATGGTGTCCGGCTACTTCGACACCGACGCCGGCAAGGCCGACATCGAGCGCCTGCCGCTCAAGCGCGTCGGCCGCGTCGAGGAACTCGACGGCGCGCTGCTGCTGCTGGCCAGCGACGCCGGCTCCTACATCAACGGCGCGATCCTGCCGGTCGATGCCGGCCAGGTCGTACAGCTGCTCTGAAGACGAGGGAGATGACGATGAGCACTGAACAGAACAAGAAGATCGTCGCCGGCTTCTGGGAGGCGTTCTCGCGCGGCGATCAGCAGGGCGCGCTGGCCTGTCTCGACGACCGCGAGTTCACCTGGTGGATCGCCGGCAGCCCGCAGAAATTCTGCCTCGCCGGCAGCCGCGACAAGGCGCAGTTCGCCGAGCTGCTGGCCGGCGTCTCCGCCAATACCCGCGACGGCATCCGCATGACGCCGTCGGCGTGGACCGCCGAGGGCGAGCGCGTGGCGATGGAGGCCGAGTCGTACGCGGTGATGAGCTCCGGCAAGGTCTACAACAATCTCTATCACTTCCTGCACATCGTCCGCGACGGCAAGATCCGCATGGTCAAGGAGTACCTCGATACCACGCATGCGACCGAGGTGCTATGCGGCTGAGTACGGCGAGTGGCGGCGGAGTCCGGGCATGAGCGCGCGCATCGGCGTCGGCATCATCGGTGCGAGCCCGGAGCGTGGCTGGGCGTCGGATGCGCACATCCCGGCGCTGCGCTCGCTGCCGCAGTTCGAGCTGAGCGCGCTCAGCACCAGCCGCAAGGCGACCGCCGAAGCGGCGTCAAAAGCCTATGGCGTCCCTTTGGCGTTCGACAACCATCAGGCGTTGCTGGCGCGACCGGAGGTCGATCTGGCGGTGGTCGCGGTCAAGGTGCCGCATCACCTGGAACTGGCGACCGCGGCGCTGCAGGCGCGCAAGGCGCTGTACTGCGAGTGGCCGCTCGGCAATGGTCTGGCCGAGGCCGAGCAGCTGGAGCGCATGGCGCGCGAGACCGGCGTGTTCGCGCGCGTCGGCCTGCAAGCGCGTGCGGCGCCGGTGATCAACCACATCCGTGAGCTGCTCGCGCAAGGGTATGTGGGCACCGTGCTGTCGTCGTCGATCGTCGCGTCTGCCTTCAACTGGGGCGCCGACGTGCTGAGCTGCTACGAGTACCTGCTCGACCGCAAGAATGGTGCGTCGATGCTGACGATCCCGTTCGGCCACACCATGGATGCGTTCTGCTGGCTGCTCGGCGAGTTCGCCGAGCTCAACGCCACGTTCGCCACACGCCGGCCGCAGGTCGTGCGTGCCGAGGACGGCAGGCTGCTCGACAGCAATGTCGCCGACCAGGTCAGCGTGACCGGCACGCTGCACAGCGGCGCGGTGGCTTCGGTGCATTTCCGCGGCGGCCTGTCGCGCGGCCACAACTTCCTCTGGGAGATCAACGGCAGCGAAGGCGATCTGTTGATCGAGGGCGACTTCGGCCATATCCAGATGATGCCGCTGCGGATGAAGGGTGCGCGCGGCGGCGTCAGCAAGGTGGTCGATCTGCCGCTGCCGGCCTCGTGCCGCTGGGCGCCGGCGGCAACGCCGGAAGGTCTGCCGTTCAATCTCGCGCAGGCCTATCTGCGCGTGGCCGACGATTTGCGCAGCGGCAGCCAGACCGCTCCGGATTTCGGCGACGCCGTGGTGCGGCACCGGATGATCGAGGCGATCGCTGCCGCGGCGAAGACCGGACAGCGGCAGCATTACGACTCGCGAAAGCCGGCATGATCGGCGCAGCGGCGCTGCTCGTTACGCGGCTGCCAGCTTTTTCTGATCGCCTTGCCAGACAAAAGCGTTTTGTGCCGCAGTTCGCGGCACGCTTCGTGCCTGCCGAGCATACTGCCACCATGCTCACGGTTTCCGCCCACATCGTCATTGCCCGTCCCCCCGGCGTCGTATTCGCGCTGGCGGGCGACTATCGCAATGATCCGCTGTGGCGCCGCGCGGTGCGTTCGGTGAGCGACGGCGGCCTGCCGCGTGTCGGCACGCAGGTCAGGGTGGAGACCGTGCATCTGGGCGGCCTGCGTGCGCAGTCGCTGGCGGAGATCCTCGCCTTCGAACCCGGCCGCCGTGTGAGCTTTCGCATGCTCAGCGGCCCGCTGTCCTGCGAAGGACGCCGGCTGTTCGAGCCGGCGGCGCAGGGCACCTGCTTGCGCTACGAGCTGCGCCTGCTGCCGAGCGGCGCCCGGGCCTGGCTGCACCCGCTGTTCGCAGCGCTGATCCGCGTGCAGATGGCCATCGACCTGCGCCGTCTGCGGCGCATGCTCGAAGCGCCGGCCGCCTTGCCGCCGCGCTCGCTGCTCGGCAGTTCCTGAGTCCCTAGCGCCGGTCGGCGCGCGCGCGCGCGATCGCCGCACGCACTTGCGCCGGACTGGTCGCGCCGTAGTGGTTGCGCGCGGCCAGCGAGCCTTCCAGCGTGATCTTGGCGAACACGTCGGCCTCCACCAGCGACGAAAACTGCTGCAGCTCCGCCAGTGTCAGCTCGGCGAGATCCGCATTCTTCTGTTGCGCGTAGGCCACCGCCGAGCCGCAGGCATGGTGGGCGTCGCGGAACGGCAGGCCCTTGCCGACCAGGTAGTCGGCGAAGTCGGTCGCGGTCGAGAAACCCTTGGCCGCGGCCGCGCGGCAGGCGGCGCGCTGCACCTCGATCGTCGGAATCAGCTCGGCATAAACGGCCAGGCAGGCGCTGACGGTATCGACGCTGTCGAACAGCGGCGGCTTGTCTTCCTGATTGTCGCGGTTGTACGCCAGCGGCTGGCCCTTCATCAGCACCAACAGCGCATTGAGATTGCCGACCACGCGGCCGGTCTTGCCGCGCACCAGTTCCGGCACGTCGGGATTTTTCTTTTGCGGCATGATCGAGCTGCCGGTGCAGAAGCGGTCCGGCAGCTTGACGAAGCCAAACATCGGCGTGACCCAGAGGATCAGCTCCTCGCTCCAGCGCGACAGGTGCACGGCGATCAGGCTCGCGGCCGCGCAGAATTCCAGCGCGAAGTCGCGATCCGAGACGGTGTCCAGCGAGTTCTCGGTGACGCCGTCGAAGCCGAGCAATTCGGCGACGTAATGGCGGTCGATCGGATAGACCGTGCCGGCCAGCGCGGCGGCGCCGAGCGGCAGCAGGTTGAGCCGCTGGCGACAGTCGACCAGGCGCGAACGGTCGCGCAGGATCTGCTCGCGCCAGGCCAGCATGTGGTGGCCGAAACTGACCGGCTGGGCGATCTGCAGATGCGTGAAGCCCGGCATCACGGTGTCGGCCTCGCGCTCGGCGAGTCCGAGCAGGCCCTCGGCGACGCGGTCGATCAGCGCCAGGATCTGGTCGATGCTGTCGCGCACGTACAGGCGCAGGTCGGTGGCGACCTGATCGTTGCGCGAGCGCCCGGTGTGCAGGCGCTTGCCGGCATCGCCGATCCGCTCGGTGAGGCGCGCCTCGATGTTCATGTGCACGTCTTCGAGCTTCTCGCTCCAGACGAAGCTGCCGGCGTCGATCTCGGCGCGGATCGCGTCGAGGCCGCTGACGATCGCCTCGGCATCGGCGGCCGACAGCACGCCGACCTTGGCGAGCATGCGGGCGTGCGCCTGGCTGCCGGCGATGTCCTGGCGGTACAGACGCGCGTCGAAGCTCACCGACTCGGAGAACTTCTCGACGAGTTCGGAGGTGGCCTCGGCAAAGCGACCGCCCCACAGCTTCTGGTTCCCGGACATCGTCGCGCACCACGGCAGGAGAAAAGGGCGGCAATTATACGGCGCGCCGTTGCCCGGGCACCGGCGCCGAACGGTGCGGGCACGGACCCCCAAGGGCGCTCGCGGCCCTTGCCGCCCCGTGGCGGCACTGCGAAGCTTGCGCCGCCGGCCGCCTGCTGGCTTTGCTCCGTCACCGACACGCCACCACGTGGAACGCATCACACCCAGGCTGCGCCGCCATCAGCTCGCGCTGATCCCCAATTTCTGCGAGGTGCGGGCGATCCTGTCGCTGGCCTTCACCATGCTGCTGGTCGCCGTGGTGCTGAGCCTGACCGGCGACAGCGATGGCGGCCCGGTGCTGCAGCGCTGGGTGCTGATCGCGCTGTATCTGCAAAGCATCGGCCTGTGCGCGGCGGTGACGCTGTGCGCGGCGCGGCGCTGGCTCAAGTACGCGCGCCCCGGCGTGGTGTTCTTCGTCTGCTGGGGGCTGCTGGTGGTGATCGTGACCATCGCCGCCGATATCGCCTTCCGGCTCACCCAGGCGATGGACTGGAGCTTCATCTCGGACGACGAGTCGCGGCAGCACTTCATCATCCGCCATGCGCTGATCGCGGCCATCGTCGCGCTGATGCTGCTGCGCTACTTCTGGGTTCGCCATCAGTGGTCGATGCAGGTTCGCGCCGAGGGCGAGGCACGCTACCAGGCGCTCAATGCGCGCATCCGCCCGCACTTCCTGTTCAACGCCCTCAACAGTCTGGCCGCGCTGATCGCGGTGCGGCCCGACGACGCCGAGATGATGGTCGAGGACCTCTCCGACCTGTTCCGCGCGACGCTGGAGAAAGGCCAGCAGATCGCCCGCCTGCTCGAAGAGATGCAGTTGTGCCATGCCTACCTGCGCATCGAGAAGCTGCGCCTGGGCGACAAGATGCTGGTCGAGTGGGACATGCCGGAGGACGTGCTCGACTGGCCGGTGCCCAAGCTGATCCTGCAGCCGCTGATCGAGAACGCGGTCCATCACGGCATTTCGCGACTGGCGCAACAGGGCGTCGTGCGCATTGCCGCCCGCGAAATCTTCGGCCGTCTGGTGATCGAGGTGAGCAATCCGATTCCGCCGCAGAGCGAGCCGGCCAAGCACGGTAACCAGGTGGCCGTCGACAATATTGCTCAACGTCTCAAGCTGATTTACGGTGAAGGGGCACGTCTGGAACTGGGACGTGATCTGCGGCTCGAGGGTGGGGTGTTCCGTGCACGCCTCGTGCTGCCCAAAATCAACATGCCGGAGCCGGCGTAGCGCCGGCGACCGATACGAGGGGAATGACATGCGCGTCGTGATCGTGGATGACGAACCGCTGGCGAGGGAACGCCTCAAGCGGCTGCTGCAGGAATTCCCTGGCTACGACATCGTCGGCGAGGCCGGCGACGGCGAGTCGGCACTCGACGTGATCGACGACGAGGAACCCGATCTGGTGCTGCTCGACATCCGCATGGGCGGCATCGACGGCCTGCAGGTCGGCCGCCAGCTCGCCGAGATGGACGTGCCGCCAGCGGTGATCTTCACCACCGCCTATTCGGAGCATGCGCTGTCGGCCTTCGACGCCAGTGCGCAAGGCTATCTGCTCAAGCCGATCCGCATCGAGAAGCTGCGCGACGCGCTGCAGCGCGTGCGCAAGCCCACGCGCGCGCACAAGCCGGCACGCGGTGGCGGCGCCGAGACCGCCAGCCCCCTCAAGCGCGAGTTCATCCTCGCCACCACGCGCGACGGCCTGGTCCGTGTGCCGGTACAGGACGTCGTCTATTTCCTGGCCGACCAGAAGTACACGACGGTGGCGCACCTGCACGGCGAGGTGCTGATCGAGGAATCGCTGAAGACGCTGGAAGAAGACCTGGCGCCGCAGTTCCTGCGCATTCACCGCAAGGCACTGGTCAATACGCATTTCATTGCCAGCCTCGAGCGTGACCGCCACGGCGAGCAGCACCACTGGCTGAAGATGAAACACGCCGCGCAGGCCATGCCGGTGTCGCGGCGACGCCTGGCCGAGGTGCGCCGCTTTCTTACCGACGGCTAGTTTGTTGCCCGCGACCCGCTGTTGAGCGCGGCGGCGGAGCGTCCGCCCCGGTGCGAATGATGGGAGAATGCCGCCCGGCATTCTTCTCATCGGATACCCCGCGTCGACCATGACCCTACGCATCGCAACCCGCGAATCCCCGCTGGCGCTCTGGCAGGCCGAGCACGTCAAGGCGCGCCTGCAGGCCGCGCATCCGGGCCTCGATGTCGTGCTGGTGCCGATGACCACGCGCGGCGATCAGCTGCTCGGCAGTCCGCTGTCCAGCGTCGGCGGCAAGGGCTTGTTCGTCAAGGAGCTGGAGCAGGCGATGCTGGAGGGCCGGGCTGACCTGGCCGTGCACTCGATGAAGGACGTTCCGGTGCAGCAGCCGGACGGCCTGATGCTGACCGCCTTCCTGGCCACCGAAGACCCGCGCGACGCCTTCGTGTCCAATCGCTTCGCCGCGCTCGCCGAACTGCCGGCCGGTGCGGTGGTCGGCACCTCCAGCCTGCGGCGCCAGGCGCAGCTGCGCGCCGAGCGCCCGGATCTGACGGTGCGCGATCTGCGCGGCAATGTCGGCACGCGGCTGCGCAAGCTCGACGAAAATCAGTACGACGCCATCCTGCTCGCACACGCCGGCTTGGCGCGGCTGGGCCTGGGTGCGCGCATCCGCGAAAGCTTCGCGGTGACGCGGTTCATCCCGGCGATCGGCCAGGGCATCATCGGCATCGAATGCCGCAGCGATGACGCGGCCACGCGGGAGCGCCTGCGCGTGCTCGACGACCGCGGCTCGGCGATCCGCCTCGCCGCCGAGCGTGCAATGAACGCGCGGCTCGGCGGCGCCTGCCAGGTGCCGGTGGCCGGCCATGCGGTGGTCGACGCTGACACCGTCCGGCTGAGCGGACTGGTGGCGGCGCCAGATGGCTCCAAGCAGGTCCGTGGCGACATCGACGGCCCGGTCGCCGAGGCCGCGGCGCTCGGCGCTGCGCTCGCCGAGCGGCTGCTGGCCAGCGGCGCCCGCACCATCCTGTCCGCGCTCGGCATCGCGGTCTGATCGCCGCCGCCTGTGACGGCCGACACGCTGCGAGGTCTCCGCGTGCTGGTGACGCGGCCGGCGCCACAGGCGGAGACGCTGAGCCGCCTGCTGCAGGCACGCGGTGCGCAGGTGCGGCGACTGCCGCTGCAGGCGATCGAGCCGGTGCGCCACCCGCAGCGTGCGGCGCGGGTGCTGGCCGCGAGCCGCGACGCGCGGGCCTGGATCTTCACCAGCGTCAATGCCGTCCAGCATGCGCAGCAGCTCGACGGCGGCGTCTGGCCGCCGGTGATGGCGGTGGGGCGCGCCACCGCCGTCGCGCTGGAGCGGCTCGGCCTGCAGCCGCGCGTGCCGGATGCGGCGTACTCCAGCGAAGCCTTGCTGGCCCTGCCGGAACTCCAGGCCGTGGCGGGTTGCCGCTTTGTCGTGATCGCCGGCGAAGACGGCCTGACCACGCTGGTCGACACCCTGGAAGCGCGCGGCGCCGAGGTCGCGCGGATCGCCGTCTACCGCCGCGTCGCCCTGCCGCTGCCGCCGGCGCAGCTGCAGGAAGCGCTGCACGACAGCGAGTTCATCGTCATCACCAGCGGCGAGGCGCTGCAGCATCTGGCCGACGCCAGCGCGCCGGCGCTGTTGCCGCAGTTGCGCCGGCTGCGGCTGGTTGTGCCCAGCCAGCGTGTGGTAGAACAGGCGGCCCGGCTGGGCTTCGAGGCGACGCCGCTGGTGCCGGATCATGTGGCCGATGAAGCCTATGTGCGCTGCCTAGAGCAGTGGCGCGCAACAAATCCTTGAATGAGTCCGATGAGCGAAGACGCCAAGCCAGAGACCCCATCCCCGCGCGTGTCGGTTGCGCCGCCGCCGCCGGCGCGGCGCAGTCTGGCCCCCTGGCTGTTCGCGCTGCTCGGCGCGGCGCTGCTGGTCGGCGGCGCGGCCTGGCTGTATGCGCGCGTCACCAGCGTGTTCGCGGTGCAGGACGACGCCCTCAAGCGCCTGGCGCGCGATCTCAACGCCGTCGAAGTGCAGGCAGACCGGCTCGACTCGCGTCAGGTCGACCTTGCCGCCGCCGCGCAGCGCAGCGCCGGCGAAATCACCGACTTCGGCAGTCGCATCGACGCCCACGACCAGATCGTCGGCCAGCTCAAGGAGCAACTGGCCGGCGGTCGTGACCGCCTGCAGATCGCTGCCGTCGAGCAACTGTTGCTGCTGGCCAACGACCGCCTGCAGCTGGCGCGCGACGTGCCGGCGGCGATCGTCGCCATCGAAGCAGCCGACGCCCGCCTGGCTGCGCTGCGCGAGCCGCGCCTGTTCCCGGTACGCCAGGCGCTGGCGCAGGAAAAGGCAGCGTTGCAGGCGATCCCGCTGCCGGACTACGCCGGCGCCGCGCTGACGCTGTCGAGCCTGATCCAGCGCGCGCCGCGGCTGCCGCTGGCGGCACGCGTGCCCAGCCATTTCGAATCGACGCCGCAGCCACTGCTGATCGCCGACGACGCGCGCTGGTACGAGCGCGTGCGCGCCTCGGTGATAGAAGCGCTGAGCAGCATCTTCGCGATCCGCCGCGACACCGGCCCCTCGCCGCGCCTGCTCGGCGCCGAGCAGGAGGCGCTGGTGGTGCAGGTGCTGGCGCTCAAGCTCGAAGGTGCACGTGTGGCGCTGCTGCGCGGCGACACCGTCAGCTTCCGCGATCTCTGCGACAGCGCCTCGGCCTGGCTCGACACCTACTTCCGTAGCGACGATCCCGGCGTCGCCGCCGCCAAGGCCGAGCTGGAGCGCCTGCAGCCCCTGGACCTGACGCCGCCACTGCCGGACATCGGCCGCAGCCTCGGCCTGCTGCGCGCCTTCCTGCGTCCCGAGACGCCATGATCCGCCTGCTGATCGTGTCCTTGCTGGTCCTCGCCTGCGGCGCCGCCGCGGCGTTCTACCTGCGCGCCGAAACCGGCTATGTGCTGATCAGCTTCCACCGCTGGATCATCGAGACCTCGCTGCTGGGCCTGATCCTGGCAGTGGTGGTCAGCCTCGCCAGCGTGGTCTCGCTGGCGCGCCTGCTGTTCGCCGGCGCCACGCTGCCGATGACGGTGCGCAAGATGCTGGCGCGGCGCCGCGAGGAAAAGGCCCAGCAGTCGTTCGAGACCGGCCTGCTGCGCCTGCTCGAAGGCAACTGGAAGCGCGCCGAGATCGAACTGGTGCGCCGCGCCGCCGATCATCACGCCGGCCATCTCAACTACCTCGCCGCCGCCCGTGCCGCACAGCGCCTGGGTGTCGGCGAGCGCCGCGACCACTACCTGCGCTTGGCCAAGGAAATCGCCCCGGAGATGGAGTTCGCGACCTTGCTGACGCAGGCCGAGCTGCAGCTGGAACGCGGCGAGTTCGCGCTGGCGCGCGACACCGCGCTCAAGCTGCGCGGCATCAATCCGCAGCATCCGTATGCGGTCGAGCTGCTGGCCGATGCCTACGCCGGCCTGGCCGCCTGGGAGTCGCTGCGCCAGTTGCTGCTCGATAGCGGCAACCGCGATCGCCTGAGCGAGGCGCGCTACGGCGAACTGCTCGACCGCGCGCTGCTCGAATGCATCGCCGATGCGCAGCAGCAGGCGCGGCTGGATCGCCTCAAGGCGATCTGGGAGGCCACGCCCAAGGATTTCCGTAGCAAGATCGGCATCCGCAACGCTTATATCCACGGCCTGGCACGGCTCAACGCCGATGCCGATGCACTGGCGCTGGCCAGCACGGCGCTGGCCAGGGAATGGGACGCGAGCCTGGCCGCGCTGTACGGCGAGCTGCACGCCGCCGACCCGCTCACGCAACTGGCGGCGATCGAGGACTGGCTCAACCGCTACGGCGAAAAGCCGGAGCTGCTGATCACCGCGGGCCGTGTGTGCCTGCGCAACCGCCTGTGGGGCAAGGCGCGCAGCTACCTGGACGCGGTGATCCGCGTCGCGCCTTCCGCCGGCGCCTATCTGGAACTGGCACGGCTCTGCGAATCGACGCAGAACGCCGACGAGGCGCAGCGCTTCTACAAGCAGGGCCTGGAGTTCGCGGCCTCGGTCTGAGCGCCCGCCCGCCTCGTCGCCGCTGCGCCGGGCGCAGGCTGCGCATGTGACGCAGGTCTTCTCGGCCGTTCGCCCCGGCGGCATCGGCCGCGGCCGTCGCGGCAGAATGGGTGGCGTGCCGTTTTCGCCACGCCGTTCTCCTCTGTACGCCCGCACCCGACCATGAAACCTGCAAGCTTGCTGTTGTCCTGCCTCCTCGTGCTGGCCGCTTCGGCGCTGACCGCTGCTTGCAGTGGCGGCGGCGGTGGCGGTGGCGAGGATTTCATCGGGGCTACTTCGATCCAGGCCTTTTCCATCGACGCCAGCTATCTGGCGCCCCCGGTGGTCGGTGATCCCGTGATCGATGCCAATGTCGACGACGGCCAGTTCGCGCTGCAGTGGCAGATCGATCAGCCGGGCATTTCGTATGACGCCAAGGTGTACCTGAGCCAGACCGCTGTCGCGGTGCGTGAGGAGGATCCGAAAATCCTCGATCTCGATTGCGGGCCACCCAGCGAGCTGTGTGCGGACTCGGGCCTGATCTCATGCGCGCTCGGCAAGAACAATCACGTGGTCTGCGAGAACGGCGCCGACACGGATCTGAGCGCGTGGCTCAAGACAGTTCCCCAGCACGGCTACATCGTGCTGAACGTCAGCCGTAGCGGCAACGGCTCCGGTAGCGGCGCGATGAAAAGCATTCCGGTGCAGATTCGCTAGCACCTGCTCCGAGCCGGCTCAGCCCGTCATTTCTCAGCCGAGCTGCGGCCAGGTCTCGAAGGCGTAGTCGAAAGAATCGTAGAACAGGTGGTCGGCGTCGACGCCGGCGGCGAGAAACGCCTGCTTGCCGCTGCGCACCATCACCGGCGGGCCGGACAGGTAGGCTTCGTAGCCGTCGAGTCGCGGGTGTGCGGCGAGCACGGCCTCATGGACGAAACCGCGCGCACCGCTCCAGTCGTCGCCGGCTTCCGACAGCACGGGCGTGTAACGGAACTGCGGATGCGCCTGTGCCCAGGCACGCAGCTGCGTGTCGAGGTAGAGATCGCGTGCTTCGCGCACGCCCCAGTACAGTTCCATGGGCCGCATGCCGCCGTGGCTGAGCTGTTCGTCGAGCATGGCGTGGATCGGCGCGATGCCGGTGCCGCCGGCGACCATCACGATTGGCCGCGTCGAGTCCTCGCGCACGTAGAACGCGCCGAGCGGACCTTCGATGCGCAGGATCGCGCGGTCCGGCATCTCCTTGGCGGCCCAGTTGGCGAAGCGGCCGTTGGGCGTCACGCGGATGTGCAGTTCGATGGTTTCGTCGTTCGGCCGGTTGGCGATCGAGAAGCTGCGGCGACGGCCGTCGTCGATCAGCAGGTCCAGATATTGGCCGGGCAGGTAGCGGAAACTGTCGCCGCGCGGCAGCTTCAACGTCAGGCCCAGCACGTCGTGCGACAACCAGTGCTTGCGCAGCGCGCGCACCGGCAGCTGGCGCGGGCGCAGGCTGTCGATCTGCGGCGGCTGGTGCAGTTCGATCGTGATGTCGCTGCGCGGTTCGGCCAGGCACATCAGGATGTAGCCGGCCTCGCGCTCGGCATCGGACAGCGCCGGCGGCGGCATGCGGTGTTCCACCGTGCCGCTCTGCAGGCGCACGCGGCAGGAGGCGCAACCTCCGGACTGGCAGCCGAACGGCAGCGCGAAGCCGTGGCGCAGGCCGGCACCCAGCACCGTTTCTCCGGCTTCGGTCTGGAAGCTCTGCGGCCGCCCGGCCAGATACACTTGATGAACCATGAAGAATCTCGAAGCGCTGTTGCCGCCGCGCGCACTGATCGCCGGGTGCGGTGACATCGGCACGCGTGTCGCGCTACGGCTGCAGACAATGGGCCGCGAGGTTACGGCAATCGTCCGCTCCCAGCAAAATGCGCAAACGCTGCAGGCGCGCGGCATCGGCGTGCAGCTGGCCGATCTGGATCAGCCGCAGGACGCCGGCGACTGGCCGCTGCTGTTCTGGTTCGCGCCGCCGCCGGCCAGCGGCGATCAGGACCCGCGCCTGCGCGGCTGGCTGGCCGCGCAGCGCGGGCGGATCGACACGCTGGTCTATCTGTCGACCTCGGCGGTCTACGGCGACTGCGGCGGCGCGTGGATCGACGAGGACGCGCCGATCGCTCCCGGCAACGCGCGTGGCCGCCGCCGCGCCGATGCCGAAGCCGCCGTGCACGACTGGCAGGCGCAGGGCGGCGGCCGCGTGATCGTCCTGCGCGTGCCGGGGATCTACGGCCCCGGCCGGCTGCCGGTCGAGCGGCTGCAGCGCGGCCTGCCGATCCTGCGCGCGGACGAGGCGCCCTATACCAACCGCATCCACGCCGATGACCTGGCGGAGGCGAGCTTGCATGCCGCAGCGTTCGGCCGGCCCGGCCGTGCCTACCACGTCGCCGACGGCGCGCCGACGACGATGGCCGACTACTTCATCCGTTGCGCCCGCCTGCTGGGCCTGCCCGAGCCCGCGCAGGTCTCGCGCGACGAGGCACAGCGCTTGCTGACACCGGCGATGTGGTCTTTCATGGAAGAATCCAAGCGGCTGCGGACGACGCGTCTGCGTGAAGAACTGCACTTCATCCCGCGCTACGCCAATCTGGACGCCGGTCTGCCCAGCTGCCTCCCCCTCGACCAAAGGAGTACACGATGAGCGTAGTGAAGGAGTTTCGTGAGTTTGCGATGCGCGGCAACGTCGTCGATCTCGCCGTCGGCGTCGTCATCGGCGCCGCGTTCGGCAAGATCGTGTCGTCGCTGGTCGCCGACCTGATCACGCCCTTGCTCGGCGTGCTGATCGGCGGCGTCGATTTCTCCGATCTGGCCGTCACCCTGCGCGCCGCGGAAGGCGACAAGGCGGCGGTGCTGCTGTCCTACGGCAAGTTCATCCAGACCATCTTCGACTTCGTCATCATCGCCTTCGCGATCTTTCTCTTCGTCAAGCTGATCAACCGCCTCAAGCGCCAGCAGGCGGAAGCGCCGAAGGCGCCGCCGGCGCCGAGTGCCGAAGAAAAGCTGCTGACCGAGATCCGCGATCTGCTCAAGCAGAAGCCCTGAATGCTGCGCCGTTTCACGGCCGATTCAGGCGCTGCGCCCTCTACTTGCGCTCGCTACCGAGCCTCATAACAACATCGACCCGGAGAACCCCATGTCCGACATCTCGCTGCGCCGCCGCCACGGCCGTTCGCCCGAAGAAGCCAAGAAGATCGCCGAGAAGATCATCGCCAAGGTCGCCAGCGAGTACGACGTGAAGTACCGCTGGAAGGGCGACAGCGTGGTCTTCGAGCGCTCTGGCCTCAACGGCCATCTCGACGTGACGGCCGACGAGATCCAGATCCAGGCCAAGCTCGGCCTGCTGCTCAGGCCGCTGAAGTCGCGCATCGAGAAGGAAGTCAACAGCGTGATGGACGCCAATCTGGCGTGAGCGCGACGCCCTTCAGCCGCCAGCGGCGCGCAGGCGCCGCGGGCGCGGCTGCAGCAGCTCGTGCTCCTGGCGCGCCAGCAGCTGCAGGCAATCGTCGAAGGTGCGCGAGATCAGCGTCTGCAGGCGGATGCGCTCCAGCTTCGGCCAGGTCGCGCGTTCGCCGTCGCGGATGTAGGTCTGGATGTCGTCCGCGGTCGGATTGACGAAGATGCGCAGGGCGCGCGCCGGCGTCGAGCGCGGGAACAAGGTGATGTCGCCGGAGTAGCGCTGCCGCACGATGTCGTCGATGCGGCCGAGCACGCGCCCGCCGTACGGGTCCAGGTGCTTGCGGGCCAGCCGCAGCGCGCCGCTGCCGCCGTGGCGGACCAGTTCGCGCGCCAGCGGCGCCAGGCCGCGCCGCGTCACCCGCTTCTCCTGCTGCAGGAACGGCACCACGTGCGGATTGGTCTGGCTGACGATGTAGTGGTTGACGTTGTGCAGCCGCGCCAGCCGCAGCATCGGCAGATCGGCGGACAGCGTGCCGTCGGTCCAGCGTTTGCCCGGCATGTACGGCACCACGGTGCCGTCGTAGTCGCGGGCGGCCAGCTGCACCGGCGCGAAGATGCCGGGCGCCGCACAGGATGCCAGCACCGCGCGGCGCATCAGCACGTGCGGCGCGGTCAGGTAGTTGAGCAGGCGGCCTTGCTGATGCGCCTCGACCGGTGACACCGTGATGTTGGCGATGCGGCCGCTGCGCTCGTAGGCGTCGGCGAAAGTGAGCTCGCCGATGTTGGACTGGATGCAGCGCTCCAGCTGCGCGGGGTCCATCATGCCGCCACCCTTGATCGCGTCGCGCCAGCCCAGCGCCTGGAAGGCGGCGAGATCGAGACTGCCGGGTGCGAACATCGCGGCGATCTCGCTGTCGAGCCGCACGGCGACGGTGCTGGCGATGATCGAGCCGGCCGAGGCACCGGACAGCACCTTGGGCAGCAGCTGCTGCTCGTGCAGCGCCTTGATCACGCCGAGATGGAACATGCCCAGCGTGCCGCCGCCGGACAGCATCAGCGCCGAGCGGCCGAAACTGGCGGCGGTGCGTGCGAAGAACTGCTTCTTGTCCTCGAAGCCGAAGTTCGCGAAGTCGCCGGCGCACAGGAAATCGAGGCAGCGCGCCACCTCGCTGAGATAGTCGCGGACCAGTTGCTTGGTGCCGAGCCGCGCTACCGCGTACAGGGCCGGGCTGGCGATGTTGCCGAGGTTGCCGTGCAGGCTTTCGTAGAGATCGAAAGCAAGATGCCGCGCGTCGCCGCGCCGGCGCAGCAGGCGCAGCTGCTGCAGGCGTTGCTGGATCAACAGGTAATCGTAGTCGTCGCTGGTGTCGTCCTGTTTCCAGGCGTCGGCGCCTTCGAGCCGGTCGAGTTCAGCGGCGATCTCGCGCCATACCGCGTAGCGCTCGGCCTGCTCGAGTTCGCGCAGGCGCAACTGGATCACGCGGCGCGCCATGCGGGGCGGATTCTTCATGTCCGTCGCAGTGTAGGAAACTTCGTCGCAGCGGGGCAGCCGGTCGTCATAGGAAAATCAGCCGATGGAGTCTTTCGTCGAAGTTCTGAGCGTCCTGCTGGGCATGGCCCTGGTCCTGGGCGGTCTGGTCGGCACGGTGCTGCCGATCCTGCCCGGCGCTCCGCTGGTGTTCTTCGGCCTGTGGCTGCTCGCCTGGGCGGGCGACTACCAGCGGGTCGGCGCGCCGACCCTGATCGCCGCCGCGGTGCTGGCGCTGCTGACGGTGCTGATCGACTTCGCCGCCTCGGCGCTCGGCGCCAGGCGGGTCGGCGCCAGCCGGCAGGCCGTCAGCGGTGCGCTGCTCGGCAGCGTCGCCGGCATGTTCCTCGGCATTCCCGGCCTGCTGCTCGGCCCCTTCGTCGGCGCGATGGTCGGCGAGCTGATGGCGCAGCGCAGCGTCGAGCGCGCCGCCAGCGTCGGCATCGCCACCTGGATCGGCCTGGTGCTGGGCAGCGCCGCCAAGCTGGCGCTGTGTCTGGCGATGGTGCTGCTGTTCGCGTTTGCCTGGTTTATCTAGGGCCTGTTAACGCTATGGCCACCGCTGTGATGCCACCCGCTTTGCGGCCAGGCAAGGCGCGACGAAGGCCCATTGAATTGAGATGGGGTGGTTCCAAATGACGTCAGGAGCAACGCCGCATGGCCGCAAAGCG